>NZ_JBVHQM010000005.1:0-395014 GCF_055567415.1 Streptomyces sp. NPDC026575
TCAAGGACACCGTCAAGCCGCTGGTCAAGGAACTGCTCGGCCGGAGCAAGATCACCGGGCGCACCGCGCCGCTCTGGGTCGGCCTCGCCGAGATGACGGACCAGTTCGACAAGGCGAACTGCGCCGACTACGACACCTGCGACCTGCAAAACCGCGTGCGCGACGCCGTGCTGAAGATCAAGCACGAATGCGGTCCGAGCGCGAAGATCCTCGCGCAGGAGCTGACCGAGGCCGAGCTCTCGGCCACCTGCGACAGCATCCTCAAGCAGGACCCGGTCTTCCACGGCATCGTCAAGGACAACGGTCCGGTCAAGGACGACAACAACACCAACATCGAGATCGTCGCCTTCAACTCCAGTACCGACTACAAGACCTACGCCGGTGTCGTGTTCGGTATCGACACCAACAACGGCGGCATGTACCTGGAGGGCGACCCGGCCGCCGAGGGCAACCAGCCGCGGTTCATCGCCTACGAGCAGCCGGCCCAGGACGGCGCCTTCCAGATCTGGAACCTCAACCACGAGTACACCCACTACCTCGACGGCCGCTTCGACATGCACGGCGACTTCGCGGCCGGGCAGACCACCCCGACCGTGATGTGGGTCGAGGGCTTCGCCGAGTACGTCTCCTACACGTACCGCGGCGTCACCTACGACCGGGCGATCGAGGAAGCGGGCAAGAACACCTACAAACTCAGCCAGCTCTTCGAGACCACCTACGACAACGCCGACACCACCCGTATCTACCAGTGGGGCTACCTGGGCGTCCGATACATGCTCCAGTCGCACCCCGAGGACGTGACCACGCTGCTCGGCCACTACCGCGCAGGCGAGTACGACGCCGCCCACAGCCTGCTCCGCGACACCATCGGCACCAAGTACGACGCCGACTTCGCCGACTGGCTGAGCAAGTGCGCCGGCGGCGACTGCGGCCAACTGCCGGCCCGGAGCGGCCGCTGACCGGGGCCTCGGCCACCGGCAGTAACTGAACGAGGAGAGCCTGGTGTCCCGCGCACGAACGATGCGTGGGACACCAGGCTCTGCGCCCCCAGTCGGGTGAATAATCGCGCATTCAAGACACTCTGCGCGGGGCGCGGCATCACTCCGCCCTGGAAGAGCCAGGATCCTTTCCGGATCACGTGGCAGCCGTACAGGTGCCGTTTCCAGGAAGGACGCAGCAGACGATGAGGATCACAGCCAAGGTGTCCCGGGTCGTCACCGCGCTGGCTCTGAGCGCCATTGTGGGGATGGGCCTGGCGAACGGGGCGCAGACCGCGTCAGCGCAGGACAGCAGGGTCCACCCCAGTATCCGGTCGGCCACCGAGGACGGAGGTTGGCAGGGTGAGGGCGGACTGTCGTTGGACCCTGCCGACAACGCGCGTGTGGACGCCTATCTGAAGCAGGCCAAGAAGGCGGAGCGGTCCATCAGCCCGCAGGTGCGGGCGGCCGCGGCACTCAGCGCCGCCGAGGTCATCGGCTTCGACCGCCGTCTGAAGTCCCCGGATTCGCTCAAGCGCAAGGTCGCCACCTCGATGAAGGAGAACCCGGGCCAGCCCGTCGGCGAGGCCCTGGCGAGGATCAGCGACTCGGTGCGCTACACGCTGCAGTGGCCCGACCGCCGCTACCGCGTCGGTGTCACCATCGCCTCGCGCACTCTCGCGGCCTGGGGCAACAACAGCACCAAGTGGACCAACCGCTGGAACAGCGGGAAGGGCTACAAGGGGCTCAACACCGGCTGGCGCGCACCGCGTTCCGGGCATCCGTTCGAGATCCAGTTCCACACGCCGACCAGCAAGTGGGCACAGGAGGAGACGCACAAGCTGTACGAGGAGCAGCGGCTGCCCAGCACGACACCCGAGCGCGCCAAGGAGCTCCAGGAGCAGCAGGACGCGATCTTCGCAAGGGTTCCCGTCCCGCCCGGCGCCGACCGCCTGACCGCTCCCCTCGTACCCGTCACCGCCTCCCGTCGCTGATCCGTCCGCCCGGCGCAGGGCCTCGAAGGTGCTGCGCGCGGTCCCGGAGCCTCAGAGGCGGACGGCCAGGTGGCGGGGTCCGCGGAGCATGGCGTTCTGCCGGTAGGGGGGCGGGTCCTGGACCAGGCGGGCCGTATCGAGGTACGGGATCAACGCACCGAGCGCGGACTGGGCTTCGATGCGGGCGAGGGGTGCGCCGTAGCACAGGTGGATACCGCTGCCGAAGCCGAAGTGCTCGTTGTCCGGGCGGGTGGGATCGAACCGATCGGGCTCGTGGAACCGCATGGGGTCGCGGTTTCCCGAGGCCAACACGAGTACGACGGAGGTGCCTTGGGGAATCGTGGTGCCGATGACGTCGATGTCGGCGTGGGGGATGCGCTCCCGGATGTGGACCGGAGGTTCGTAGCGCAGCAGTTCCTCCACCACGCGCGGCAGCAGGTCGGGATCACGTCGCAGGTGGTCCAACTGCTCGGGGTGGCGCAGCAGGGTGAGCACCCCGTTGGTGATGAGGTTGACCGTGGTCTCGTGTCCCGCGATGAAGAGCAGGATGGCGGTTTCCGCGAGTTCCTCCTGGGTGAGCCGCAGAGCAGGATCCGGTTCGTTGACGAAGGCGGAGAGCATGTCGTCGGTCGGGTGGCCACGGCGCTGCTCGGCGAGGTCGACCAGGTATCCGCCCATCTCGGTCCGCGCCTGGTTGCCCGCCCGGACCCGCTCGGTGGGGTCCTCGTCCGGCCGCACGTCGGCGGCTGCGACCAGGGCGTTGGACCATTCCTGCAACTGTGCCTCGTCCTGCCGGGGCACGCCGAGCAGCCGGCAGATGACAGTGACGGGCAGCGGGTAGGCGAAATCGTCGACGATGTCGACCTGGCGCCCTGTCTGGAAGGCCCCCATCAGTTCGTCGGTGAGCCGGGCGATCTCGCCGCGCATGGCATCGACCCGACCCGGGCTGTGCGGCGGGCCGAACGGCCGCATGGCCAGGGTGCGCAGCCTGTGGTGTTCGGGGTCGTCGAGCCGGAGGAACGGCGGTTTGCGCATCGTCTCGCCACGCGAGCGTGGATCGGCGCTCATCCGCGGGTCGTGGAGCAGGGCGGCGATCTCGTGGTAGGTGCCGATCAGAAAGCTGCCGTCCGCCTGCCGCACCACGGGACCGGCCTCACGGAGTTCCGCGTACAGCGGGTAGGGATTGGGGCGGCTGGCGTAGTCGGTGATCCGTGCCAGCAAGGTGTCGGAGTCCATGGTGGCTCCTCGTGGTTGGGCGGGACGTGGCTCAGCCGGTGGGCTGCACCACGGTCAGCCGGCGGTCCGGCAGATAACCGGTGAGCGCCACGGTGGGGCCGTGGGACAGGCCCTTCGGATCAGGCACGGCGGACGGAATCGGGACGTCGGCCGCGATCGCGCGGTCCGCCGCACCGGACGGGGGCGGGAACGGAGCGGCCGTCTCGATCAGGTACCGGTAGTAGTCGAGCGACTTGGCCATGTCGACGGTGACCGCGGCGGTGACCCGCCCCTCGTAGCCGTAGACCATCGCCAGCCGGCGCGCCTCCAGTGAGCCCTGGGCGATGACCACGTGGTCGGAGTAGGTGGGCACCCCCACCGACTTGATGTTGAATCCGAACTGGGTCGACCAGAAGGTCGGGATGGCGAGGTGCGGGCGCTGCATCGGCCCCGGATTGACCATGTTGTGCGCCGCCACCTCGGCCTGTGCGACCGCGTTGCCCCAGTGCTCCAGGGCGAGCATCTGGTACCCGAAAAGCGGGTGGGGGAAGCGGGAGACGTCGCCGGCCACGAAGACGTCATCGGTGACGATCCCGTACATGTTGAAGGCCCGGCAGCCGGCGTCGCAGGCGATTCCGCGCGGTCCCGCGGCCAGCCCGGATTCCGCGAGCCACTCCACGTTGCGGACGGCTCCCAGCGCCACGACGCACAGGTCCGCGTCGACGCGACTGCCGTCGGACAGGTCCGCACCGGTGAACCGGCCGTTCCCGTCCCCGCGCAGGGCGGTGACCGTCACCCCGCAGCGCAGGTCCACGCCGTGGCTGCGGTGCATGACGGCCGCGAGTCTCGACAGGGTGCCGCCGAGCGCGCCCACCAGGGGTGCGGGGCCGCGTTCGGCGACCGTGACCTCCAGTCCTCGTTCCCGGCAGGCCGAGGCGATCTCCGAGCCGGTGAATCCGGCACCGATCACCAGCACCCGCTGCGGCCCGGCCGCCATTCGCTCGGCCAGGCTCCCGGCTTCGTCCCGGGTGCGCAGCGTGAACACCCCGTCCAGGGCGGCCTCCTCCGGGTTGGGCCAGGGCCGCGCGCGGGTCCCGGTGGCGATCAGCACCCGGTCGAAGGGCAGCGACTCGCCGTTGTCCAGTACGACCCGCTTCCCGAGGGGGTCCAGCCCCGTGGCACGTATCCCCAGGCGCCAGTCCGCGTCGGGGTCCCGCCGCATCGGCAGCGCGGTGGTGTCCGCCGCCGCCTGGCCGAGGAGGACCTGTTTGGACAGCGGCGGCCGGTCGTAGGGCGGGTGGGGCTCGTCCCCGACCACGGTCAGTGAGCCGGTGAAGCCCTCCGTGCGCAGCGCCTCCGCGGCCCTCAGCCCGGCCAGCGACGCGCCGACGATGACGATATGGCCGTCTCTGAGGTCACCGGACACCGGCCTTCACCTCCTCGCCAAGGAGAATCGCCTGTACCGGGCATGCCGCCGCGGCCTGCCGTACGCGCTCGACCTGGTCGTCGGGGACGGCGGGGGCGTACAGCAGCCCCTCCTCCCCGTGCAGCTGGAACACTTCCGGCGCGAGGAACACGCACTGTGCGTAGCCCTGGCAGCGCGTGAGGTCCACAACGGTCCGCATCCTCACCACTTCCTCCGTCGCCTCGTCCCCCTCATCTCCAGCATGGGGCGAGATCCGGGCCCCCGCACGGCCGCGCTCGGCTCCCCCACGAGCCGGTACGCACCGGGAGCGGGTCACCCCGAGCGCCGAGCCGGGCGCCAGTACCCCCGTCGTGCTCCGGCAACGCGCCGGCGACCTCCCTGAGGACGGGCAACCTCTTGATCTCGGTGGCCCCAGCCACTACTTTGCGTGAGAACTCGATCCATGATTCCCGAAAGGAGGCGACCGGCGGATGTACACCAGCTCCGATCTCGGTCGCCTCGCCCAGTGCACGGTCTGGGTTCCGGGTCGGATCGCGCACGGCTGCTGAGCACGCCGTTCTGATGTGCCCGTCCGATGGCACATTCCGGATTTCTCGTCACACCTTCCGGCACGTCGCACTCGCGTGCCCTTGCGCCCGTCCCTCGCACGTAGCGCCTCTGAACACAGAAAGCGGCCCGAAATTGGCGAACATCATGAACCGACCGATCGCGTACCGGAATGAAGGCCCGTCATGGTAGAAGTGCGGATCACGGTCAACGGGAAGAAAACACCGCTTTCACCGGCTGCGGCCCACACCACTGCGCTGGATTTCCTGCGCGAGCGTGGCCTCACCGGTACCAAGGAGGGCTGTGCCGAGGGTGAATGCGGCGCCTGTTCGGTCCTGGTGGCCCGTCCCGGAGTGAACAAGCCCACCGACTGGGTAGCGGTCAACGCCTGCCTGGTCCCGGCCGCGGCGCTCGACGGCCAGGAGATCATCACCTCCGAGGGCCTGGCCACCGACGCCGGACCCGGCAAGCCACCCAGCCTGCACCCGGTGCAGGAGGAGATGGCGGTCCGCGGCGGCTCCCAGTGCGGCTACTGCACACCGGGATTCATCTGCAGCATGGCCGCCGAGTACTACCGGCCCGACCGCTGCGCGCACACAGACTCGGAACCGGGCTCGGACGCGCACTCGGGCTCAGGCTCGGACTCGGCCCACAGCACCGACGCCGAGCACGGGCCGAACGGTTTCGATCTGCATGCGCTGAGCGGAAACCTGTGCCGCTGCACCGGCTATCGCCCGATCCGCGATGCCGCGTTCGCCGTCGGTACGCCCACCGAAGCGGACCCGCTGGCGCAGCGCCGCGAGCAGTCCCCGCCCGCACCGGTCGCTACCGAATACACCTGGGGCGACAGGGTGTTCCTGCGCAAGAGCACCCTGCCCGAAACGCTGCGGGTGCTGCGCGAGCGACCCGACGCGGTGGTGGTCGCCGGCTCCACCGACTGGGGCGTCGAGGTGAACATCCGCTCCCGCCGGGCGGATTGCGTGGTCGCCATCGACCGGCTGGCCGAACTGCGGGGGCTGCGCATCGCATCGGACCACATCGAGATCGGGGCGGCGCTGACGCTCACCGAGATCGAACGCCGCCTCGACGGTGACATCCCGCTGCTGGCAGAGCTGTTTCCGCAGTTCGCGTCCCGGCTCATTCGCAACGGGGCGACGCTCGGCGGCAACCTGGGTACCGGCTCCCCCATCGGTGACAGCCCACCGGCGCTGCTCGCGCTGGAGGCGTCGGTGGTGCTCGCCGACGCCGACGGTGAGCGCGAGGTCCCGCTGGCGGAGTACTTCACCGGCTACCGTCAGAGCGTGCGCCGTCCCGGCGAGCTGATCCGCGCGGTGCGCATCCCGCTGCCGCTGTCGCCGGTCGTGGCCTTCCACAAGATCGCCAAGCGGCGCTTCGACGACATCTCCAGCGTGGCGGTCGCCTTCGCGCTCGACATCGAGGACGGCATCGTCCGCAGGGCACGCATCGGCCTGGGCGGTGTGGCCGCCACCCCGGTCCGCGCCCTCGCCGCCGAGGCGGCCCTGGAGGGCAAGCCATGGGCGGCACAGACCGTCGAGGCGGCGGCCGAGGTCCTGCGGTCCCAGGGCACGCCGATGAACGATCACCGTGCCAGCGCCGAGTACCGCTCCGCGATGCTCGGCCAGAGCCTGCTGAAGCTGTACGCCGAGACCACCGAGGCGGTGCCGTCATGAGCCAGTTGTCCGAGCGTCCTGAAAGGCCCGTCGTCGGTGTCCCGATGCCGCACGAGAGCGCAAACCTGCACGTCACAGGCGCCGCGCTCTACACCGACGACCTGGTCCATCGCACCAAGGACGTGCTGCACGCCTACCCGGTCCAGGTGCTGAAGGCGCACGGCCGGATCACCGCCATACGCACCGAGCCCGCGCTCGCCGTGCCCGGTGTGGTGCGCGTACTGACCGGTGCCGATGTCCCCGGCGTCAACGATGCCGGGATGAAGCATGACGAACCGCTGTTCCCCGACGAGGTCATGTTCCACGGCCACGCGGTCGCCTGGGTGCTCGGCGAGACCCTGGAGGCGGCCCGGCTCGGTGCGGCGGCCGTCGAGGTGGCGCTCGACGACCTTCCCTCCCTGGTCACACTGCAGGACGCGATCGCGGCCGACAGCTTTCACGGCGCTCGGCCCGTGATGCTGACCGGCGACGTCGACGCCGGCTTCGCCGACTCCGCCCATGTGTTCACCGGCGAGTTGCAGTTCTCGGATCAGGAACACTTCTACCTGGAGACGCACGCGGCGCTGGCCTATGTCGACGAGGCCGAGCAGGTGTTCGTCCAGAGCAGCACCCAGCATCCTTCGGAGACGCAGGAAATCGTCGCGCATGTGCTCGGACTGCACAGCCACGAGGTGACCGTGCAGTGTCTGCGGATGGGTGGCGGCTTCGGCGGCAAGGAGATGCAGCCGCACGGTTTCGCGGCCGTCGCCGCGCTCGGCGCCAAGCTGACCGGCCGACCGGTCCGGCTGCGGCTCAACCGGACGCAGGACCTGACCATGTCCGGTAAGCGGCACGGGTTCCACGCCACGTGGAAGATCGGCTTCGACGCCGACGGCCGTATCCAGGCCCTGGATGCCACCTTGACCGCGGACGGCGGCTGGAGCCTGGACCTCTCCGAGCCGGTGGTGGCCCGCGCGCTGTGCCATATCGACAACACCTACTGGATCCCCCACGCGCGCATCGCCGGTCGCATCGCCAAGACCCACAAGGTCTCCAACACCGCCTTCCGCGGCTTCGGCGGACCGCAGGGCATGCTGGTCATCGAGGACATCATGGGTCGGTGCGCGCCGCTGCTCGGCCTGGATCCGATGGAGCTGCGGGAGCGCAACTTCTACCGGCAGGGCCAGTACACGCCGTACGGACAGCCGGTCGCCCACCCCGAGCGGATCTCCACCGTCTGGCAGCAGGTTCAGGACAACGCCGGCATCGCCGACCGCAAGCGCGAGATCGCCGCCTTCAACGCCGCGCACCCGCACAGCAAGCGGGCCCTTGCGATCACCGGCATCAAGTTCGGCATCTCGTTCAACCTCACCGCCTTCAACCAGGGCGGCGCGCTGGTGCTGATCTACAAGGACGGCTCGGTCCTGATCAACCACGGCGGCACCGAGATGGGCCAGGGCCTGCACACCAAGATGCTGCAGGTGGCCGCGACCACGCTGGGCATCCCCCTGCACAAGGTACGGCTGGCCCCGACGCGAACCGACAAGGTCCCCAACACCAGTGCCACCGCCGCCAGTGCCGGGGCGGATCTCAACGGTGCGGCGGTGAAGAACGCCTGCGAGCAGTTGCGCGAGCGGCTGCTACAGGTGGCTGCCACCCAGTTGGGTTCGCATGCCTCGGATGTGCGCATCGTCGAGGGCGTCGCGCGCGCCCTGGGCAACGACAGGGAACTGGCCTGGGACGACCTTGTGCGCATCGCGTACTTCCAGCGCGTTCAGTTGTCGGCGGCCGGCTTCTACCGGACCGAGGGGCTGCACTGGGACGCCAAGACGTTCCGGGGCTCGCCGTTCAAGTACTTCGCCTACGGCGCCGCCGCAGCCGAGGTGGAGGTGGACGGCTTCACCGGCGCCTACCGCATCCGGCGGGTGGACATCGTGCACGATGTCGGCGACAGCCTGTCCCCGATGATCGACATCGGTCAGGTCGAGGGCGGTTTCGTGCAGGGCGCCGGCTGGCTGACGCTTGAGGACCTGCGCTGGGACGCGAGCGACGGACCGAACCGCGGTCGGCTGCTGACCCAGGCCGCGAGCACCTACAAACTGCCGAGCTTCTCGGAGATGCCGGAGGAGTTCCACGTCACGCTTCTTCAGAACGCCACTGAAGAGGGCGCGGTATACGGATCCAAGGCGGTGGGCGAACCTCCGCTGATGCTGGCGTTCTCGGTGCGAGAAGCCCTGCGGCAGGCAGCCTCCGCGTTCGGGCCGAGCGGGATCAGCGTCGAATTGGCCTCGCCCGCCACGCCGGAAGCGGTGTACTGGGCGATCCAGGCGGCTCGCCAGGGCGATGTCTCGCGGAACGGTCACGCCGCCAACAGGTTCGCCGGTAATGGGTTCTCCGCCCACGACCACAGCGGCAGCGAGCACGCCGCCGCCGGCGGGATCCGAAGCGACGCAGACGCGTTGAGCGGTGCCTGACATGACGTGGCTCACCGCGGCGGCACGGTTGCGAGCACGCCGGGAGCCCGGCGTGCTGGTGACCGTCGCGACCGTGCGCGGCCATGCCCCGCGCGACGCCGGTGCGAAACTCGTGGTGGGGCAGACCGAGACATGGGGCTCGATCGGCGGGGGCAATGTCGAGGCGGTCGCGATCGATCGGGCCCGGGACATGATCGCCGCGTCCCAGCCGGAGCCGGAGCTGATCGACTTCGCCCTCAACGACAAGGTGACCAACCAGCACGGCGTGCAGTGCTGCGGCGGCACGGTCTCGGTGCTGCTCGAACCGCTGCCCGTCCCAAGGGCCGTGGCGATCTTCGGCGTCGGGCACATCGGGCTGGAGCTGGCGCGCATCCTGGCACGTCAGGACCTCGACCTCCACCTGATCGACAGCCGCTCCGACATCCTGACCAAGGAGCGGCTCGACGTACTGGCGGACGCGGTGGCGCAGGTGCATGTGCATCACACGCCGCTGCTGCCCGAGGAGGTGCTGGCGGACTTGCCGCGCGGCACCCACATCCTGATCATGACCCACGATCACGCCGAGGACGCCGCTCTGTGCGACGCCGCCCTGCGCACCACCCATCTCGGCTTCATCGGGCTGATCGGATCGGCGGCCAAGTGGGCGCGGTTCCGCAAACGCCTCGCCACCGAGGGCGGTCACGACGAGGCCACCATCGATCGGATCAAGACCCCGATCGGGCTGGCCGACATCACCGGCAAGGAACCCGCGACCATCGCCGTGAGCGTTGCCGCCGATCTGCTGCGCAGCTTCGAAATCGAGGGGAACTGACTCTCCCACTGGATCGACAGGGCCCCGCACCGGTGCGAACGCACCCATGCGGGGCGCCCTTTCGGAAGAGGGGTGTTCGCGGTGGACCCCGGGTCTACCAGGGGACGACCTGCCCCTCGTAATCAAGAAAGTGGAGACCAGGCTTCCCCTGGTGTCGCTCGATCGTCTCCGCCACCCCGGGAACGCTCTCCTCGATGCTGAGCTCGGCTTAAGGGAATTCCTGGACCTCGCCACCGCGACACTGCGCCGGCGCTCCGACGCTTCGGAGGGGTGACGCAGCTTCTGAGAGCAGCGTGCCCGCACCGAGCACGCTCTCCAGCAGTTCTGGCTGCCGTTGCGCTATCGCGTCGCCGGTTGGTGGAGCCAGGGTGCGCTGGTGGCCCAGAAGATGGCGTCGACGCCGAGGGTGTTCCTACCGAAGTCGATGAACTCCTTCCGGGTGTACGGCTTCTTCGTCCTGGGGCTCTTGTACTGGAAGTCGGGCTCCTGCACGGCCATGGCCACGAGAGGCAGCTTCCCGCGGTATTTGTTGAAGAACGGGTACGAGTTCTGCATCTGCGCCGGGCGGTCCGGCAGGATGTCGGGCCCGCCCAGGCCGATTCCGTGCGACGCGGCGAACTCGAAGGTGCGCTGCATATAGTTGCGGCTGTTGTTCCACTCGCCCGGCCAGAAGTTGACGTACTGGATGAACGGCGTCTTGGCGAAGACCTTCTTGCCGTAGGCCATATTGGCGAGCTCGGCGGAGAAGTAGGCGTCGTCGCTGTATCCGGTGTGGTCCTTTTCCCTGTCCACCTCGGTGGCGGTCTCCGGGAGGTTCACCCCCGCGAGGCGGCCGTCGAACCGCTGCGCCAGCGCCTTCAGCAGATGCTGGAAGCGGCCCCGCACCTCCGGATTCCACTGCGCCGCGACGGTACCGGGCCGGCCGGGGCCGAGGCCGCTCTCGTTCTTCGTCGGGGCCGCGCCTCCCTTGTACTTCGGGTCGGACAGCAGATAGCCCGGGAGCCTGCTCGGCGCCACGAAGAAGCGGTCCTGGACCTGGATGAACAGCTTCTTGTGGCGGGCCCGCAGATACTTCAGCGCCTGGTCGATCGACGAGAAGTCGTACTGGTCCTGCTTCCTTTCGAGCGCCTTCCACGGCACCACCAGCTGCACACCGGCGATGTCGGGGCGGTCGATCGCGGCGGCTAGCACGCCGCCGCGAGACCGTTCAATCGCAGGCGGGTGGCACCACGCAGGTGGGGAAGGTCGTGTTCCGGCTCCGCGGACGGGGTCAGGAAGGCCGCTTGCTCGGTCCACCGCAGATGGGTGCCGCCGGCCTGCGGGTGCAGTTCGACGGTCACCAGCGAGGCCCATCGCGGGATGTCGTCCACGCGTGAGGTGTAGGTGTAGACGATCCGCGCCCCCGCCACGATGTCGAGGTACCGGGACGCGTAGGCGAGCCGCTCCGGCGCGGCGCCCGCAACCGTGAAGACGCTCGTTGCGCTCTCGCCCCCGTGCACCGTGAAGTCGTGGTCGTACGACACCTGGTGGCCCGGCAGCCTGAACCACCGGCGCCGCGCCGGAGTGTCGGCGAATGCCTCGAAGACCGTGCCCGGGGTTGCGGCCACCTGGGACTCCACGATGAAGGTGTCGTGCCGCACCCCCGGGGCCGCGTCATCGACGGGCCCCTCAGCGGCCGAATCCGGTACAGCGGCTCCCCGGGTCATGTTTCCCTCGCATGGCATCGCGGCGGATCGGGCGGACGCCCGTTGGTTACGATCCGTATGTAACGGGGGTGCGGCCACTGCGATCAAGACCTCGCGCTCACGCACTTTGAAGTCAGCTACGCACTCGGAGGGAACGCACACATGGCTGTCGCGCTGCGTACGCAACTGGAGGCCGCGGGTGTCAGTTCCGAGTGCGCGGCGACCATTGAACTCGTACGCGATGTGCTCGCCCGTGTCGGGGACAAGTGGACCGTCCTGGTCGTCACCGCACTCGCCGATGGGCCGCTGCGCTTCACGACGCTCCACGAGCGGATCGCCGGGGTGTCCCAGCGCATGCTGAGCCAGACGCTGCGCGCGCTGACCCGTGACGGCCTGGTGACGCGGACGGCCTACGCCGAGGTGCCGCCTCGGGTCGAGTACGAACTCACGTCGCTGGGCCGGTCGTTGAGCGACACCGTCACCCAGGTCGTGCAATGGGTGCAGGACCACCAGGCGGAGATCGTCCAACACCGCGACGCGTACGACGGAGGCGATTCCGCAGCACGGTGAGCACGGCCGGGCCCGTCAGAGCCGGACCGTGTCGGGGCCTTCACTCCCCCAGGCGGCTGAGCGCCTGCATGGCCTCGCGCTTACCGCGGGCATTGATGTCCAGCACTTTCGTCATGCCATGTTCTCCTGGAGGGGACCGGGTCGGCCGGGTCATCAGGTCAAGGGGCAACGGGTCAAGGGGTCAAGGGGTCAAGGGGTCAAGGGTCCCGTCAGGATCCGACGGCCCTCTCGTTCATCGCCGTCCCAGGCGAACGCCCCGCCGTCGAGCGGCATCCGTCCCCACAGCAGAAGCAGCAGGGATTCCGCAGGCGCGGTCAGCGCGGCCACCGGCGCGCCGGGGCCGTAGGTCCACGATGCGCCCGTGTCGGTGGCCTCCAGGCGCAGCGCGGCCCGGGGCGGCTGGGTGCGGCCGCGGGCGATCTGCCGCGGTGCCATCGTGTCCAGGACCTCGGCCACTCCCTCCCCCGCGAGCACGGCGTCGAGTGCCGGGGAGGCGCCCAGGGCGAGTTCGGCGTCCCAGCGATGGACCAGCGCCTCCATACAGCGGCGCCGCTGCCAGAACCCGACGGTGTGCGGCGGATGGAACGTCCGGGCGGGTGTGGACGGATCGGTGTCCAATGCCGCGTACAGGGCCTGCGAGGCATCGTCGAACCACCGTATGAGGGCGGCTCGTTCGCGCGGTGCCGCCGCGGGTTCCTGATCGCCGCGCTGCTCGCCGACGGCGGCGGTCACCCGGAGATTCGAACTGCCCACATGCTCGGCCAGGTCGAGCAGCGTCCAGTCACCGCAGTGCTCGACGGGCGCGGCCAGGTCGCCGTCGAGGCAGTTCCGGAAGGCGTCCAGTTCACCTCGCATATGACGGAGAAGGGAAGACGGTTCCATTCGGCGAATCTACCCGAACGCGAGGGACCTGTTGCCAGGCGGTTGAACGGCCCGTTCAGGATGGTTCGTTCGGGCCCTGGAAGACGACGGTGAGGAGCCCGGGGAAGCGTGCGTCGAGATCGTCGGCGCGCAGGGTGAGGTAGTTTCTGCGGCCTTCGTGACGCAGACGGATGACGCCGCTTTCGCGCAGGACCCGCCAGTGGTGGGTCAGCGTGGACTTCGGAGCGCCGGTCTCGATCGCGCCGCAGTACGTCTCCTGCCCCGAGGCGAGAGCGCGGACGATCGTCATCCGCACCGGGTGGCCGAGCGCGGCCAGCACGTCTTCGAGCGTGATCTGTTCGCGGGTCGGGTGCAGCAGAGCCATGGTCCGAGGCTACGGCATATCCGTACAACGGCCGTCGGCGCGCTCCGGTGCGGGCGAAGCGGCCCCGCACAGCGCTCACGGCTTCGACTATTGTACGGATCTCTCGTACATTCGAACTTCACGGGAGGCCGCATGTCCGGAACGCTGTCCGACGCCGAGCTGGCGCGTTCGCTGGAGGGCGAGTTCGTCAGCACCCACACCGAGGTCGATGGGGTCCGCCTGCACTACGTCGCGGGCGGCGACGGCGATCCGCTGCTGCTGTTGGGCGGGTGGCCGCAGACGTGGTGGCAGTTCCACAAGGTCATGCCGGCGCTCGCCGAGCACTTCCGGGTCGTCGCGGTCGACCTGCGCGGGATGGGCGGCTCGGACAAACCCGTCGGCGGGTACGACAAGAAGACCATGGCCGCGGACATCCGAGGTCTGGTCGACCTCCTCGGATACGACGCCGTGCATATCGCGGGGCATGACATCGGGGGCATGGTCGGGTACGCGTTCGCCGCCAACCACCCCGAAGTGACGCGTCGCGTCGCCCTGTTGGACATAGCGCCGCCGGACGACCGGTTCTTCGGCTACTCCCTCCTGCCGGTACCCGGGCGCCACCAAGTCGACGGCGACATCCACGCCGCCCCCGGCCGGTTCCTGTGGTGGTTCGCCTTCAACCAGGTCCCCGACCTGCCCGAACGCCTCCTGGCCGGCCGTAGCCGTCTGCTGGTCGACTGGATGATCGACTACCTCGCCGCAGACCCGGCCGCCATCGCCGACCACGACCGCGAGGTGTACGCCCGCGCCTACTCCGGCGACGCGGCGATCCGCGCCGGCAACGCCTGGTACCGGGCCCTGGCCCAGGACATCGCCGACGGCGAGGCGTACGCCCCGCTGACCGCCCCCGTGCTGGCGCTCGGCGGTGGTGCAGGCAGCCGCGCGATCGTGGAACCGGTCCTTGCGCCCAAGGCCGCGGACCTCGAAGTCGTCGAGGTCTCCGGCAGCGGCCACTACCTCCCCGAGGAACAACCCGAAGCAGTCGTCCGCCACTTGGTCCGCTTCTTCCGCGACCACCCGCGCAACGCCTCGTGACGACGTCGGCGCGCCGGTACCTGCGGCGGCTGCGCCGGACACCGCTACCGCGTCACTGGTGCTGCGGGCGCCATTCGAAGAGCAGGATGGTCACATCGTCCCGCAGTTGGTTGCGCTGGTAGTCGAGTATGGCGTGGATGAGCAGCCGCAGCACCTCGGCCGGGCGCTGACCGGCGGCGTTGGAGCGGATGATGAAGTCGGTGAAGCGGTCGAGGCCGAACTCCGCACCGTCCGCGTCGCGGGCCTCCACGACACCGTCGGTGTACAGCAGGACGCAGTCCCCCGGTTCCAGCATCGTCTCGTGGACCTTCCGGGCCGCCGGGGCGAGCGGGCCGGCCAGGCCGATCGGCGGCTGCGGGGGGCTGTCCAGCGCCCCGGCGAGCACCCGCTCGGCACGGATCAGCAGCGGTGGGGGGTGACCGCAATTGACCCAGTGCAGCACCCCGGTCTCGGCGTCGAGCCGGCACAGCACGCCGGTGCAGAACTGGTCGGGCACCCACTGGGCGAGCGCCTGGTCGACGGAGCCGACGATGTCGGCCGGGTCGCCACCGCCGCGGCGGGCGTTGCGCGCCGCGGCCATGGCGACCGACGTGGTCAGCCCGGCGGTCAGATCGTGGCCCATGGCGTCGAGGATCATGGTGTGCAGCACGTTCTTGACCACCGAGTGGTCGAAGGCGTCGCCGGCGATCTCGTACGCCGGCTCCAGGACCGCGGTCGAGACGCACCTGCAGCTGCCGATGGTGTGGGGCGGCAGGAAGGCCCGCAGCATCTCGGCGGGCAACTGCATGGTCGCGGTGCGGGTGCGGGCGGCGAGCCAGTCGCTGTAGCCGCGCTTGGAGGTGATCAGCATGGCGAACAGATGGGCCAGGATCTGGCTCCGGCGCATCCGTACCCGGTCGAGCGAGGCGGTCCGCACCTCCAGCACGCCCAGCCGCTCCGCACCGTCGACCAGCGGCATCCAGACGATCAGTCCGTCGTCGGCCTCGGCCACCCGCGGGGAGACCGTACGGTACGCCCAGCCGGCCAAGGAGCGATCCACCGGCAGCGCTTCCAGGGACTCGTCGAGCGGGATGAGCAGCCGTTGTTGCAGATCGACGAGGTGGATCAGCGCGGAGTCCAGGCCGAGGGCCGCGGCGCACCGGTTGGCCAGGGCGGGCATTTCGAAGGGCAGGGCCGTCTGCGCCTCGATGATCAGCTCTTCCAGCCGATTCTCGTCGACGGCGGTGTCGGGACCGGGGGACGCGTGCGGTGGGTCCGACAAGGGGATCACCCCTTCCGTCCCCAGTTTCACACCGATCCCGTCTTCTCTCACGTCAGACCGGACCGCGGCGAGGGCGAGAGCGACGGTCGGCGAGCTCGACCGGGCCCACGCCGTGGCGCCGACGTTCATGCGACCAGCCGTGGCGCCGACGTTCATGCGACCAGGCGCAGCCAGGCCGACGCGAGTGCCGAGTGACCGGCCGGCGTCGGGTGCACGCCGTCCACGGCCCGGTGCTCCGGACCGTACGCCGCGGCGAGTGCGGCGAGCGGTCAGCGCACGAGCGGGAGGACAGGTGCTGGTCGGGCGGTGGCGGGCGCGGGGCGGTATCGAACGCGCCGGAGCGGGAAAGCTGACTCCGGATCAGGGCGGCCGTCCTGGCGAACACCCCGCCGTTCGGCGGGTTTCCGGATAACGGGTGTGTCGCCCACGCGGTCGCGTCATGATCCCCATCGCGCTGGTTCACCGGCGGGAGGAACAGAAATGTTCGAAACGGGGGAGGCGCAGCCGTGCGAGACCAACTTCTCGGGGGCCGTTACCGGTTGGTGCGACAACTCGGGTTTCGCCGAACCGTGCAGCGATCTGTACGCGCTCGGCTGCCTCCTGTTCGAGCTGATCACCGGCCGGCTGCCGTTCCAGGCCCCCGACACCGTGGGCTACCTCACGGCACACCTCACCCAGGAACCCCCCGCCCCCAGCTCGGTGTTCGCGGACACCCCACCCGCCTGGGACGACCTCGTGCTGACCCTGCTGCACAAGGACCCCGCTCAGCGGTACTCGCATGCCGCCGAGCTCTCCCAGGCGCTACGACGACTCGACCGCGCTCCCGCGCCCGAACCCCCATCGGGCCATGAAGCCCGCACCGTCCTTCTGACCAGGATGGCCCGTGCGATGCGTACGTCACTCGCGCGCCGGGCGGCTCCATCACAGGTGAAGACGACGGTACGGATGCCGCCCACCGCGCCACCCGCTTCCTTCGATATGTCGTGGACCGGACAGGAACCGCTGTCCGCCTATGCGGCCCGACCGCGCACGATGGCTTCCTGGACCACAGCACTGCTCTCGTCTGCGATCGCGGTGGCCAGCTTCTACTTCCCGCTCCATCTGGGGCTCGTCACGCCCGGAGCCACCGCCGGTCAGGATGGCTGGCTGGCCATCATGTCGGTCGGAGGTGGCATGGGCGGGCTGATCGCGCTCGGGGCCACTGCCAGTGCGCTCACGGGGACGTTCGTGATCACCAAGCATGCGGGTGCGCGCAAGGCGAGATCCCGATGGGCGCTGCACGTCGATCCACGGGGGATCGCAACCGGCAGCGCCGCTGGACGGCGAGAGATCCCATGGGGCCAGATCCGGCGCGTCAGTATCGAGGAGATCCAGGGCTCATCGCCCTACCGCTGCACCGGAATTCACATCGACCTGGAACACGGCGCCGGCAGGCCGACCATGCTCCGCCCGGCAGGGTGGCCCTATCCCCAGTCGGACACGGTCACGGCTCGCCGGCGCGTGCCGGTGTGCGTCCTCGGCCCCATGACGGAACGGCAGCGGGCGGAACTCATAGAGGCCCTCGCCGGCCACGGCGGCCAACGGTGGGTCTCCTCAGCGCACTTCACGACACTCCCGGTTGACGTGTGAAGCGACGCCCGTTGGGGGGCAGAACCCCTTGGGCCCGGACGACTTCGGCGGTCTGTGCAGGCCACTTCGGAGACCGACACCGGTGGCGCGCTGCCGGGCGGGCTCAGTCGACCAGGGCGGCGAGGGTGGCGTCGAGGTCGGTGGCCCTGGGCTGGTTGTGCGGGAGTTTGGCCAGGAGCCTGGCCATGCCGCAGGTGTCGGTGAGGGCGGAGAGGACCAGGCCGCCGGCGACGCCCACGGACAGCCGGCGGGCCCGGGGCCAGCGCCGGCCGGTGAGCAGCCCGGCCAGGACGAGGGAGCCGGCGGCGAGGCGGACCTGACGCTCCATCGCCCAGACGGCGCGGGTGCCGGCGGGGCGCTGGACGTCGTGGCCGAGCTGTACCCAGGCGGTGGTGCCGCCGGTCAGGTCGGCGGCGGCGATGCCGTACTCGGCCAGGTGCTCGCGGGCCTGGGCGGAGCGGGCGCCGGAGGCGCACACGAGGAGGAGGCCGCCACGGCCGGCGACGGTCCTCAGGGTGGGCAGGGCCGCAGCGAGGTGGTCCAGGGGGATGTTGTGGGCGCCGGGCAGATGGCCGGAGGCGTACTCGCCGGGGGTGCGTACGTCGATGACGGTCAGGTCGGCGAGACGGGCGTGGGCCTGGTCGGCGGTGAGGGAGACGGTGGGTGCCACGGGGGATTTCTCCTTTGCTCTTCAGTGGTCACCCCTTCGATAGGATACCCAAGGGGGTATCCCGCGAAGGAGTGTGGACTGTGGATCTGCCGATGGCGGCCGAGGAACTGAAGACGGTGGTCAACCGGCTGCGCAGGGCGCAGGGCCAGATCGCCGGTGTGATCAGGATGATCGAGGAGGGGCGGGACTGCGAGGACGTGGTCACGCAGCTGGCGGCCGCCTCCCGGGCCTTGGACAAGGCGGGTTTCGCGATCATCGCCACCGGTCTTCAGCGCTGTCTGACCGATGCGGACATGGGCGCGCCGGAGGACCGGGAGCAGATGCGCGCCCGTCTGGAGAAGCTGTTTCTGTCGCTGGCCTGAGCGGCCGGCGCCGGCGGCCGTACGGGGCTCGGCTCATATGAGTGCGTCGATCAGCATGGAGGCGGCGACAGCCAGCAGCAGGGCAGCGAAGGTCCGCTGCAGCACATTTCCGGTGATCTTGGCGGCCAGGCGTCTGCCGTCCCAGGCACCGAGGATCGCGGCCCCGGCGAAGGGGGCGACCAACGCCCAGTCGACGCCTGCCGTGGTGGCGCCGCGGGTGGCGAGCGAGGCGAGCGAGTTCGCCGAGATGACCAGCAGGCTGGTGCCGACGGCGGCCGGCATCTCGAACGCCAGCACCGTGACCAGCGCGGGGACGGCGAGGAAGCCTCCGCCGACCCCGAGCAGCCCGGTCAGCGCGCCCAGTCCCGCACCGGCTCCCGCTGCCTTCGCCGGCCGCACCACCGCCGTACGGCCGGGGCCCGCCCGGCCGGGGCGCAGCATGCGCACGGCGGCGAGGACGGCGAGGGCGGCGAACGCGGTGGTCAGTACCGACTGCGGCAGACGAGCGGCGGCGGCGCCCGCCGCGGCGGCCGGCAGGAGCCCGGCCGTGGCGAACAGGGCCCCGGCCCTCCAGCGCACATTGCCGGTACGGGCATGGGCGTACAGGGCGGTGAGTGAGGTGGCGGTGACGATGAGCAGGCTCGCGGTGGTGGCGGCGGCCGGGGTGAAGCCGAGCAGGTAGATCAGCGCCGGCACCGCCAGGACACTGCCGCCCCCGCCGAGTGCGCCGAGCGCGAGCCCGACCACCGCGCCGGTGGCCAGGGACAGGATCAGCGCACTCACGCTATGCCACCGCCGCGGCCGCGGTCTCCGGTGACGGGCAGGTCCGCGCGGGTCCGAGCGGTCATCCGGTCGGCGCCGTCGGGACTGGCGAGGGTGAGACCTGCCGCGACGGCGGCGTCGAAGCCGTCGTCGACGGCGACCACGTCACGTCCGACGGCATCGAGCAGGGAGGCGGCGATCGCCGCGCGCATCCCGCCGGCGCAGTGCACCCACACCACCCCGTCGGGCACCTCGCGGACGCGGCCGCCCAACTCGTGGATCGGGATGTGGACCGAACCGTCGATAAACCCGCCCGCACGCTCGGCATCGCGCCGCACATCCAGCACCAGCACCTGCTCGCCCCGCTCGCGCACGGCGGCGAGGTCCGTGAAGCGGGCGCGCGGGAAGGAGGCGAGACGGTCGCCGTCGCGGATCCATGCGGCCGGGTTGCCGGTGGCGGCGGCGGCCGGTCGGTCGATGCCGACCCGGACCAACTCCCGCTGTGCGTGGGCGACTTGTTCGGGCGTCTCGGCCAGCAGGGTGACCGGCTTGCCCCACGGGAGCAGCCAGGCCAGGTAGGTGGCCGGCTTGCCCCGGCCCTCGAAGTTGAAGGATCCGGCCACATGCCCCTGGGCGAAGGCGACCCGGTTGCGCAGGTCCACCACCCACTCCCCCGCGGCCAGCCGGGAGGCGATCTCCTCGGCGTCCGCGGGCGCGGGAGGGGTCAGGTCGACCGACACCGTCGGCGGACAGCGCTCGCCCACCACCCGGCCGCGCGCGGGCATCCGACCGGCGCACCGATCGCCCCGATACGCCTACCCCCGCCTCCTGGGCGCACCGAGCCGCGATACCCCCCTTCCGTATATACCCCCCAGGGGTATATGGTTTCTCTCGTCGGGAGCGCCGGAACGGTCGGCTCGCCCCCCGACCGAGGCATCGCCCATACGCACACCACAGCCGCTCGTACGCACACCACAGCCGAAGGAAGCAGCCATGACCACCCAGACGAAGCCCAGCTCCTGCTGCACCCCGGACGCCTCCCGCGGCACCTCCGCCACCGGCGACGTGCCGGCCGGCGTGACGAGCGTCTACAAGGTGACCGGCATGACCTGTGGCCACTGCGAGGGCGCCGTCTCCGCTGAGATCTCCGCGATATCCGGCGTCAGCTCCGTCCAGGCCGTGGCCGCCACCGGCCTGGTCACCGTGACCTCCACCGGCCCGCTCGACGACGAGGTCGTCCGGGCCGCCGTGGACGAGGCGGGCTATGCGCTCGCCGGCCGCATCTGAGGCAAGCCCTCCCCACACACCCCTGCCGGGTCCTGCCGCTCCACTGATATGGACGCAGTACGCCCCGGCCCTCCTCCCGGGAGAACCCGCATGACCAGCATCGCCCCCGAAGAGACGGCGGCACCCGCCCTCCCCTCCGCCGAGATCGAGCTCTCCATCGGCGGTATGACCTGCGCCTCCTGCGCCGCGCGCATCGAGAAGAAGCTCAACCGCATGGACGGGGTCAGCGCGACCGTCAACTTCGCCACCGAGAAGGCGAAGGTCGCCTACGGCACCGGAGTCGAGGTCGCCGATCTCATCGCCACCGTCGAGAAGACCGGCTACACCGCTCAGGAGCCGCCGAAGCCGACGCCCCAGGCGGACAAGGAAGCGGCCGCCCCGGCAGGGGCCCCGAACGAGGACGGTGGGGAGGCCGGCGCGCTGCGGCAGCGGCTGCTGATCTCGCTCGTGCTCTCGGCGCCTGTGGTGCTGATGGCCATGGTCCCGGCCCTGCAGTTCGACAACTGGCAGTGGCTGTCCCTGACCCTGGCCGCACCGGTCGTGGTCTGGGGAGCCCTCCCGTTCCACCGGGCCGCCTGGACCAACGCCCGGCACGGGGCCGCCACCATGGACACGCTGGTGTCGATCGGCACGCTCGCCGCGCTCGGCTGGTCGCTGTGGGCCCTGTTCTTCGGTCACGCGGGCATGCCGGGCATGCGCCACGGCTTCGACTTCACCGTCTCCCGCGCCGACGGCTCCTCCTCCATCTACCTGGAGGCCGCGGCCGGGGTGACCACGTTCATCCTCGCCGGCCGCTACCTGGAGGCGAAGTCCAAGCGCAAGGCCGGCGCCGCCCTGCGCGCCCTGCTCGAACTGGGCGCCAAGGACGTGGCCGTGCTGCGCGACGGGCGCGAAGTCCGTATCCCCACGGCCGAGTTGGCGGTCGGCGACCGATTCGTCGTACGGCCGGGGGAGAAGATCGCCACCGACGGTACGGTCGTCGAGGGCAGCTCTGCCGTCGACGCCGCCATGCTCACCGGCGAATCCGTGCCGGTGGACGTCACCGTGGGCGACGCCGTCACCGGCGCGACCGTCAACTCCTCGGGCCTACTGGTCGTCGAGGCCACCCGCGTCGGCGCCGACACCCAACTGGCCCGTATGGCCAAGCTGGTCGAAGACGCCCAGAACGGCAAGGCCGCCGTGCAGCGCCTGGCCGACCGGATCTCCGGGATCTTCGTCCCGGTCGTCCTCCTCATCGCCCTCGGCACCCTGCTCGCCTGGCTGCTGACCACCGGCGACGCGGCCGCCGCCTTCACCGCCGCGGTGGCCGTACTGATCATCGCCTGCCCCTGCGCCCTGGGTCTGGCCACCCCCACCGCCCTCATGGTCGGCACCGGCCGCGGCGCCCAGCTCGGCATCCTCATCAAGGGCCCCGAAGTTCTGGAGTCCACCCGCCGCGTCGACACCGTCGTCCTCGACAAGACCGGCACCGTCACCACCGGCCGGATGGCCCTCCACGACGTCATCGCCGCCCCCGGCGTGACCGACCGGGAGCTGCTGCGGCTGGCCGGCGCCCTGGAGCACGCCTCGGAGCACCCCATCGCCCGCGCCCTCGCCGACGGCGCCGCCGAGCGCACCGGCACACTGCCCGCACCGGAGGGCTTCGAGAACGTCGCCGGGCTCGGCGTGCAGGGTGTCGTCGACGGGCACGCGGTGCTCGTCGGCCGGGAGAAGCTGCTGCGCGAGTGGGCGATCGAGCTGCCCGCCGAACTCGCCGCGGCCAAGGCGGCCGCCGAGGCCGAGGGCCGCACCGCCGTGGCCGTCGCCTGGGACGGAGAAGCCCGCGGCGTCCTCACCGTCGCCGACGCCGTGAAGGACACCAGCGCGCAGGCCGTCGCCGCACTGCGCCGCCTCGGCCTGACCCCGGTCCTGCTGACCGGCGACAACAAGGCCGTCGCCGAGTCCGTCGCCCGCGAGGTGGGCATCGACGAGGTGATCGCCGAGGTCCTCCCGCAGGACAAGGTGGCCGTCGTCCAGCGCCTCCAGGCCGAGAGCCGTACGGTCGCCATGGTCGGCGACGGCGTCAACGACGCGGCCGCCCTGGCCACCGCCGACCTGGGCCTGGCCATGGGCACCGGCACCGACGCGGCCATCGAGGCCGGCGACCTCACCCTCGTCCGCGGCGACCTCCTCGTGGCCGCCGATGCCATCCGGCTCTCCCGCCGCACCCTGGCCACCATCAAGGGCAACCTCTTCTGGGCCTTCGGCTACAACGTCGCCGCCCTTCCCCTCGCGGCGGCCGGCATGCTCAACCCGATGATCGCCGGAGCGGCGATGGCCTTCTCCTCGGTCTTCGTCGTCACCAACAGCCTCCGGCTCCGGCGCTTCACATAAGGCAGCAGGAAGGAAAGCTCGCACGAGGCGGCCGCACCCGGCGATTCCCGGGTGCGGCCGCCGGGCTCTGTCCGCCGGCGTCGTCGGGGCGCGTGTGGTGCCGATCCACTCCACCGGCTGGCTGACCCTGCGCCACCGCGGCGCCGACATGAACAGCCTCATCACCCTCGGCACCACGGCCGCCTACGGCTACAGCCTGCTCGTCACCCTCGCCCCCGGACTGCTGCCGAGCGAGGTACGCGCGGTGCGCTTCGAAGCCGTCGGGGTCATCCTCACCCTGATCCTGCTCGGCCGGCTGCTGGAGGCCCGCGCCAAGGCCGGCACCGGCGAGGCCATCCGCGCCCTGCTGGGCCTACAGGCCCGCACCGCCCCCTCGCCGTCGCCGACACCGTCAAGGACGACTCCGCCGCCACCGTCGCCGCACTGCGCCGGCTCGGCCTGGAGGTCGTCCTCCTCACCGGCGACAACACCCGCACCGCCGAGGCCATCGCCCGTCAGGTCGGCGTCGACCGCGTACTGGCCGAGGTCCTGCCCGAGCACAAGGCCGACGAGATCCGCCGCCTGCAACGCCAGGGGCGCACCGTGGGCATGGTCGGCGACGGCATCAACGACGCCCCGGCCCTGGCCGCCGCCGATGTCGGCCCTGGCCATCGGCACCGGAACCGACGTGGCCATCGAAGCCGCCGACATCACCCTCATCTCCGGCTCCCTGGGCGTCGTCACCGCCATCCAGCTCTCCCGCGCCACCATGCGCAACATCCGCCAGAACCTGTTCTTCGCCCTCATCTACAACGCCGTCGGCATCCCGCTCGCCGCCGGCGCCCTGTACCCGCTGTGGGGCATCCGCCTCAGCCCCATGATCGCCGCGGCCGCCATGGCCCTCTCCTCGCTCTCCGTGGTCACCAATTCCTCCCGCCTCCGGCGCCGGCACCCCCTCCCCTGCCCGTCGACCAGTCCAAGCGCCGCTGGAATGCGATGACTTGATGAGCATCACCTGTTTGACCGGTGACGGGTTCCTGTGTCACAGTCTGATGGGCTCATCTCATCAACCACGTTGCGGACGCGGACCTCTACTGAACTGCGCGGCGCGGTACGAGAGTCCGGCGGCGCGCGATATGACCGAGCCAGCGGGAGAGGCAGGAGAGCGGGAGGATGACGATGCGGGACCGCAGTACACAGGACAGCGACTCGGCGGTGCGCCAGGCACGGTTCGGCGCACTGCCCGAGCGGATCGCCTACGAGGACATGGTCGAGGAGAAGGCGACCACGCCGAGGGACCCGGAACGAGACACCGTCGACCCCGGGGCGCGGAATCTCCTCACCTGTCTGGCGTGGGACCTGGTGCTCTGACGCGCACCTTCCTCGGAAAAGGTTGACGGACGGCCTCGCGGAGCCTGGTACGGTGACCGCGGTAGTGATCCTTCGTAGAGGAGTCCAGACATGGCGGGTGACGACGACATCTCCGGGTGATACCCGGATCTGATCGACCACCGGCAGGCACACTCTTGCCCCTTTGGCCCCTTGGCCGTGCCGCCGTTGTGGTGATCTCGTCGTCCCCTTTTCCCTGTCTCAGGCGCAGTGCCCTTCGCGGCCCTTCGCGCGGCGGTTTCCGCACCACGGCTTCCCGTGGATCCGTACAGCGATGACCCCGCGAAGCGCTCTGCCCTCTTTTCCTCATGAGGTCATCCCCATGTCCGACGCTTGTGTCATCTGCTCCCAGCTGTCCTTCTCCTGGCCCGACGACACCCCCGTCTTCGAGGGCCTGTCCTTCACCGTCGGCCCCGGCCGTACGGGCCTCGTGGCGCCCAACGGCTCCGGCAAGAGCACGCTGCTGAAGCTGATCGCCGGTGAACTGCGCCCTGCGGCAGGGTCGTTGGCCGTGCACGGCACGATCGGCTATCTCCCGCAGAGCCTCCCCCTGACCGGTGAGCCGACGGTGGCCGAGGTCCTCGGGGTCGATACGGTGATCCGCGCCATCGACGCCGTCGAGTCCGGCGACGTGAGCGAGGAGCACTTCACCGCCATCGGCGACGACTGGGACATCGAGGAGCGCACCCGTGCCCAGCTCGACCGGCTCGGCCTCGCCCACCTCGCTCTCGACCGGACCCTGGGCACGCTCAGCGGCGGCCAGATCGTCAGCCTCGGTCTGGCGGCGCAGCTGCTCAAGCGCCCCGACGTGCTGCTGCTGGACGAACCGACCAACAATCTCGACCTCGAAGCCCGGCACACGCTCTACGACGTGCTGTCGGACTGGAACGGCAGTCTGCTGCTCGTCAGCCACGACCGGGCCCTGCTGGACCGCATGGAGCGCATCGCCGAACTCGACCGTGGTGAACTGCGGCTTTACGGGGGCGACTTCACCCAGTACGAGGAGGCGGTGAGGGCCGAGCAGGAGGTCGCGGAGAAGAACGTGCGCAACGCCGAGCAGGAGCTGAAGCGGGAGAAGCGCGAGCGGCAGCAGGCCCGCGAACGGGCCGAGCGCCGCGCCAGCAACGCCGCCCGCAACCTCAAGAGCGCCGGTCTGCCGCGCATCTTCGCCGGAAACATGAAGCGCGGCGCCCAGGAGTCGGCCGGCCGGGCGGGCCAGATGCACACCACCCGCGTCCACGAGGCGCAGGCCCGACTCGACGAAGCGGGACGCGCGCTGCGGGACGAGCAGCGGCTCGTCCTGGAGCTGCCCGACACCGACGTCCCCGCCGGGCGCACCGTCGTCCTGGGCGAGGGGATGCAGATCCGCCACGGCGAGCGGAACCTGTTCGCGGGGGACGGCGTCGACCTGACGATCCGCGGGCCCGAACGCATCGCGCTCACCGGCCCCAACGGCGCGGGCAAGAGCACCCTGTTGAGGCTGGTTTCCGGAGACCTCGCCCTGGACGGCGGGAGGATCAAGCGTGCCGATGGGCGGATCGCCTCCCTGTCGCAACGTCTGGACCTGCTCGACGGCGACCGGACCGTGGCGGAGAACTTCGCCGCGTTCGCCCCGCACCGGCCGGAGGCGGAGCGGATGAACCTGCTCGCGCGCTTCCTGTTCCGCGGCCCCCGGGCGCACCTGCCCGTGCGCGCGCTCTCCGGCGGCGAACGTCTGCGCGCCACGCTCGCCTGCGTCCTGTGTGCCGAACCGGCCCCGCAGCTGCTGCTGTTGGACGAACCGACGAACAACCTCGACCTGGTCGGCGCGGGTCAGTTGGAGAGCGCCCTGACGTGTTATCGCGGCGCGTTCGTGGTGGTCAGCCATGACGAGCGCTTCCTGGAACGGATCGGCGTCGACCGGTGGCTGCGGGTCGCCGACGGCGAGCTGACGGAGACGGGGGCACCACACGCCTGAGCGCCGCGGAGGGGGCCCCGTGGCCACGACCGGCGACCCTTGCGAGCGCCATAGTCACTTGTCAGGATGGTGACGTGAACTTGGATCATGTCTTTGTGTGCGGCAATCCGGCCCTGGACTTCGCGGCCACGCTGCGGGCACGCCGCACCGCGCGATGGGAGATGTTCGCGGCACCGGACCGCCTGGACGCGTGGTACGAGGAGTCCGGCGTCGTCGACGCGGTCTCGCCCGCCCGCCGGGCCGACGTGGAGCGGGCGACGACCGTACGGGAGGCCGTCTACCAGCTGATCACGGCCCGGCGCCTCGGCTCGGACTTCGACGACGAGGCGCTGGCCGTGGTCAACGACGCGGCGCGCCGGGCCCCCGCGGCACCGCAGTTGACCCACTCCGGCCGCTGGACGACGGCGACCCAGCGAGAGGCGCTGTCCACCGTCGCCCGGCATGCGGTGGAGTTGCTGAGCGGCCCGGACGTGCCGCTGCTCAAGGAGTGCGGCAACCCCGAGTGCACCCGCGTCTACCTCGACCGCTCGCGCGGCAGCCGGCGCCAGTGGTGCGGCATGGAGTCCTGCGGCAACAAGATCAAGGCCGCCGCCTACCGCGCACGCAGGAAGACCGCCGTCGCCTCCTCAGGGTGACCCCGTGGGGCAGGTCGATGCCCCCGGAACCACCCCGCCCAGGGTCCGGGCGAGCGGCTGGGAGGGGGCCGGCTCTCCACGGTTGGAGGGGCCCGTGGCGGCCGATTAGCCTGGACGGCGGGAGGCCGGTCATGATGCCCCATCCCCGCCGCGACCCGGGCGCTCGACATCCGGGCCCCGAGAATCTGGTCTCAGCCGCACGGACCGCCGGCGTGACGGACGAGCGCCTGCTGGGCGCCCTTCGCGCGACCCCGCGCTCGGCCTTCGTACCGGCCTCCTGCCGGGCATCGGCGTACGCGGACGTGCCGATGGCGATCGACCACGGCCAGGTGACGACGCAGCCCTCTCTCGTGGCGATGATGGTCGACGCTCTCGACCTCACAGGGGACGAGCGGGTGCTGGAGATCGGCAGTGGTTACGGCTTCCAGACCGCGCTGCTGTGCCGGCTCGCGGGGTACGTCGTCGGCGTCGAGCGGTACCCGGACATGGTCGAGCAGGCCCGGACCCGCCTCGGCGGCCAGGGCATCAAGAACGTCGAGATCGTCGTCGGCGACGGCACCCTGGGCGCGGCGGACCGGGGTCCGTTCGACGCGATCGTGGTCTCCGCCGCGTTCCCGGAGGTGCCGCCGCCGCTGGCCGCGCAGCTGCGCGCGGGCGGCCGTCTGGTGCAGCCGATCGGGCCGGGCGGCCAGGAACGGGTCGAGCTGTACGAGCGGACGGACCGGGGACTCATGTACCGGCGGACCGTCGCCCTCGCTCATTTCGTCCGCCTCTACGGCGAGCACGGCTATCCCCCGACGGCCCCGTTCGACGACATCTGCTGACACACTTGCCGACATGGTGACCGTCATCGGCGTCGACGCGTGCCCGGGCGGATGGCTGGCGGTCGAGCTGCGCGACGGGCGCTTCACGGAGGCACGGGTCGTCACCGCCCTGCGCTCCCTGCTGCCCGGGGTCGCGCCGGCCGGTGGCGTCGCGGTCGTGACCGTGGACATGCCGCTGGGGCTCCTCGGCACCGGGTGGCGGCGGGCGGACGCGCAGGCGGCGGCCCTGCTGGGGCCGCGCAGGGGCAGCGTCTTCCGGGTGCCGCCGCGCGCCGTTTGGCAGGAGGAGACGTATGACGACGCGCGGCGCCGGTGCCGCGAACTCACCGGGGCCGGGCTGAGCCGTCAGAGCTGGGGCCTCGCCCCCAAACTCCGTGAGGCGAACGCCTGCTTGGCGGAGCCTGGGGGCGACCGGCTCTTCGAAGTGCACCCCGAGGTGTCGTTTTGGGCCCTGGCGGGTGCGGCGCCGCTTGAGCGCAAGAAGAGCTGGGCGGGGCAGACGGCGCGGCGCGCACTCCTGGCCGCGGCCGGAATCGTGCTCCCCGACGACCTCGGGGACGCCGGGCGCACCCCGCCGGACGATGTGCTGGACGCGGCCGCCGCCGCGTGGACGGGCCACCGGATCGCCTGCGGCCGTGCGCGCTCCCTCCCGGATCCGCCCGAGCGCGATACGGGCGGGCGTCCGGTGGCCATCTGGTACTGACCCGGGCCTACTCGCCGCTGGTCGTGGTCCGCCGGTGCTCCACGAGGTGCGGGGCCGGGAGTTCATCGGCGAGGTGGTCGACGGGTTCACCGGCTGCGACCACGGTGGCCGTCGGCCGGGTGCGCAGCCCGAAGGCGCTGATCAGCGCGGCGAGCAGGGCCGCGGCGAGGGGGACCCACAGGGCCGCCTGATAGCCGTCGAGCAGCGCGGCCGGAGACGTCGATGCGGTGGCCGAGACGTTGACGGCGGTGACCGTGGAGAGGCCGATCGCGGCGCCGAACTGGAAGGAGGTGTAGAGCAGTCCGCCGGCGAGACCCTGCTCCTCCTCCCGGACGCCCTCGGTGGCGACGAGGGTGAGCGGCCCGTAGGCGAGGGAGAAGGCGATACCGAGGGTGATCAGGCTGGGAAACATCGCCGGGTACGTCCAGTCGGCGCCGACCGGCAGGAACAGGGCGTACGACAACGAGGCCAGCAGCAGCCCGCCGAAGATCACCCGGGCGTTGCCGAAGCGGTCGACCAGCTTGGGGGTGAGGAGCGGGGAGAGGATCGCGTCGACGCCGATGACGATCATCGCGAAGCTGGTCTGCAGGGTCGACCAGCCGCGCAGCTCCCGGAGGTAGAGGACCACCAGGAACTGGAAGCCGAAGAAGCCCGCCGCGAAGAGCAGTCCGACGAGATTCGCGCGGACCAGCGCGCCGCTGCGGAAGACGCCGAGGCGGACCAGCGGGGCTGCCGAGCGGCGCTCCATGGCGATGAACGCGGCGAGGAAGGCCAGGCCCGCGCCGAGTGTGCCGAGGGTCTGGAGGAGGCTTGTGTGGATGGCGCGTTCCACGCCGAGGACGAGCAGGACGACGGCGGCGGTGAGGGTGAGGCCGCCGGCCAGGTCGATCCGCCGGCCGGTGCGGTCGGGACGCGGCGGCTTGGGCACGAAGGCGAGCGCCGCGAGCAGGATCAGCGCGGAGAGCACGACCGGCGCGAAGAACACCCAGCGCCAGCCGGCCGAGGTGAGCAGCCCGCCGACGACCAGGCCGATCGAGAAGCCGCCGGCCGCGGTGCCGGAGTAGAAGAGCAGGGCCTTGTTGCGCTGCGGGCCCTCTTCGAAGCTGGTGGTGACGAGGGAGAGGCCGGCCGGGGTCATGAAGGCGGCGGCGACTCCGGTGACGAACCGGGCGACGATCAACATCCAGCCGTCGGTGGCGAATCCCCCCAGGCCGGAGAAGGCCAGGAAGACCGATAGCCAGAGCACGAACATCCGACGGCGCCCGAAGAGGTCCGCGGCGCGTCCGCCCAGCAGCATGAAGCCGCCGTATCCGAGGACGTAGGCACTCATGACCCACTGCAGGGAGCCGGTGGACAGTCCGAGGTCGGCGCGGATGGACGGCAGGGCCACGTTGAGCATGGCCACATCGATGCCCTCCAGAAAGATCGCACCGCACAGGACGAGCAGGACGCCCCAGTCGCGTGCGCGCAGAGCACTTGCGGCTCTCTGTGAACTCATGTCAGTTCCTTGCTGGTGTAGGGGTGCTGTCGGCTCGATCACTCTCGATCAGGGCAGGTCGGGGAACAACGGCGAAGATCGCAATGTTCGTTCAGCCAGGCTTACCGATCCGATGGACCTGGGGAACGTCGATGGAGCGCGATGAACTGGAATGCTTTCTCCTCCTCGCCGAGGAGCTGCACTTCGGCCGCACGGCCGACCGGATGCGGCTCTCCCGGGCCCGGGTGAGCCAGCTCGTACAGCGCCTTGAACGCCGCGTCGGCGCCCCGCTGTTCACCCGTACCAGTCGCCGTGTCGCCCTCACCTCGCTCGGCCGGCAGCTGCGCGCCGATATCGCACCGCACCACCGCGCGATCGAGGCCGCCCTGGAGCGGGCCGCCGCCACCGCGCGCGGTATCGACACCGTGCTGCATGTCGGCTTCTCGAACCCGCTGACCGGCGAGATCGTCATGAAGGCGGCGGAGGCGCTGCGCGTCAGCCACCCCAGGCTCGCCGTGGAGATCTGTGAGGTGCCGCTCGCCGATCCGTACGGTCAGCTGCGCAAGGGCGAGTTCGACATCCAGATCACCGAGCTCCCGGTGCATGAGGAGGATCTGAGCGAGGGTCCGGCGCTGTTCGCGGAGGAGCGCATCCTCGCGCTCCACTCGGCGCATCCGCTCGCCGCCCGCGACGCGGTGTCCCTGGAGGACCTGGCCGACGTACCGCTGCTCACGCTCCTCGGCGACGTACCCGACTACTGGCTCGAACACCACGTCCCCGCCCGCACACCGAGCGGTCGGCCGATCGCCCGCGGCCCCGGCATGACCAATATGCAGGAGGCGTTGATGCTGGTCGCCGGCGGCAAGGGGGCGCTCCTCGCGCCCGCGCACACGGGGACGTACTACGCCCGCCCCGGTGTCGCCTACGTCCCCTTCGCCGACGCGGAACCGACCGGCTACGGCCCGGTATGGCGGGCCGGACACACCACCGGCGCGGTGGGGGCCTTCGCCAGGACCGCCCGCGAGGTGGCCGGAGAGATGGCAAAGGGTGCCGGTGGAAAGGCGGGCACCGCGGAGGGCCGAACGGCCGATCGCGCCGTGCGCCCGCTGGTGCAGGGAGTCCGATCACCAACAACCTCTACAGTAGAGTAGAAGTTCCGGCTGCCGCCTGGGCGAGGACACCTCGATCGAGATCGGGCGAGCGTTCCAGGGCACGTTCGCTTGCCGCGGCGGTGCGGGCGGTCAGTCGGGGCAGAGGGCGGGTAGTGAGCAGTTCGGTCGGGCCGCGTACGGCGGAGGCGTCCTTCATCGTGGACGAGGGGTCGGTGCTACGGCCGCGCGGGCGGGTGGATCTGCGCGGTTCGGGGGGCGTGCCGGCCGTGTTGGCGTATCCCGTGGGTGCGGTGGTGGTGGTCTCCGGATTGCCGGGGAGCGGCAAGAGCACTCTGCTGTGGCGCTGGTCCGGAGCCGCGTCGGTCATTGATCCGCGGGTGGTCCATGTCGCCTGTGAGGCGGTGATGCCGACGTGGTTGCCGTACGCGGTGTACCGGCCCTGGGCACGGTGGAGGTACTTCCGGTGGCTGCGTTCCGCAGTACGCGGCGGCGGGCCACTGCTGGTTCACGACTGCGGCGGTCGGCCGTGGATGCGCCGCTGGCTCGCCAGAAGGGCCGGGCTCCAGGGGCGCGAACTGCATCTGGTCCTCCTGGACGTCGGGATGGCCGAGGCATTGGCGGGCCAGGCGGCCCGGGGCCGATGGGCTCCGCGGAGTGCCTTCGCCCGGCACCGCAGGGGGCTCGACCGGCTCCTGCGGTCGCTGTCCGGGCTCGATGGGGCGCCCCAGGGCCGTGACCCGGTTCGGGAGGCGGCGTCGGTGGTCCTGCTGGACCGCGCTGCGCGAGAGCGGGTGGCGGCGGTGGAGTTCGTCCGTGGACATGCCCAGCGCGAGGACGAGCGTCGACTTCGGGACGGAGAACCGACGCCGCGATGAGGTCCGACCTCCCCCTCCCCCGCACCGGCCCACGTCCCGCACAGCCGACCGGCAAGCTCTCTTACGGGACGTGAACTGGCAGACATCGCCCGCGAGATGCTCTGATCCCCGGGTGTTCATGACGACCTTCCTGCGCGAGTTCCCGTCCTGGTATTGGGACTGCACATTCGACGACGCCGAGCTGCAGGCCGCGTTCGATGCCACCGACGCGGCGACGACACCCGACGAGTTCCAGCGGGCGTTCCTGGTGCTGCTGCGCAGCAAGGACGTCGTCGCCCGCGGTAGCGCACTGGACTTCTTCGACCGCGCCGCCGCCACCAGCCGGTTCGGCGAGGCCAACCCCTTCGAGCCCTACCGGGAGGAGGTCCTCGCGACCGCCCGCGAGATGCTCAGCCGTCCGCCCCGGCCGGGCGACGACATCGCTTTCGAGGGTGCTGACCACGCCAGCGCGCTGCTCGCCCTCAAGAACGACGCGGGGCCCGAGGACGCCGAGGCCGTCCGCACCGTGCTGCGGCGCCGCCCGGACGGCGAACTGCTGTACAACGCCCTGAGCGCGGCGGGCACCGCCCTTGCGGCCTCGGAGGCCCCCGATCCCCGGCTGGTGGCGCTGATCGGTGAGCTGGCGTTCGACCACTCGCTGGACATCGACGACCGGCGTGCGGCGCTCAGCGCGCTGCGCGGCGCGACCGGCGCCGAGGCGACCGCGCTGCTGGTGCGCGCGACCGGCGAGGACGACTACCGCTTCCAGCAGGAGGCGGCGTGGGCGTTGTCGATCGGTGAGCGGTTCTACGACCACCGCGCCCTGCTGGAGGATCTCGACGCCTCCTGGCCGGAAGATGAGCGCGGTTTCGCGGCGGGTGAGGTCCGCCGGGCCCTCGGTCCCGGCCCGCACAGCACCTACTGGCAGGCGGTCGATCCAACGAGCCCGGGGTTGCTCCGAGCCCACCGGGAGATGCGCGCCCCGACCAGTCGGCGAGCCCATCGGCGGGCCTTTCGCACCATGCTGTACAGCGGGCTCGTCCCGATGGTGGCCATCGCGCTGGACCACTTCCGCGACGACGAGGGGCTCACCCGGTTCGACCTGGACGTGGCGACGCTGCGCCCCCACGCCCTCGCGCTGGCTCGCCATCTCCTGACGCTGTCACCGTCAGCGGCCGCCGGCCCGGAGACCGGCGCCGGAGCCAGTCACGCCAGCGCACTGGACGTCCTGGCGCTGCTCGCCGAGCCCGAGGACGCCAGGCTGCTCACCGCCGCGCTCGGTCGCCGCGACGCCGAGGCGCTGGTCCGCGAGCGTGCGATCCGCGCGGCGCAGGACTGCCTCGACCGGTGGGAGGAGCCGGACGCCCGAGTCGTCGCCGCGCTGGAAGATCTCGCCTTCGACCCCTCGACTGCCATGGACGACCGCACGTTCGCCGTCATCGCGCTGTTCGACGTGCCCGGACCGCAGGTCACCGCGGTGCTCCTGCGCGCCGCCCACTCCAGCGTCCTGCCCGTCCAGGTCGAAGGCGCGCTCGGCCTCACCCACGGCCGCCTGACCGACCGGCACCGCGACCTCGTGCGCGGCCTCGTCGCCTCCTGGCCCGACGGAGACGACGAACCCAACCGGGCCTGGCTCGTCCGGCACGCCCTGCGGGACTGATGTTCAGCCGGAACCGGCGCCGCCCCGGCTCGGGCTTCTCTCAGGCAGCGCGTTCGGCCCGATCTCATCCGGTAGACACCCGCTGGCCAGGCTAGCGCCGCTTCGCCCGTCGCGCCGCGGCCGGCGGGTCCTGCGCCTTGCGATCGGTCCGATCCCGCCCATGGCGCTTTCCGGTGGTGGTCTGCGCGCCCGCGAAGGGATCGGCCAGGGCACCTTCGGGCGCCTCGCCCACCAGCTCACGTCGAGCGGCCAGCAGGTCCCGGTGTGCTTCCTTGCCGACCACGGGGTACTGAGGGTCGATGTCCCAGCCGGTCCTGGTACTCGGCGAGCAGCGCGACCCCGCTTCTCAGCAGCTCGACGCTGGTCTTCTTCTTCAGGTGGGCCTTGTAGCGCGGGTCGAAATCCTTGCGCAGGTCGACCCTCGATCCCGGCCGCACCCGGAGCGGTGATATCAGCCGTTCGATGTCCTCGGCCCTGATGTCCACCATCGACGGCTCGCCTCCTTCCTGCCGGGCCAGGAGGTATTGGCCATCAATTGACCATCCTGCACCGGAGTATCCCGGTACGCCAGCCAGAGAGGCGGCCCTGCCCTGCCGCTCGGCTCGGCGTCGGCGCAAAGGCGCCCGCCGCGACACCGCCGCCGTGCCCTCGTCCGGCCCGCGACGCCCCCTAGGGCCTGTCCGATGGGTCCTGGCCGGGCCCGCGGCGTCTGGCACGGCACCTCGCGGCGTTGCCGAATCATCCCGATAGCTCCGCTATCGAGATGCTCCGGCGCCTTGCGATGCAGCGCACCAGACACCGCGGCCTTTCCGACCCCGACCCATCGGACAGGCCCTAGACCTGCGCGGCCGCGGATGGCGCCGGGTAGGGATCACGGAAGGTGAACGCGAGGGGCCCGGTGCCGTGTTCGCGGACCCTCGTGACCCGCTCCATCGCCTCGGCGATGCTCGGGCGGTGTCCGGCCGGGATCCACCACAGGGCCTGGTGCACCTCGGCCATGCGGTGGAACCACTCGCGGCGGCGGCTCAGTACGCGCAGGTGATCGGTGTGGTAGGTGAAGTTCCGCAGGGCTTCCACCGACTCCCAGACCGAGCAGTTGATCAGGAGCATGTCGTCGTGCTCGTCGGGGCGGAAACCGGTCGCGTCCTCGCCCTCCTCGTCGACCATGCGCCAGACGAAGCCGGGGCTGCGCTCGGCGAGCGCGTTGATCTCGGGCAGTTGGGCGACGAAGCCGGCCAACTCGGGGCCGTCCAGCGGAGCGACGATACGGCCGATGTTGACCTGCGCGAGGTGAAAGGCAGTCATGAGCCCAGCATGGCCTGCCCTCGCTTCTATAGTCAATGACTCTTTGTTTTAGACAGTGCCACGCAACACCCGCCGGGACACGGGTCCATCGTCGGCGACCACCGCTCGGGGGCCAGGCCCTTGAGCAGCCCGAGGTTCATCCCGCAGACCAGGGCGGGGAACTCCTCGGCCAGCGCGTGAAAGGGGCAGTTGCGCAGCCGCAGCGTCTCCCCGTCCCAGAAGGGCTGGTAGCCGCGGGCCCGCAGCACCTCGACCAGGTCATCGGCAGTCGCATCCGGATGTGCCGCACCCGCAGCCTGCGCCGCGGCCTGCAGTTCCCGGTCCAGTCCGGCGTTCTCCACCACCTCGGCGAGGAGCCGACCGGCCGCGTCGTAGGACCGGGGCGGAACGGACACCGCATGCTCGCCCTCGGCACGCCGGTACACCTTCGCCGGCCGCCCCGCCCCGGGGCCGGTGCGCCCGGACAGCCGCCGGAAGGACACCGCCAGCAGCCCCGCCTCGACCAGCTTGTCCAGATGGAAGGCGGCCAGCGATCGGGAGACCCCGACCGCCTCCGCGGCCGCATCGCGCCCCACCTCGTCCGGGGCGGCGGCAACATGTCGATAGAGCCGACGCCGCAGGGGATCACCCAGCACACCCAGCACCGCGAATGCGGAATCTTCAGCAGTCACCCGCCGAGTCTATGACCAACGGGAATACTCCAAAGACGGCGCTGCGGCCGGTCGAACCGCACCCCGCGTGGCAGTCCTCGCGCTACGGGCGGCGGTCGTTGAGCGGGGGGATGGTGAGCAGAGTGCGGTAGGTGGCGGCGTCGTCGGGTTCGCCGACGCGGCGACCCTCGGCTTCGACCCAGGCGTGGGCGGCGAAGGGCGGGGTGCGCACTCCGGTGGACCAGGTGGGCCAGGTGCCGCCGAGGCGGCACAACAGGGCCGTGGCGAGGGAGCGTTGGAGGCAGTAGTGCCCGGAGCACAGAACGCTGACGGCCGTGACATCCTGCCGGGCCCGCAGGGCCGTGGCGTGGTCGGCGGGCCGCGCTCCATGGCGCGCGGCCCGCAGGACGGCCTGTAGCCGCCTGGGCGGCAGGTGGGCCAGTAGCCGTGCGCCGACGACGGCGGTGCGGGCGGCGGCTCGGCGGCCGAGCGGGGGCCGGTTGTGGTCGGTGTCGAGGATCTGGCCCACGGGGCGTCGACCACCAGTCCGCAGCGGATGAGACGGTCGAGCAGGGCGGCGACGTCGGCCGCGGCGCGATCGCGGGGGACGGGGCGGGTGGCGGTGAGCCGGTCGGCGATCTGCTGAGGGCTCGCACCGTCGAGGAGGGCCTGGAGGACGGTCGCGCCGGTGGCGTTGAGTTGCCAGTAGCGGCCGTCGCGTTCGTCCAGCAGGACCATGCCTTCGTCGGTGGGGCAGCAGGCGACGTCAGTGCGCAGCCGTGTCAACGGGGTACTCCTCGTGTGGGTGGTGGCGGGGGACGAGGTGGGCGGGGTCGGGGTGGGCGGCGAGGTCGCGCAGCCATACCTCGGTGCCCAGCGTGTTCTCCAGTTCCGGGGCGCCGCCGATGTTCAGGTCGGGGCTGATCAGGGCGCGGCGCAGGAGTTCCCGGTCGGCGAGGCCGGCGGTGACCAGGTGTGAGCTGTCGGCGAGGTCGGACAGGTGGCGGCGGTGGGTGCGCAGGCCGAGGTACCAGTCGGGGCCGCAGTGGTCCTTGGTGGTGCGCTCCAGGATGTGTGCCGGCACGAGGCCGTTCATCGCGGCGGCCAGCAGGGGTTTGTAGGCCCAGGGGTGGCCCGCTTCGTGGGGGCGGGCGGTCAGGCAGGCGGTCAGGACGGCGTCGTCGCAGAAGGGGCTGTCCGTCGGCAGTCCGTGAGTGGTGGACGCCTCATGGAGGAGGGCGGCGCCGCGAGCGGCCTCACGCATCTGGAGGAGCCAGGCGTGCCGGCCGGCGTCGGGATCCAGCGGTTCGGTGCGCTCGGCTGCGCCCCGCAGGGCCGTGGCCACCAGGTCCACGGCTTGGTCGCTCGCCCAGGGCGGCAGGGCCGGCCGGGGCCCCCACGGGGCGGGGCCCTGGTGCGTACCGGCGCCCTCGCGCAGGCGTGCGGCGGCGCCGGCCAGCCAAGCCGGGTAGGAGCCGGTGCCCAGCAGCGTCCGCGCGGCGGCCGGCAGGCTCCAACGGCCGCGGGCCTTGAATCCGTTCGTCACCCGCAGCGCGGTGAGCGGGCTGCGGCGCCACAGGGCGTGCAGGTAGGCGTCGGGGGGCACGATGGCGTGGTCGCCTCCGTGTCCCGACAGGCGCAGTTCGGCTCCCCGGGCGCGCAGCGCGTCGGCCGTGTGGCTCTGCCGTGCCCGGTCGCGCAGGAGCCCCGAGGGCTCCTCCAGGGGCTCGCGGCGTTCGTCGAGACCGGTGAAGCACACGGGCAGCTCGGCGGAGGCGAAGACCAGGGGTTCGACGTGGGGCAGGTGCTCGGCGGCGAAACGGGCGTAGTGGTGGTCCTGGTTGCCGGGCCTGTTCCAGTGCTGGGTCGAGGTGACCAGATGGGCGCCGGCCTCGGCGGCCAGGAAGCACAGCGAAGTGGAATCCATACCGCCGGACAGATCCGCGGCCAGCACCCGGCCCGGACGCACACGCAGCGCCACGGCGGCTTGCAGCGCTTCACGCAACAGGCCCGCGGCCTCCGCCATGGGCAGGTGCGCGGGCGGTGGCCGCCACCAGGCGAGGGTGCTCGTCCGTCCGTCAGGAGCGATGCGGAGCGCGTGGCCGGGCTCGACGGACTCCACCCCGGCCCACATCCCGGCGTCGGCCAACGGGTGCGGCAGGCAGGGCGCGGCAAGACGGGCGGCGACCCGGGCCGGATCAAGGTCGGCGCCGGCGAGGTGGGCCAGCGTACGGGCCCGGTCCGCACACACCGTCACTCCCTCGACCGCCACCCGGTACAGGCGCCGGGCCCCGAAGGCGCTCCCGCGCACGTACAGGTGGCCGTCCACGGACGCGGCCACATGGAAACCGCCGTGCACCCCGTGCAGCGCGGATTCGACGTCCGCGACCGTACGGACCCTCTTCAGACGGGCCGTCAGATCCGCAGGCGTCGTCGACGAGGTGCCCACGACCGCCAGCATCCGGCCGCCCTCCGAAGCCAGCACCATCCGCTCCGGCTGCCAGGACCCCATCAGCCACGGCCGGCCCGACGGATGACACACCACGTCGACGGCCCTCCCCCGCAAACGTGCCGCACCTCGCGCCCCCGCGTCCCGATCCGGGAACGCCACGAACCAGCCCGCCACCATGTCACTCACTCAGCAGCCCCCTCAACGCCTCGCGCCAACCGGCCCACTACCTGGCACCCCCGACCTGGGCCGGCGGGTCGCCGCAACGGCGAACGGGCTCCGGCCCGGTCCGCCGGGCCCTGGATTCCCCCCGCTGGGGGCTCTCCCGCGAGGCCCCTACCGGAACGTGCGGGTGCCGGCCCGCGCCACATGGCGGTCACGCAACGGCACCCGCACACCGGGTCACGACCAGACGTACCAGGTGGCGCCCGCCTCGGGGTACAGCCCCGTGTTGCCCTGGGTGAGGTCGGCGAAGTCGCCGACCTCGGTCAGCAGCGGGGTCTCGTACACGTCAGCGGTCTCGATGTTCTGTGTCTCGTTCATGGTGAGCACCTCCAGATCAACACGGGCGGACGATCCGGCCGCGACCGGCAAAAGGTCTCCTCGGCCAGGCTGAGAGTTCTCGAATCCGTCCACCCTTTTCTCCCTGACAGACCTGCCTCCGGTCGCGCTGTCTCAGCGACTGACCCGTCAACCCTGGCCACGGCGAATGAAATGCCGGTGAAATGACGCTGCGCCGAGCCGTCGGCAGGCGCCTGGCTCAACGCCCCATTGCCCCGTCCCGGCCGGTTGCGCATCCTGCTGTGATGCGCTTCTCCATCAACGTTCCCAACTTTGGTGACTTCGCCGACCCCCGTAACGTCGCGACCGTGGCCGTGGCCGCCGAACAGGCCGGCTGGGACGGGCTCTTCGTCTGGGACCACGTACTGCACCGGCAACACCAGGGGCGCCCCTTCGGCGACCCCTGGATGCTGCTGACCGCGGCCGCGCTGGCGACCTCCCGGATCCGGCTGGGCACCCTGCTGACGCCGGTCCCCCGTTACCGTCCGCAGCAACTCGCCCGCCAAGTAGCCACGTTGGACCACCTCAGCGGCGGCCGGGCGATCTTCGGCGCGGGACTGGGCGGTCCGATCGAGGACGAATACCGCAGCTTCGGCGACACCGCCGAGCCGCGCGTCCTCGCCGAGCGGCTGGACGAGGGACTGGAGCTGTTGAGGCGGTTCTGGTCCGGCGAGCCGGTGAACCACCACGGACGGCACTACGAGGCCCGGGATGTGACGCTGCTGCCCGCCACCGTGCAGCGGCCCGGTCCGCCGGTGTGGATCGGCGGGTTCTGGCCGAGTCGTCCGCCCATGCGGCGGGCAGCGCGGTGGGACGGCGCGGTGCCGCTCTTCGAGACGGCCCGGCACGGTCATGTGCCGGATGCGGCAGACGTACGGGAGCTGGTCGACTATGTGCGCAAGCACCGTACGGACGAGGCCGAGCGGGCCGGGCACCCCTTCGAGTTCGTGCTCGGCGGTGCCACTCCCCTGGAAGCGGCCAAGGCCAGGGACGTGATCGGTCCGCTGCACGACGCCGGCGCCACCTGGTGGGACGAGCGACAGCTCCAGAAGGGCCCCGACCTGGACCGCCTGCCCCCGGTATTGCGCCGCATCGAAGCGGGGCCACCGGTCGTCTGAGCAGCCGGGCGAGGGTGCGCCGATACGGACCGCGCGGGCGGGAGGAGAGCGCGGGCGGGAGGAGAGCGCACCGCCACCGTCAGTTGCGCCTGACGAGCTACTCGATCACCGGACCGGCGGTCTCCTGGGGACGCCGCGGTATCTACCTCAGTGGTAGCTGACCACGCCGGCCAAGGAGAGCACGTTGGGAAAGATCATCATCAGCGAGAACGTCTCGCTCGACGGTGTCGTCCAGGACCCCACCGGCGAGGAGGGCTTCAGCCGCGGCGGCTGGTTCCTCCAAATGGGCGACAAGGACCGCGAAGCGTGGGCCAAGCTCGAACTCTACGAGGCCCTGGGCGCCACGGCCCTGCTGCTCGGCCGGCGGAGCGACGCGTGGTTCGCCACCCGCTGGCTCTCCCGTACCGGCGAGTGGGCCGACAGATTGAACAGCATGCCCAAGTACGTGGTGTCCTCCACCCTCCAAGAGCCCGTGTGGAGCAGTGCGACGCCGGCGAAGGGCCGGGTGCTCAAGGGCGACGTGGTGGACGAAGTCTCGCAGCTGAAGCAGGAGCTGGACGGCGACATCGTCGTCTACGCAAGCATCCAACTCGTGCAGTTGCTGATGGAGCACGACCTCGTCGACGAGCTGCGGCTCACCGTGTTTCCGGTCGTGCTCGGGGCCGGCAAGCACCTCTTCGGCGACATCAGCGACAGGAAACCCCTGCGCCTCACCAGCACCCGCACCCTTGGCGACGACCTCGTCTTCCTCACTTACCAGCCCGCCCGAGACGCCTAGGGCCTTTCCGACCCCGACCCATCGGACAGGCCCTAGAGAGCCCGGGTGGGGTGGAGGCCGCGCAGAGGGCCGGTACCGCGCCTCGACTTGCGGTTCTCCGCTGCATCACGGCCGCCGACTCCAATGTGGACAGCATCCACTTAGGTCGCCTAGACTCCTGCGTGATCACTCGGGGGCTCGGCTCACCACACCCTCCGCATGTGGACACCGCACGCAAGGGGTCGCCGACCGCCCGACGCTTTTCGGGGTGGGAACGACCGATGAGTCTCTCCGTGGTCGGCAGTCGAAGACCACGGTGGGTGCACTGCAGCAGCGAGTGCGATCGAGGCGTGCACCGGCTGAACCTTCTCGCAACCAGACACGAGACACCGAGGACCTCAAGATGCGCACCCTGATCAGCACCGCCTTCATCTCGCTCGACGGCGTCGTGGAGGCCCCGGGCGGCGAACCCGGTTACCGGAACTCCGGCTGGACCTTCAAGGACGTCGAGTTCCTGCCCGAAGCGTTCGACATCAAGGGCCGGGAGCAGAAGGAAGCCACGGCGATGCTGCTGGGCCGGGTCAGCTACCAGGCGTTCAGCCAGGTGTGGCCGGCCATGGAGGAGTTCGCCGACTACAAGGTCATGCCGAAGTACGTCGTCTCCAGCAGCCTCACCGAGGACGACCTGGTGTCGGACTGGGGCCCGACCACCATCCTGCGCTCGCTCGACGAGGTCGCCGCACTGAAGGGGACCGAGGGCGGCCCGATCATCGTCCACGGCAGCGCCACCCTGAACCAGGGCCTCTCGGACGCCGGCCTGATCGACCGCTACCACCTCCTCGTCTTCCCGCTCCTGCTCGGCGCGGGAAAGCGCCTGTTCAGCGCCACGGACAAGGACACCCAGAAGCTGAAGCTGGTCGAGCACGAGGTCTACGCCAACGGCCTGCAGAAGAACGTCTTCGACGTCATCCACTGACGGGACTCCTGCCCCCGCCCCACCGCGTCCCCTCGCCAGGTAGGCCCACGCCACGGGCGGGGCCCCGGGACCTGGAGGACCCACACCAAGCGACGAACCTCCGGCCGAGGACCCCCTCGGCGCCGGAGCGGATGTCGGCCGGTCGGCGGACCCCTGTGGAACCGCCGACGCGCCGACGTCCGGATCACGGCTACTGCTCGCTGATGTTGACCATCCACGTGATACCGAACTTGTCCGTGCACATACCAAACACATCGCCCCACATCTGCTTTTCCAGGGGTACGGACACGGCGCCGCCGTCGGACAGCTTGCCCCAGTAGCCGCGCAGCTCGTCCGCGTCGTCGCCGCTCAGGCTCATCGAGATGTTGTTTCCGGGTCTGTGTTCCATCCCCGGAGGATTGTCGGCGCCCATCAGTGTGAATCCGCTGGGGGTTTCGAGCGTGCCGTGCATGACCTTGTCCGCGTATCCCGGCGGGGTCTCGGAGCCGAAGTCGCCGTAGGTGTGGACGGCCAGGTTGCCGCCGAGGACCTCCTTGTAGAACTCCATGGCTTCCTTCGCCACCCCGGCGAAGCTGATGTACGGATTGAGACGAGAGGCCACAAAACTCTCCTTTTGTGACGAATGGTCAGCGCGGGCAGCCTACGTGCACCACAGGCGAAGGCGGTCGATCTGACGGGCGCTTTCGTACCTCACCGCTCAGGGCAGACACTCGATCAGCCGGTCGGCCAGGTCGACCGGGCGCGACAGCGCAACCAGGTGGCCGCCGGGGACCTCGTCGGCGTCGATCCCGAGGCGGTCGCGGGCCACTCTGCGCTGGAACTCCGGCGGGAAGAACGGGTCCTCGGCCGCGGCGAGCACGCGGGTGGCCACGTCCGGCCATCTTTCGATGTCGCAGGGCTGACCGAACGCCACATCCGCCTCCGGCCGCTCATGCTCAGCGCCGGCCTCGGCGATCTCGGCCGGCACATCGTGCAGGAAGTAGGTCGCCAGGTCGAACTCCGCCGTGTACCCGCCCGCTTCGGCTGCCGCGACGCGGGCCGCCGGGGCTCCGGTGTCGCCCCACCACTGTCCTGGCGTCTCGCCCGGTAGCGGGATCATCGCGTTGACCAGCACCAGCAGACGGACCGGCACGCGGGCGCAGACCATCGGGGCGGTGAAGCCGCCCATCGATTGGGCCACCAACACCACGTCGTCATGGTCGCCGACCGCGGCAACCACCGCGTCGGTGTACTCGGGCAGCCCCGCGGACTCGTCGGCGCCGGGCAGATCGACAGCCACCGCCTCGTGCCCCCTGGCCCGCAGCTCGGGCACCACACGATGCCAGTACCAGGCCGCTCCCCCGGCCCCGGGAATCAAGACGAAAACGCTCACCCTTCGCACCCTTCGCTTCGCTCGCAGAGCATTCAGGGCGTCGGGAACGGCCGAGGATCATCGGCCTCTCTTCCCGTTCGCCCATAGGCACGGTTCCCACGGCCAGGCCCTACTGCTCCGCCAGCCAGAGGTCGGGGCCGAACACCTCGTAATGGATCGCCTGGGGCGGGACGCCGCGGCCGAGCAGGTCGCCACGCAGGGTGCGCATGAACGGCAGGGGGCCGCAGAGGAAAGCGGTGACGCCCTCGGGCAGGGGCAGCCCGCCGATGTCGGCACGGCCCGCGGAGACCGCCACCGGCGCGGATGCGGAGGCGTGCCGGCCCCCTTCCTCGTACCAGAGGTGCAGCGAGGCGTGCGGCAGCGCGCCCACCAGGCGGCGCAGTTCGTCACGGTGCGCGTGGTCGGCCGGAGAGCGGTCGGCGTGGACGACGACGACCCGTCGGGACGACCCGGTATCGGCCAGGTGGTGGAGCATGGCGAGCATGGGGGTGCCGCCGATGCCGGCGGAGGCCAGCAGCAGCGGACCGTCGCCGTCCGGCAGTGTCAGATCGCCGAACGGGGCGGAGACGGAGAGCACCTCGCCGACGCGGGCCCGGTCGTGAAGCCAGGAGGACACCTCACCGGCCGGTCCGGCCCCTTCGCGGACGTGCTTGACGGTGATCCGCCACTCCGGGGCTCCGGGAGCGGCGGACAGGCTGTACTGGCGGATCTGCCGTGCGCCGTCGGGGAGTTCGACCTGCACGCTGACGTACTGGCCGGGGCGGAAGGCGCGGGCCGGGGAGCCGTCGGCCGGGCGCAGGGTGAGCGCGAGCGTGTGCGGGGCCTCCTCGTGCCGCGCGACGACGGTCATGGGCTGCCACGTCCCGCCCTCAGGGGTGCCGTGCCGCTCGTAGAGGCGGGCCTCGACAGCTGTCAGTGCGTTGACCATCAGCCAGTAGACCTCGTCCCAGGCGGCCGCGACCTGCGGGGTGACGGCTTCCCCGAGGACGTCGGCGACCGCGGCGAGGAGATGTTCGTTGACGATCTCGTACTGGTCCGAGGTGACGCCGAGCGAGGCGTGCTTGTGCGCGATCCGGGCGAGCATCGCGTCGGGGCGGGTGTCGGGGTGCTCCAGCAGCATGCCGGCGAAGGCCGCGATGGAGCCCGCCAGGGCCTGCCGCTGCGCACCGTTGGCCTGATTGCCGCGGTTGAAGAGGTCGCGCAGCAGCTCCGGACGGGCGTCGAACAGCTTCCGGTAGAAGCGTCCGGTGATCTCCTCGATGGCGGCGCCGACGACCGGCAGGGTTGCCTTGATGACGGGTGCGGACTGCTCGGAGAGCACAACCCATCTCCTCTAAACTCATATTTGATCTACCAATTTTTGCGTAAGACAGACCACCCCGAGAGCGGCCCGGGGCAGGGCACGAGGAATCGGTCAGTCGGGGCGCCGGCCGGTGAGGCCGATCAGCACCGGACCGGTGGGCGACGCCACCACCTCGGACACCGTCAGCGGGTCGAGCGTGGCGTAGAACGCCTCCTGAGCGTCGGCCAGCGCCCGCCGGAGCCGGCAGGCCGCGCGCAGCGGGCACGGAGGATCGCCCTCACAGGCGACGACCTCGTCCTCGCCCTCCAGCTCGCGCACCAGCCAGCCCACCGACGCCTGGTGCCCCAGACCGGTCAGCTCCAATCCGCCGCCGCGGCCCCGCCGGGCCTCGACCACGCCGAGATGCTGGAGCCGGCTGATCGCCTTCGCCATGTGGGTGTACGGCACGTCCATCGCCTCGGCCACCTCGCGGGTGGTCAACGGGGCGCCCGACTCCGCGACGGCCAGGCGCATCACGCCGCGGAGTGCCAGATCAGTGAACTTCGTCAACCGCACGCCACGACGGTAGCAAATACGCATATGAGGTTCGCATTCAGGGTGGGTATCCGCCCCCCCCCAGCCCACGGTCGATACCCCCCATGGGTACCATCGGAACCGTCGATCGAGAGCGTGGGAAGTGGGAGGTGCGCGGTTGTCCGGGCAGCAGCGGAGGTTCACCGCCTGGTGCGGTCGACTGCTCCTCTTCAGCACGCTGCTCTTCGGCATCGTCACCATGCACAGCCTCGGTCACCTCGGCGACCACCGCATGCCCCAGGCGTCCGACACCACCGTCATGACCGCGGCCGCGCCCGCGCACCATCACGCCGCCGCGCCCGCAATCGACGCGGAACAAGCCCATCGGCCGGATCCCGGCGCTCATCACCCGGTCCCCCTCGGCGGGACGGACCCGATGTCCGTCTGCCTGGCCGTGCTCGGCGCGGGGTTCCTCATCCTGCTGCTCGGCGGGGCCTTCGTCCGCGGGCCGGCGGACGTACCGGCCACCGCGCTGGCGCGACTGCCGCACGCCCTGCGGCCGATTCCGCCGCCCCGCCGCAGAACGCTCCTCGCCCAGTTGTCGGTGTTGCGCATCTAGGAGCACACGCCTGCCGTTCCCCCACCCGGGAGCGGCGGATCGTGCCAACTCCCTTACGCATCACCACCGAAGACGAGGTGCACTCTCTCATGCGCACACCCACCCGCCGCGCCGTGCTCGGCACCGGAATCGCCGTCGCCGGCGGCGGACTGCTCGCCGCCTGCTCGGGTTCCGGAATGGACCACTCCGGCCACGGCGACAAGCCCCCGGCCGGACCCGCGGGCTATGTCTCGCCCGACGGCAGGGAGGTCGCCGCCGCGGAGGCGAAGCGGCGCCCCGGTCCCGTCCGCAAGGTCAGGCTCACCGCCACCCCGACCCGCCTCGACCTCGGCGGCCGAACGGTGCGCTCCTGGGCCTATGGCGACGCGCTGCCCGGCAAGGAGGTCCGCGTCACCGCGGGCGACACCCTCGCCCTCACCCTCGCCAACCACCTGCCGCAGCCCACCTCCCTCCACTGGCACGGGCTGGCGCTGCGCAACGACATGGACGGCGTGCCCGGCCTCACCCAGCAGCCGGTCAAGGCCGGCGCGTCCTTCGAGTACCGCTTCGCCGCCGCCCACCCCGGCACGTACTGGCTCCATCCGCACTCCGGCGTCCAGCAGGACCGCGGGCTGTACGCGCCACTGATCGTCGAGGACCCGAAGGAGCCCCTGTCGTACGACAAGGAGTGGGTGGTCGTCCTCGACGACTGGGTCGACGGTGTGGACGGCAGCACGCCCGACACGGTCCTCGCCGAGCTGAGCAGGGGCATGGGCGGTATGGACCACGACGGTATGGACATGGGCGGCTCCGGCGGTATGGACCACGGCGGCCATGGCATGTCCCAGATGTCGATGACCAACAAGACGACCGCCAAGAGGACCGCGAAGGAGTCCCCCTCGCCCGAGCACTCCGGTCCCGCCGGGCCCTCCCGGATGATGATGGGCGCCACCAGTGACCTGCTCGGCGGCGACGCCGGGGATGTCGCCTACCCGTACTACCTGGTCAACGGCCGCACGGCCGACGATCCCCAGACCTTCCGCGCCGAGCCCGGCGACCGTATCCGCATCCGCTTCATCAACGCCGGCGGCGACTCGGCCTTCCGCGTGGCCCTCGGCGGCCACCGGATGACCGTCACCCACACCGACGGCTTCCCCGTCGAGCACGCGGAGACCGACGCCCTGCTGCTGGGCATGGGCGAGCGCTACGACGTGCTGGTCACCGCCAAGGACGGCGCCTTCCCGCTGACGGCCCTGGCCGAGGGCAAGAAGCGGTCGGCGCGGGCGATTCTGCGGACAGGTGGCGGCGCCGCACCCAAGCCGTCCGCACGCCCCAAGGAGCTGGACGGAAAGCTGCTGCGGGCCGGGCAGTTGAAGGCCGACGACTCGGTCCGCCTGAAGTCCGGCAGGCCCGACCGCACCGTCAGGCTCAGGCTCACCGGCTCCATGGCCAGGTACGACTGGGCCCTCAACGGCAAGAAGTACGACCCCACGCAGCGGTACCCGGTCCGTGCCGGCGAACGCGTACGGCTGTCGTTCGTCAACGGCACGCAGATGTGGCACCCCATGCATCTGCACGGGCACACCTTCGCGCTGGGTGACGGCGGCCCGCGCAAGGACACCGCGATCGTCCTGCCCGGACAGACCCTCGACGTCGACTTCGACGCCGACAACCCCGGGCTGTGGATGATCCACTGCCATAACGTCTACCACGCCGAATCCGGGATGATGACGGTTCTCGGCTACCGCAAGTAGTCAACGCACCCGGCCCGGCCCCGCCGAGGCGCGCTACGCCTCGGCGGGGCGGTGCATCTGCAGCCCCGCGGCCTGGACGTGCCGGAGCGGCCGGCGCAGGACGATGGGGCAGGGCGGGGTAGCGAGATCCTGACCTCGTCTCGTCGATGGCGCCTTTCCGGACTGTCAGAGGCCACCGCTAACGTGCGTGTGACGTAGCTGCCGCGCTGGCAGCTGACTCGGAGGGGGCACGATGGGCGCTTCGGCCTGGGACTACTACGCGCCGTACCAGGAGGATCTCGATGCCGCGCTGGAGAAGCTGCGGCACGAGGTGTTCCTCGCCGGCGACTACTACTGGGTGCGCGGCGGCGACTGGCTTCCCGAGGAGGAGCGCCGCCCGCGGCCTTCGACCCTGGACGAACTGTGGGCCGACGAGTGGACACAGCACTCCGGCACCCACTCGATTCTCGACGTCTTCCACGTTCAGGGCGAAGACGAGGAGCCCGAGATCTGTGCGGTACAACCGGTGACCGTCGAGGAGGCCCGGAGGTCCACCGGCACCGAACGGCTGACCCGCGCACACGTGCCGGCGATCCAAGACCTCGCTCGCGAGCGCGGGTACGGCCGTTGCGCGGTACTGCACGACGACCACGGGACGCCACAGGAGATCTACTTCTGGGGTTGGTCCGGAGACTGAGCCAGGCGCGGATGGCTCCGGTCCCGTAGCCGGTCAGGGGGCTTGCAGCGTTGGACCGTGACGTCGTCGACGTCCGGTCCGGTCCGGTCCGGTCCGGCTGTGGAGAGTGTCCGCCGAACTCCCTGTCCACGCAGCCGACTGCGTGATCAACTATGGCCATACGCAACCCATTGACCACACCGGAGTCACCTTGTCCCTCCGCATCACTGCCCTCACCGAGCCCGACCGCACCTCGTCCGGCTATCGCCTCGCGTGGCTGGCCAGCGGGGATGACGGCGATCCGCTCGGGTGTGCGTTTCTACGGGTGTTCACCCGGGAGGGCCAGGAGCACCTGGCCGAGCTGCAGTTGAACGTGCACAGGGCGGAGCGACGCAGGCGGGTCGGATCGCGGCTGGTCGAGACGGCGGTGGCGGCCGCGCGGGAGGCGGGAAGGCGCTCGGTGGTCGCACAGGCCGACGCGGGCACGCCCGGCGATCACTTCCTTGCCGCAAACGGCTTCCGCAGGGTGCTGACACTGACGTATGCCCGACTTGCTCTGGACGGATGGGACAGCAGCAAGGTTGACGGGATCGACGCGATCGTCGAGCGGCCGCACCCTGGCTACCGTCTCGCGTCATGGCGCGGCACCGTCCCCGAGGAGCTGGCCAAGACTTTCGCCGACTCGCGCCGCGCGATGGACGACATGCCGATGGACGACACCGATTACGGTGTCGTGGCCTGGGACGTCGAGCGGGTTCTGGCCGCTGCCAAGGCCGTCGCCGACCGCGGGGAGCTGCTCACGACGGTGGCCGCCGTCGACGAGTCGGACGGCTCGATCGTCGGCTTCTCGGAGCTCGTGGTGCCTGGCGACGGCAAGGGCGAAGGGCTGCACTACGGCACCGGCGTACTGCCCGAGCACCGCGGCCACGGCCTCGGGCGCTGGATGAAGGCCGAGTCGATCCGCCTCGCCCGCACCGACCACCCCGAACTCGCCGGCCTGGTCACCGATACGGCGGACAGCAACCCGCACATGCGGCGCATCAATGACGCGCTGGGGTACGTCCCCACACGCAAGGCCCTGGAGTACCAGCTCGACCTTTGAAGCCCTACGGAACCCACAGCCGCGATGCCCGCAGCTCAGGCTGAGGTGCTGTCGGCCGCCTCGCCGGTGTCGGCCCCCAGCGCCCGGGCACTGTCCGCCCGCAAGCACCGCCGGGCCTGCTGACCACAACAGGCGCCGGCACCAGGGCCTGTCCGATGGGCCGTACCGCGAGTGACGAGAGCCGCAGGTCGGTGCAGGTCCATCAGGTCAGTGCAGGTCTATCTCGTAGGCGTGACGGTGGTCTGCGGGGCAGGTGAAGATGCGCAGATCTCCCCAGCGGCCGACGATCACCCCCGTCTCGTCGTCGCTGGCCACGGTGAACAGCAAGGTCATGTCCGTCCCGCAGTCACCGCAGACGAAGGTCATGGGGTGCGCCAGGTGCCAGGTAGGCCAGCCGCCGAGTTTCCAGCCGGCGAGGCGGGTGATGACGTCACCGCCGTCGCCGGTCTCGCGGACCAGCTCCGCAAGCCGTGGACGGAGTTCCGCCGGCAGCTCCTCACGGAAGGGGAAGTCGGTCACGCGCTCAGGGGTGAGGGCGCACGGCTGCGGTAGGTAGCCGTCCTCCTCCCAGCGCGAGGGCGACGGCGGAGTCGTCAACGGACCGATCACGTCAGCGGCACGACGCCATCGCACCTCGACCACAGGGCTGTCGTCGGCCTGCCGGGCCGGAGGATCCCCGTGTTCATTCGGGCACCAAAGGATCTGAAGGAGGTCGATACCAACGGGCCACCAGGGTCCCGGCACATCGCGGCGGAAGATCTGTGCGACGGGCACCATCGCCGTGGCAGGCGCACCGTCAGGGCAGTTCTCGTCGGGCAAGGAGCACTCGGGCCACGGCTCGTCACCGGGCCACAGCAGTGGTCCGCCGATGGAACTGTCCCGGCAGTCCGGCTCTGCCCGCTCGGGGTGAAGTATGACCGCCTCGCGCGCGTGAGGGGCAAGTTCGGGAAGCACCGCGAGTATCTGTTCGCTCGTCGGTCTGGGGGTGTGGGTCATCGTGCCTCCCGGTCAGCTGCTCGTGGCTCGCTCGCAGCGTAGAGGCCGTCAGTGACAACCGGTCCACATCGCGGTGGTCCAGCGGGCTACCCCGGGTTCACCGGGGCGTCGACCGACGCCCCTGGGCGGCGGACCGGAAATGACGTGGCCATCCATCCCCCGAGAGCGCAGTCAAGTATGCACGGACAACGCAACCAGGGCGTATGGGGGTGTGCGACGTACGGGTTGCGTGAGGGCGCAGGGCTCGGAGCGTGATGCGCACATTGCGCATCGTGTGTGCGTCGTTGTGAGGTGGTTGCGCCTTTTGGGCTCCGTCATGGTCGGCGAAACTGTGAATTCCGATCAGTTGCCGCGTGAGCGACCGGCCGTCGACAAGGCCGTGCTGATTGCGCGGAGGAAGTTCTAGGCCGGGGAGGGTTATGCCCAGTGGTAGAGGAGTTGCGTCAAGGCATCTAAGCACCGGTCCGGTCCCTCGCCGCATATTCGCGGGTTTGGGCCTGACGGCAGTGAATTGGACACTGTATTGGACGGCTGCTACGGCTTGGACCGAAGTGTTCTTCTTCGGGCTGTGGCTCGGCTACATCCTCACGGTCGACGGACTGGTCCACCGGCGCACCGACACCTCGCCCATCGACCGGGGCCCGGCCTGCTTCGTCCTCGTCTTCGTCTTCTCCGTCCCCTTCTGGTGGGTGTTCGAATGGTGTAACTGGCGCCTGCACAACTGGTCCTACGTGCATCCGGTTCCGCAGAATCAGATCAGCCACGTGCTGTTGTTCTCGCTGTGTTTCAGCACTGTGGTGCCCGCCCTCTTGGAAACCGCGGAGCTGCTGCGGTCCATGCGGCTCTTTCGCGGTCCCTGGCGGGGTCCGCGTCTGCCGCGGAACGCCCTGTTGTCGTGGTCGATGACGGCACTCGGCATCGTCGGGTTCGTGATGATGCTGTGGTTTCCACGCCAGCTGTTCCCGATGGTGTGGATGTTCCCGCTGATGATCCTCGACCCGATCAACGGTCGTCTGGGCTGGCCCAGTATCTGGGACGAGGCGGCCCACGGCCGGTGGCGACTTCCGTTCGTGCTGGCTACGACGGGGCTGGCGTGCGGGTTCCTCTGGGAGTTCTGGAACTACTGGACCGCCGGGGTGCACTGGGTCTACCACCTGCCGGATTTCCTCTCGCACCCCCGTCTCTTCCAAATGCCGCTGCCGGGCTACCTCGGATACGTCCCGTTCACCGCTTCCGCCTACGCCTGCTATCAGACCGCGCGCAACCTGCTCGTGCCACGCCTCGGGGCTCTCGTGGGAAGCCAAGCGGCGAAGAGAGGAGACCGGCATGCGCGCAGCGCGCTATCGGCGCCTGGGCATCACCGAGCCGGTGGCGCAGCAGGGCTTCGAGAGGTGCCGTAGGGCAACTCGGCGGACCGGTGAGATCGAGTACGCGACAACCCTGCTCTTGCCCCGCGAACTCCGGGTCGCGATCTGGGCGCTGTACGGCGCGGCTCGCACCATCGACGACCTTGCTGAGGAAGACGCAAACCGTGTGGGCGGGCCCCGGCGGCTGCCCACCTGGATCCGGGCGTTCGAGCAGGACGTGCACCGGGGTCGCAGCGACGATCCGATCTGTGCCGCGCTCCTTCACACCGTGCGTGCCTGGCACCTGCCCCCCGACTACCTTCGAACGGTCTTCGAGGGACAACTCGCCGACGCCGCCGGCCAGGAGTTCGCCACGTGGGACGACTGGTACGACTACGTCGCCCTGGTCAACGCGCCCTTCGTGATCCAGACGGCATCGATGTTCGTTCAGAACGCCGGCCTGTCCGTAAGTCTACGCAAGGAGGCCGAGGCCCTGGACGTATGGCAGAACCTGGCGCGGGCGATCAACCTCACTGACACTCTTGCCGATCTCGGGGAGGACGGTGCGTGCGACCGTATCCGACTGCCTGCCGAGGTCATGGGCCGCTTCGGTGTGCGACGCGACGATCTGCTGGAGGGCCGCGGTTCCCGCCGTCTGGAGGACTTGATCCACCATCTCACCGACACCGCACGGCAGTGGTTCGACAACTCGCCACAGCTGCCGCCCATCCTGCATCCCGCGATGGGCACCGCCCTCACCTGCTACGTCGACCTTCACCGCATGCTGCTGGACGCCGTCGACCGTCAGGCGGCCGCTCTCCCACGCCATCGGATCACGATCAGCCCGCGACACTCACGACGCCGGCTGCTCTCCGCGCGGACAACCACCGCGCTCGCTTGGGCACTCTTCCCGTCTCCGCTCGGCGATCTGTCGTTCTGCGCTCCCGCTCCGCCTCCCCGCACCGGCATCGACACCCCGGCGTCCCAGCCGATGGTCCCGCCCCAGCCGCGGGGCCCGCGGTCCACCAGTCCGGCCGCGCCCGACCTCCCCGCCCACCTGCTTCCCCGCCACGTCGCCGTCATCATGGACGGCAACGGCAGATGGGCCGCCGCCCAGGGCCGGCCGCGCACCGACGGACACCGGGCCGGTATGAAAGCCCTCGACGACGTGGTCCACGGAGCACTCGACATCGGACTCGCCCACCTGACCGTATACGCCTTCTCCACCGAGAACTGGAAGCGTCCCGCCGCCGAGGTCAACGCCCTCCTGCACACGCTGCCCCGCGACACGCTCCAAGAGCATGCCGCGGTCTGGCACGAGCAGGGCGTCCGCATCCGCTGGACCGGACAGCGCGCCGGGCTGCCTCTCGACATGGTCAGCATCCTGACGTCCCTGACCGAACAGACCCGCCACAACACCCGACTCACGCTCACGCTGTGTGTGAACTACGGAGGCCGGGCGGAGATCACCACGGCCGCGAGCCGCCTCGCGGCGGATGCGATCGCCGGACGCGTCGAGCCGGGCACGGTGTCCGAGGCGCAGTTCACCACCTACCTTCACCTCGCCGGCCTGCCCGACGTCGACCTCTTGCTCCGTACCGGCGGAGAGCAGCGCCTCTCCAACTTCCTGCCGTGGCACACCGCCTACGCCGAGATGATGTTCCTCGACACGCCGTGGCCGGAGTTCGATCGCCGAGCCCTCTGGTGCGCCATCGATGCCTACACGCGGCGCACACGTCGCCATGGAGCCGCCCAGGCCACCGCCCAGAAACGCCCTAGTCGGCGCGGCCCGTCGCCGCCACCGTGACGCCCAGGCCGATCATCGCGAAGCCGCCCGCCCCGCCGACCATCGAAAGGCGGCGGTCCGAGCGGGCGAACCAGGAGCGGGCCGCCGAGGCGCCCAGGCCCCACAGGGTGTCGGTGACCATGCCGATGGTGACCGGGACCAGGCCCAACAGCATCATCTGGAGGGGGACATGGCCCGTTGCGTGGTTCACGAACTGCGGCAGCACCGCCGCGAAGAAGACGATGCCCTTCGGGTTGGTGACGCCCACGAGAATGCCGTCCAGGATCGTGCGCAGATCGCCGCGCCGCTCGGCGACCGGTGCCGCCATGTCCGCCGCGCGCATCTCCTTGCGGTGCCGGAATGCCTGCACGCCGAGGTAGACGAGGTACGCCGCTCCCGCCAGCTTCACCCCCATGAACACCGCCGCCGAGGTCTCCACCAGCGCCCCGAGGCCCCAGGCCACCGCGATCACCAGGCCGTACGAGCCGATCAGGTTGCCGAGGACCGTTGCCAGCGCCGTGCGGCGGCCGTGCGCGAGGGCCCTGCCGATCACGAACAGCACGCTCGGGCCCGGAATCACGATCACCAGTAGCGACATCGCCGCGAACGCGAGGATGCTCTCCGTGGACACCATGCGCCCGTCACCTCCTGGAATGTTGCCCAGGGGGCATACAAGCAGATGGCTGCCCGCCGAAACCACCCGATGCGCTGGTCGGCCCGGAGTCCGGCGGAGCGTGGAGGTGGCGGTCCTGCCGCGCCAGAACAGCCGGTTCTGGGTGCCAGAAGTGAAGGATCTTGGACTTCTGGCGGGTAACCCACCACCCTTGAAGCCGGCCCCGGCTCCCGCTCATCGCCTATCGGGACCGACCTCACGGGCCACTCATCCGCCCCAAGGCAACGCACCGGAGCCGACGCATATGCGGCGCTGGGAACTGTTCAACAACATGCGCACGCTCACCGCCTTCGCCGCCTTCGTTCTCCTGATCGTCCTAGGGCCTGTCCGATGGGTCCTGGCCGGGCCCGACCCATCGGACAGGCCCTAGACGTCGGCGGGCTGCGCACGGCCGTCCACTCCGCGCATGACCGGGCGGTCGGGTCCTAGGCGTACGGGGTGGAGCGGCGGGTGGCGGTGGGCGCGGGGCCGGGGGCGTCGCAGTGCCAGGTGCCAGACGGCCATCAGGGCGCCGGTCAGCAGCGCGCTGTGCCACAGCAGGGTGTCCAGCCGGCCCGCCGCGAGGTAGGCACCCGTGGCCACCGCCGCCAGTGCGCACACGGCGCGGTCGACGATGCTCTCGACGGAGAGCAGGGTGGCACGTGGTGCGCCATGGGGAATGGCGTCGTTCACCAGCTTGCGCTGGAGCGGGTAGACGAAGCCGCAGACGGCGGCGAACAGGCAGAGCAGAGCGATCACGGTCCATGGGCCGCCGAGGGCGAGACCGGCCAGTGTCCCGGCCATCGCGAGGCTGAGCAGGGTCACCCATGACGCCGGCCGCAGCCGTGCGGTGAGCCACTGCGGGCGGGCCGAGGCCACCGCCTCCGCGACGGTCATGGCGGCCAGTACCGCGCCGTGCGAGCCCTCTCCGATGCCGTGGTCCAGCAGAACCGGCTGGAAGAGGTTGACCTGGCAGATGCGGGAGAGGGTGAAGACGGCCACGCCCTGCACCATGACCAGGGCGAGCCACGGGGTGGCGCGTACGGTGCGCAGCGCGGCGGTGGCGTCGTGCAGGGCCGCGAGCCGGCGGCGCGGTCCGGTCGCGGGCGGGGAGGGGGCGGCTTGGGCCGGCAGGACCAGGGCGCAGAGGAGGGAGCCGGCGGCGCTGACGGCGCTCAGTGCGTAGGGCGCGCCGTGCGCGAGCGCCATGAGCGGGCCGACCAGCGGCCAGCACAGCACCTTCGCGCCCAGGCCCCATGCCCTCGCCTGTCCCTCGGCCTTCAGGTAGTGCTCGCCCGCGCCCTGGGCGCGCAGGCTGTCGTAGAGGTAGGCGCTGGCGGCGCCGGAGGTCAGGGAGCGACCGGCGGCGATCGCCAGGAAGTGCGCCAGAAAGCCGGTGTAGGTGGGAGCGAGGAGGGGGGCCAGGTTCGCCGCGGTCATCACCACGGCGCCGGCGCGCAGGCAGTTGCGGGCCCCGATGCGGTCGGCCACCAGTCCGGTCGGGATCTCGAACAGGCAGAAGGCGATGTAGTAGACGCTCTGGATGCCGAAGATCTGTCCGTCGGAGAGGCCCGCCTGCCGTTGGTAGGCGTAGAAGACCGGCATCCACCACAGGAGGTTGAACAGCAGCTGGAAGGCGTTGTTCAGGCGGATGATCCGGCGGGCGCGTGGCGGCAGGGGGCGGGGAGCCGTCCGTGGTGCAGCGGCGCCGCCCGGGTGGGCGGTGCGGCGGCTCATCGGGCGTAGGGGCGGATCTGGACCAGGTGGAACGCGCCCTGATCGGTCATCAGCCACTCGATGTCGAGCGGGCGGTCCACGTCCGGTGCGCTGAAGTGCGACTGGAGCAGCCGGCCGGCCAGGGCCAGGTCCGCCAGCCGCTCCCGCGTGGCGGCGGGCAGGTCCGTGCCGGACGCTCCGACCGCGACGGTGCGGCCGCCGCCCTCGACGGTGTTGTAGAGGTACTGCAGGGGCGGCGCCGTGCCGTCGACGACGGCCTCCGGTGACCCGGGCGAGCAGTTGAGGAAGACGTTGCGGAAGTCCGAGCGCCTGGTCGGATTGCAGGTCACCAGCACTCCGCCGAGAGCGGCCGGCAGGTACGGCTGGACGATCACGCCCATGTAGGTGTCGTCGAGGGAGATGCCCGCCTGGTGCCGGAGCCGGACGCTGCGCGGCGACAGCAGGGAGGCCCATACCTCGCGTACGGCGGCGAGGAGGTCGTCCGCGCCGTGCACGGAGGTGACCGAGGTGTAGACGCCCGCGGCGGAGAAGCCGGGCAGGTCCTCGGCGTTGGCGGAGGAGCGGACCACCAGACGGCGTCCGGCAGCCGGCCCGGTGGGCAGTGCCCGGAGGATTTCGCGGGCCACCTCGGCGGGGAGGGCGGTGGTGCGGATGAGGTGCTGCAGCCGCAGGCAGAGCGGTTCCAGGGCCTCGGGGGCGCCGTGGTCGAGGACCGCCTTGAGCCGGCGGATGCCCTGTCGCAGTGCCGGGGAGGAGCGCAGGAAGCGATGCTGGAGGCCGAAGGGGAGGGCGATGCCGTCCGGCGTGCCGACGGTGCCGGCGACGAAGTCGGCCGCCGCGGTGCGGAGTTCGCCGGGGGCCGCCGGGTGCGGGGTGCCGAGGCGGGCGGCCAGGTGCCGGAAGAGGTCGGGGCGGGGCGGTCGTGGCTTCCCGTGGAAGGCGGTGAGGTCGGCGGTGCGGGCGTGCCGGACGTGGTGGAGTTCCCCGAGGTGGGCCGCCTTGGTGCCGTAGCGGTTCTGGTCCGCGAGACGCAGCCGGTGCAGCGGCCGCGCCGAGATGTCGTCCAGCAGCGGTGTCCGCAGCCGGATCGGCTGCCGGGTCCGGGCCGGAGCTGCGAGCGGCACCGCCGTCGCGGCGAGCGGGACGAGGCTGATGTCGTCCTCGGTCACCCGGTATTGGACCCAGCCGCCGTCCAGGCTCTCGGCCCCGATGAGTCGGTCCAGGTCACGGACGATGGCGTTGGGGATGCCCCAGCCTGCGGCGAGGACGTTGGTGTGGGAGAGCGGGGTGGTCGCCGCGGTGTTGATGAAGCCCGCGACGCGCGGCACATCGTCCGGCAGGCACGGCATGGCCAGGATGTCGGCTCCGCCGAGGGTGCCGGCCGCGGCCGTGTACTCCTCGGTGGTACGGAAGTGGCGGAGGCGGCCGGCGGCTTCGCCGGGGTTGAGCGGGGTGCGGGTGCGGTGGCCGAAGAGCTCGTGGCTGAGGATCCGCGGCACCCGGACGTCGCTGATGGCGGCAAGAGCGTGCTCCTGGCCGTGGTTCGCCGGCTTCAGCAGCAGCGACAGCCGGCCGTCGAGCCGGTGGCGGACGAAGGTGTAGAACTCCTCCAGCAGCGAGCCGTCCATCGTGTCGGCCTCGGTCGTCTCCAGGACGAGGAAGGGCCGGGGGCGGCCCTGGGGGTCCTGGGGGTCCTGGTCGGTGTGCAAGGAGAGCACTCCGAGCAGGAAGCGGCGGTCGGGGGCCATGTAGACCGAGGCGTTGAAGGCGTCCAGGCAGGAGTCGAGTTCGGCCGGTTCCATGCCGAGGACGCGGGTGGCGATGTAGTCGACGTGGAAGGGGTGGACGGCGGTGTCGAGCAGATGCCAGGTGTCCTCGGTGCGGTCCACCACGACCTTGAGGTACGGGTGGCCGGCGAGGGAGCCGGCGAGGCTCCGGAACAGCGGCAGCGCGAGGTGTGCGCCGACGGCGGTGCGATCGGCGACGGGGCGTGCAGCGGCGGCCGGCGGAACGAGGGTGGCGTTCATGAGCGGGCCTCCGTGGCGCCGGTGAGGGGCAGGACCTTCGGCAGGGCGTGCACAAGGGCCTGGAAGTCGTGGAGCACGGTCGCCGGGTCGGTGGCGGACAGCAGGCAGAGCGCCGCCATCGTGTTGGCGCCCGCGGTCGGGTCGTACACCGGCACCGGGGCGCCGTCGGGGAGCGAGTTCTCGGCCACCACGGACAGCCGGCTGCCGGCGCTGAGCGGCACCGCGTCCCGTACCGTCGGGAAGTCCCAGAGGCGGCGGTCCGGCCAGGCGTCACCGGCGGCGTCGACGGCGAGGACGACGAGCGAGCCGGCCGCACCGGACGCGTCCTGGGAGGTGAGGGCCTGGGCGGGCCATTCGACCGGCCGCCCCAGCAGCTGGTCGACGAGCATGCCGATGAGGTCCAGCCCGAAGACCTCCTCGATCTGGGGGACGGTCATCGCGCCGCCGAACCGTGCGGCGGTCTCGATCACCCACATCCGGCCGTCCGCACCGAGCTTGATCTCCGTGTGGATACCGCAGTTCTCCAGGCCGAGCGCGTCGACGGCGTCGCGCGCGAGGGCCACGATGCGCCGCTGGGTGTCGTCCGGCAGCGGCACGGGGGTGATACCGGCGCGCTCGGTGAACGGCGCCACGGTCGGCATCCGGCCACTGAGGCACACCGGGCGGAACTCCCCGTCGGCGACGACGCCCTCGACGCTGACGTAGTCGCCCCAGCCGCTCTGGTCGAACCAGCCGTCGGCGGTGCCGGGGACGATCTCCTCGACGAGGAAGTCCCCGCCGGCTCCGGCCACATGGAGCTCGGCGTAGCCCAGCTCGGCGGATTCGGCCATCACGGCAGCCGCCCGGTCCCAGGCCGCCGGTATCTCGTCGGCGGAGCGGATGATCTGGTGTGCGGTGGAGCCCGCGCTCCAGGCGGACTTCAGCAGGAGGGGGAGGCGGAGCGTGGCGGCCGCGTCGCGGAGGTCCTGCTCGTCGGCCACCGGACGGAACCGCGGCTGGGAGATGCCGCGCTGCATCCAGGTGCGGCGCATCAGCCGCTTGTCGCGGGCGAGCGCGCTGAAGCCGCCGGCCCCGGCGAGGCCGAGTTTCACACACGCCTCGGCGACCGCGACGACGGCGTACTCGGAGAAGCTGATGACCGCATCGGCGCCGACGGCCTCGGCCCGGGAGACGATCAGGGAAACCAGGTCGTCCTCTTCCGTCCCGGCGGGGGTCAGCACCGAGGCGCACAGCCGCTCGGCGACCGGGGCCGCGCTGGGGGGAAGCGTGCTGAGCGCCAGCAGGTGCACTGCCGACCGCGCGGCGACCCGCGACAGGGCATACCCCAAGGGCGGACCGCCCTTGGCATACACAAACAGCACCGTGGTCACTGGAATTCGACTCCTCTACAGGCGGGGGTGGGGGCCGTTCCTACCGGTGGACCGGGGCGGCCGACGGCGCCGGATCCGCTGTCCGTTCGCCGTACTTCAAGAGAAGCAGCCGGGCGGCACCGGATGCGCCGCTGAGGGCCTCACTCACTCAGGCAAACGCCAGAGTTGTGGAGTTCGCCGTCACCTGGTGAAGATTTCGTGATGCGGTATGGCGGTGAGGAGAGCACGTACGGCGGCCGGGGCCCGCGCGCCCAGATCGGCCGAGAAGCGGGCATGTGACCGGGGGGCTCCGGATACGCATGGCGGTGGCGCACCCTGCGCGCCGTCGTCGAACTCGTTGAACTCTTCGCCAAAGAGGGGCCGTTGTGAACGAGACCGGTCTGAAGTCGCTGCTCGCACACCTTCCGGTGTCCTGGTGGGAGGCCGACGGTGAACTGCGGGTGATCGACAGCGGGGGTGGTGCCTTCGGCGACCGGGGCACCGCACAGCGCTTCCTGGACACCGTGCGCCAGGAGCTGTCCGACCCGCCCGCCTCCGGAGCAAGCCACTGGCAGGCCCGGTTCGACGGCCGGCTCTTCGACGTGCACTGGCGTCCCGGCGTACCGCGGCAGGGCCGCTCCCGCGGGCTCGCCGTGGAGGTGGACGGGGACCCGGCCGCGCACCGCCGCTACGACGCCTTCGCCGACCTCGCCCCCGCCGCGGCCTTCATCCGGGACTCCGACGGCCGCCACCTGTGGGCGAACCACGCCTACGCCCACCTGTACGGCACCACACCGGAGCACGTCATCGGCAAACACATCGCGGAGGTCGACTCCCCCGTCGACGCGGCGCGGATCCTCGCCCTCGACAAGGACGTGCTCACTCGCGGGAAGCCGGTGCGGCACACCCTCACCTACCACCGCCCGGACGGCAGCAGCGGGCAGGCGGCCGGCCACCGCTTCCCCGTACAGGAGGGCACCGAGACCTGTGTGGCCGGCATCTACATCGACATCAGCGACTACACCCGCGCGCTCCACCAGCGTCGGGAGGCCGAGGAGAGCCTGTGCGCGCTGCGCGACCACAGTGGGCTGCCGTGCGCACTGATCTCCGCGGGCGGCCGGATCCAGCAGGCGAGCGCGGCGGCCGCCGAACTACTGCAGATCCGGCTGTCCGACCTGGTCGGCCGCCGGGCCGACAGCGTGCTGGCACCCGCCTCGGAATCAGCCGGGCTGTGGCGCGGCTGGCGCGATCTGATAGTCCGCCGCAGCCGGCGGATCCAGACCTCCGCTGTGCTCGTCGACGCCCACGGCCGGCAGCGCCGGGCCCGGCTGCACCTGACGACGGTGGGCCGGGGCACGGCCCGCGCCACCAGCGTCTGGGCGGTCGTCACCCACCAGGGCATCGCCCATGAGTCCCACCCGGCCCTGACGGCAAGTCAGGAACGCATTCTGTCGCTCCTGGCGGTCGGCCGCAGCAACGCGGACATCGCCATCTCGCTGCACCTCTCCCGCCAGACCGTCGACTACCACCTCAGCCGCCTCCGGGACCTCCTGGGCGCCCCCAACAGATGCGCACTGGTCGCCCGCGCCTACGCCCTCGGCATCCTCGTCCCGCAGTCCTGGCCGCCGCGCTCGGTGACCGGCACCCCCGCACCGAGAAGCAGGTAGCCGGGCCCGGCCCGCTCCCGGTACGGCCCGCTCCCGGTACGGCCCGCTCCAGGCCCGGTCGGCGGCCACCGCGGCGAGATCCTGCCGGTTCGTCCCCTCGCGCGCCCGGGTTCGCTCGCCCCGGCAGAGGGTGATGGAAAATGGTGCTATGCGCGGGTTCGGCTGGCTCTCGGCACTGGGGCGTCCGCTCCGGCGCGCACCGCGCCGCCTGTGGGCCGACAGACGCCGAGGCCACCAGCGAGGTCACCGGACCCCCGGCCCTGGGCGCGACGCCGCAGAAGCCGGCCCGGTGGCGCGTCGCGCCGCCGACCGTTCCTGGAAGGCGTTCCTGACCTCGCTCTGCAGCCTGCGGACCGTCGCCGGCCAGGCGTTCGTATGGCAGCTGACGGTCCTGATCCTGATCGCGGCCACCGCGATGGTGACCCTGGTGGTCAAGACCACCAACGACGCCCAGGGCGATGCCCGCCACCGCTCCCTCGCCGTCGCGGAGGGCTTCGCCCACTCCCCCGGTGTCGTGCAGGCGCTGAAGTCGCCCGATCCCACGGCGGCACTCCAGCCGCTCGCAGAGGCCGCCCGGAAGGGTTCCGGCGTGGGTTTCGTCTCCGTGCTCAGCAAGAGCGGGATCCGCTACACCGACCCCGCACCCGGCCTGATCGGCCAACGCGCCCAGGGCGACATCGGCCGTGCCGCGGCCGGCGGATCGTTCACCGAACTCTTCAAGGGCAGGCCGCAGAGCGCGGTCCGGGCCCTCGTGCCCGTCACGGACGCCGACGGCACGGTGATCGGAATCGTCAGCGCGGGCGTGCAGACCGTGGATGTCGGCGCCACGGTCAGCCGCCAGTTGCCGCTCCTCGTGGGTGTCGCGGCGGGCTCGCTGGTCCTCGCCGCGGGCGGGGCGGCGCTGGTCAGCAGGCGGCTGCAACGTCAGACGCACGGCCTGGGCCCCGTCGAGATGACCCGGATGTACGAGCACCACGACGCCGTCCTGCACTCCGTCCGGGAAGGTGTGCTGATCCTGGACGCGGAGAAGCGGCTGATACTGGCCAACGACGAGGCCCGGCAGCTGCTCGGCATGCGCGCGAGCGCGGAGGGGCTGCCTCTGGACGCACTGGGCCTGGTCCCGGAGATGGCCGCGCTGCTGGGGTCCGGGCGCACCGTGACCGACGAGGTCCATCCGTCCGGGAGCCGCCTGCTGGCCGTCAACCTCCGGCCCACGGCCGTGCACGGCGGGTCCGACGGATGGGTCGCCACGCTGCGCGACACCACCGAGCTGAGTGCGCTGGCCGGCCGGGCCGAGGAGGCCCGGGAGCGGCTGAAGCTGCTGAACGAGGGCAGCACCCGCATCGGCAGCACCCTCGACCTGGGGCGCACGTCGCAGGAACTGGCCGACGTGGCGGTACCCCGGCTCGCCGACTTCGTCAGCGTCAACCTGTTGGAGACCCTGCTGACCGGAGACGAGCTGCCCCCGGGACCGATCACCGGCGCCGAGCTGCGCCGGGTGGCGCACCGGTCCGTTCTGGAGGGCACACCGGAGGCCCTGGTCGAGGTGGGCGACGTCGTCTTCTACCCCGAGGACTCACCGCAGACGCGCTGCCTGGCGACCGGGCAGTCGGAGCTGCATCGCGTGGCGGATCCGGCCATCGACGCCTGGCTGGCAGCGGACCCCGCGCGTTTGGCCAAAGGCCGCGCATACGGATTCCACTCGTGGATCGAGGTGCCGTTGATCGCGCGGGGTACGACGCTGGGAGTGGTGGACTTCGCCCGGTCCCGGCACCCCGAGCCGTTCGAGGCCGACGATCTGGCCCTCGCCGAGGAGCTGGTCGCCCGCACCGCCGTCTGTCTGGACAACGCCTGGCGCTTCAACCGCGAGCGCACGGCGGCGCTCACCTTGCAGCACAGCCTGCTGCCACGGCGGCTGCCGGAGCAGTCGGCCGTGGAGGCGGCCTTCCGGTATCTTCCGGCCGATCCCCGGATGGGGGTGGGCGGCGACTGGTTCGACGTGATCCCGTTGTCCGGCGCACGGGTGGCACTCGTCGTCGGTGATGTGGTCGGACACGGTATTCACGCCTCCGCGACCATGGGCCGACTGCGCTCCGCCGTACGGACCCTCGCCGATGTCGATCTGGCTCCCGACGAGCTGCTCACCCAGCTCGACGACCTCGTCATCAGGCTGACCGCCGAATCCGAGTCCGACGGGGAGTTCGCCGCCCCGGGAGACGTCGGCGCCACCTGCCTGTATGCCGTCTACGACCCGGTGTCGGGCCGCTGCTGCCTCGCCCGCGCCGGGCACCCGGCACCCGCGGTGACCCGTCCGGACGACACCGCCGCCCTCTTGGACCTGCCGGCCGGGCCCCCGCTCGGGCTGGGTGGGCTGCCCTTCGAAGCGATGGAGACGGAACTGCCCGAAGGGAGCCTGCTCGCCCTCTACACAGATGGCCTGGTCGAGTCCCGGGAGCGTGGGATGGACGCAGGGCTCGACGCGCTGCAGCGGGCGCTGACGGCTCCGGGCCGCTCGCTGGACGCCCTGTGCGACAAAGTCGTGGAAACCCTGCTTCCGGACCGCCCCGCCGATGACGCCGCCCTGCTGCTGGCCCGTGTCCAACGCCTCGACACCGAGCGGGTCGCGACCTGGGACGTGCCCGCCGACCCCGCGGCGGTGGCCGGCGTCCGTGCGGACGCCGTCCGCCGGCTGTCGGCCTGGGGTTTGGAGGACATCGCCTTCGTCACCGAACTGGTCGTCAGCGAGCTCGTCACCAACGCCGTCCGGTACGGCGCCGCTCCGATCCGGCTGCGGCTGATCCGCGACCGCGCGCTGATCTGCGAGGTGTCCGACGGCAGCAACACCGCACCCCACCTGCGCCGGGCCCGCGTGTTCGACGAGGGCGGCCGGGGCCTGCTGCTCGTCGCACAGCTCGCCGAGCGCTGGGGTACCCGGCAGACCACCCACGGCAAGGTCATCTGGTGCGAGCAGACGCTGCCTGCGGGCGGATGAGCGGGGCGGCACCCTCCCGGTGCCGCCCCTGGGGGACGCCTCCCCGTCGGGCTCAGGCCAGGTCGAACCGGTCGAGATTCATCACCTTGCCCCACGCCGCCACGAAGTCGCGCACGAACTTCTCTGTCGCGTCCTCGGACGCGTAGACCTCCGAGACGGCTCGGAGCTGGGAGTGCGAACCGAAGAGGAGATCGACGGCGGTGGCGGTCCACTTGACCTCGCCCGTCGTGCGATCGCAGCCGTCGAACACGTTCTCGGCGGAGGCCGACGCCTTCCACTCCGTGCCCATGTCGAGCAGGTTGACGAAGAAGTCGTTGGTCAGTGTCTCCGGCCGCTGAGTGAAGACGCCGTGCGGGGAGCCCTTGAAGTTGGTGTTCAGGGCCCGCATCCCGCCGATCAGCACCGTCATCTCGGGAGCGGTCAGCGTCAGCAGGTTGGCGCGGTCCAGCAGGAGGGTCTCCGGCGACAACTTCTCGCCCGCCCGGAGGTAGTTGCGGAACCCGTCGGCCCTGGGTTCGAGCACGCCGAACGACTCCACGTCGGTCTGCTCCTGCGAGGCGTCCGTGCGCCCCGGTGCGAACGGGACCGTGATGTCGTGTCCGGCGTTCCTCGCGGCCTGCTCGACGGCCGCGCACCCGCCCAGGACGATCAGGTCGGCGAGCGAGACCTTCGTTCCGCCGGTCTGCGAGCCGTTGAAGTCCTGCCGGATCCGGTCGAGGGTCTCCACCACCTCGGCGATCTCGGGCAGGGCGTTGACCTCCCAGTCCCGTTGCGGCGCCAGCCGGATCCGTGCCCCGTTGGCCCCGCCGCGCTTGTCGGTGCCGCGGAAGCTGGCCGCCGCGGCCCAGGCGGTGCCGGCCAGCTGGGAGACGGACAGCTTCGAGGCAAGGATCCTGGCCTTGAGGTCGGCGATGTCCCCGTCCGCGACCAGGTCGTGATCGACCTCGGGGACGGGGTCCTGCCACAGCTGCGGCTCGGCGACCCACGGGCCGAGGTAGCGCGAGAGGGGCCCCATGTCGCGGTGCAGCAGCTTGTACCACGCCTTGGCGAAGGCCACCGCGAGCTTGTCCGGGTTCTCGTGGAAGCTCTTCGAGATCGGCCCGTAGATCGGATCCAGCTTCAGCGCGAGGTCCGTCGTCAGCATCATGGGAGCGTGCCGCTTCGAGGGGTCATGAGCATCGGGCACGGTGCCCTGGGCCGACGGATCCTTGGGAGTCCACTGCTTCGCGCCGGCGGGGCTCGTCGTCAGCTCCCAGTCGTACCTGAACAGGTTGTCCAGGTAGCCGTGGTCCCACTTCGTCGGCTCGGCCGTCCATGCGCCCTCAAGTCCGCTGGTGAGCGCGTCGGAGCCCTTGCCGCTGCCGTACGTGTTCCGCCAGCCGAGGCCCTGCTGCTCCAGGGGAGCCGCCTCGGGCTCCGGGCCGATGTACGAGGGATCGACCGCGCCATGGCACTTGCCGAAGGTGTGGCCGCCGATGATGAGCGCAACGGTCTCCTCGTCGTTCATCGCCATGCGCCCGAAGGTCTCGCGGATGTCCCTGGCGGCGGCCATCGGATCCGGGTTTCCGTTGGGCCCCTCCGGATTGACGTAGATCAGTCCCATCTGCACGGCGCCGAAAGGGGTGGCGAGATCCCGGTCGCCGCTGTAGCGCTCGTCTCCGAGCCAGGTGTCCTCTGGCCCCCAGAAGATCTCCTCGGGCTCCCAGATGTCCTCTCGACCGAAGCCGAACCCGAACGTCTTGAACCCCATGGATTCCATCGCGCAGTTACCCGCGAAGATCAGCAGATCGGCCCAGGAGATCTTCCGGCCGTACTTCTGCTTGACCGGCCAGAGCAGCCGGCGTGCCTTGTCGAGACTCGCGTTGTCCGGCCAACTGTTGAGGGGGGCGAAGCGCTGAGCGCCGGCGCCGCCACCACCCCGGCCGTCGTCGATGCGGTACGTGCCCGCGGCATGCCAACTCATCCGGATGAAAAGCGGCCCATAGTGTCCGTAGTCGGCCGGCCACCAGTCCTGTGAATTCGTCATGACCTCGAAGACGTCCCGCTTCAGCGCGTCGACATCGAGGGTCGCGAACTCGTCCGCGTAGGAGAAGTCCCTGTCCATCGGATTGGACCGCGACGAGTGCTGGTGGAGAATCTGCAGGTCCAGCTGATTGGGCCACCAGTCCCGGTTCGTCTTGGGCCGAGTCGGAGAGGGGGCCGGGGAGTCGATTACTGGGTTCTCGCTTTCACTGCCGGACATATTCCGTCCTTCTTTCTCTCTCGGTGTTCCTTCAGCCGGCTGCTCGCTCCGCGGCACTCGGCGCGGGCCAGCGGCCAGCGAGAACCGTCCCTCACGCACGACGCCGGTGATCGAGCCCGGGTCGGCGTCCGTATGGTTGCGCACCGAAGACCGCACCGCCACGAGAACACGCAGGGCACCGCCGCATCACAAGATTCGGTTCCCGCGGATCGAGCGTCGAGCGGCTTCCCGCGCGCTCCCACGGGGACGTGTCTATCGTGCAAGTAGGCGGCCTTACTCGACCGCGGACCGTCTGTTGGGAGAACATCCGGCATTTGTCCGCCCTCATTCGAGGGGAGCCATCGATGGTGTCCGGCAAGAGCACGGGGCCCCTGGAGCAGTACCGCGGCGTGGCCACCGGGGCATGAGGCCGGGCTCGGACCGCGTAAGGGGCCACCGAGGTCTGGGTGTACGCATTGCGCTGCGTGTCCAGATAGAGCCGCCCCCGACGCTTGTTCTTGCGTGCCTCGGTCGTCAGCTCTCCCTCGCGGACACGGGGGGCACGGTGCGTGGCCCAGCGGCGGCGCGCAGTGCCGTGCGCCCGCCGAACCGGACGCGGGGACCGGCCCTGGGCAGCGGACGGAGAGGGTCAGGCGTGCCCACGCACGAAGGCCCCGGCGCCCAACTCGATCCGGTGTGCCAATTCGACGTCGACGTCGGTGAGCCCCGTAGCGCTGTGGAGCGTGAACTGCACGACGCCGCCACGGATGTCGATATCGGGACGGCGGTCCAGCCGCTGCGTGTCGACCACGATCCTCTCCAGCATGCGGACGACCGTGGGGAAGTCGTGTGCCTCGATGGTGCGTCGCAACACATTGCCGTCGCGCCGCCATTCCCTCATTTCGGCGCCGGACATCCGGTCTTCGATCTCGCTGTCATCAAGGACTCTGGTCACGGTTTTTCCCTCCCGCCTGATCCGCATAGCTACCGGTCCCGCGATGCCGCCCTACTCACACTGTGATCCGCCTCTGTCCCGGGGGCAACACGGCAACAGGCCACGGCATGCGATCTCTGCGCCCCGAAGGTGTCATGAAAAGGAAGGAGGTGGTCTCGGCGTGGCACGACCTGTGTGGAACGGAGCCCTGACCTTCGGACTGGTCACGCTGCTTATCTAGACCGTGTGCCTATCTGCCCAGGTCAGATGAGTGTGAATGGCTGAGGGACGTACGGTCAGTCTCGTCAACGCAGGCGGTCAACCGAGAGCTGGCCGCAGGAGCGTGAAGGGGCCCCAGGCAGTAGCCGCCCGCCGAGCAGGGCCGCGCAGGCTCCGACGGTCAGCAGCCCGCCGACGAGGAAGGTGCCCTGCACGTCGGCGAGCGGCAGGACCAGTTCGGACCTGGACGCGCCGTGCAAGCAGCGGCATCAAGCGGATCTTCGACCGGCTGGTGGCCAAGTGCGGTGCGGTCGAGGTGACCAGGTTGATCGCGTTGCCTGGTCGGACCTACGTTGGCGAGCCGTTCGAGGCGATGGCTTCTCAGGTATGCCGAGACCAGAAGGCGACGAACGCGATGTAGGCGATGGCGGCGGTTGCCACGAACCAGAAGTACGGATCGCCGCTTCTTCCGGATGCCAGTTCACCGATGAAGGCGTAGAGATTCGCCACGGTAAGCACCACGCCCGTGCCAGCCCAGGCTCGCCCTCCGATCCGGGCGAAGCGCTCGTCGGGAGCCTTCTCGGTGAGGCCCTGATAGGTCTCGCTCCGGCGTCCCAGCAGCACTAAGGCAAGACTGCAGACCGCCAGGATCCCGAACGTCACCAGGCCGAGAGCGAGGCGGCCGCCGAAAGTCGCGGCCACGAGGCAGGCGCCTCCGACGGCGAGGAAGAAGCCGGGGACGGACCGCCCGGCTCTGTTACTGGTCATCTGCTGGGCTCTCTTCGACATGGAACATCTCCTCAACGCTGACCTCGAAGAACCTGGCCATGGACAAAGCGAGCGGCAGGGAAGGTGTGTACCGCTCGGTCTCGATTGCGTTGATCGTTTGCCGTGAGACCCCGAGCGCTGTGCCTAGCTGGCCCTGGGAGAGTCCTCGTGACGACCGCAGCTCCCTGACGCTGTTTCGCATGTGTAAAGCTTACTTGTCACCCCTCAGTGGTTGTCAAGCTTGCTTTACAGGAAGGGCAGGGCTCGCGCGGCGCCTCGGGCACCGTGTTCACCGTGCTGGTGGCCAGCCCGGTGTGGAAGGGCGAGTGCATCCCTGACCGCCCCTTGGAAGGCCACAACCCCGCCCGCGAGTGCGGCTCCGGTGGTGTCACTTCTCACCGACATTTCGCGACGCCCCGCCGCAACCGAATGCATCTGCCGCGTGGGGTGACGCTCAAATGATCAAGCAGGTCCTTCGGGATTGCCCATTCACCCCGCGGTCGAAAGCACCCACTCAGGTTGGCTCGTGCTGATTGCCGTCCCGGATCATCTGTCGGAGGCTCGTGCGGGCCGCGGCAAGGTCCTGCTGAAGCTCATGGCGTGATCGGCTAGTGGCCGGAGCTGGGCCAGCTCGTGTTCGAGCTTCCTGTTGGCTTCCGTAAGTTCGGTGATCCGCTCAGTCAGCTTCCGATTGCTGATCTGATCGAGCTGATGTCCGAGGTGCTGCCGCATAGCGGCTCGGAGCTGATTACGTTCCGTGCGGAGTTCTTTGATCTCCTCGCGGGCCATGGCCAGGTCGGTGTGGAGGCTGGCGGGGCTTGCCCGGCGGCCTTGGGCCGCTTCGGTGACGGGAGCCTGTTCCTGCCGCTGGATGGCTGCTTGGACGTGTTCGCGGATGCCTTCGGCGTAGACGAGCCAGGTTGACACTTTCGCAGTGCGGGCGACGGCGGCGAAGGAGATCGGCTCGCCGTCGTCCAGCATGCGCCGAATGGCGTCGAGCACGCGTTGGCGTTTGAGGAGGCTGGTCTGTCGCCGGGATTCGGCGAGGACGTCAGCGGGGGTTCGGGTAGTCATCTCACGCGCCATTCTTGGCGGCGACGGTCAGGGGGAGGAGCTTGTGGTCGCCGCCGGCCCGGACCCGGCGAAGGACAGCGGCGGCCTCCTCCAACTCGGCCCTATCGTCCTTGGGCAGGGCTGCCATCCGTTCGCGCATCGTCGCCGCGACTTCTTCGTAGGAGTTGATCTGAGCGGTGAGGTTGTCGATGACGAAGCCGGCTGCGTCCATCGCCCGAGCCTTCTCGCGGTCAGCTCGTAGGCTGTTGGCGTGGTCCTCGATCGCGGGCAGGTAGGACGGGTCGGGACGGTAGAAGCCGCAGCCTGAGCATTGGAAGCGGATCGGGCATGCGTGTCCGCCGGCCTTGACGTTGGTGGGTTCGGTGCAACCGCCGAACGGAACGCCCACTGAGCGCTGTTCGTAGGCAGTCGGCGAGCAGGGTGTCGCGGTCCCGTGTCGGTCGGCGACCATCAGGCTCAGGGTCTTGACGGCCTTGCGCTTGCGTTCCAGAGAGACCCGGTAGTAGCCCATGGTCGTTTTTGGATCATCGTGGTCCATGAGGTCTCGGAGCACGTCAAGTGGGGTGCCCGCGTCGGCATGCCGTTGGGCGAAGGAGTGCCGGAAGGCGTAGGGATAGATCAGGGACCGGTCGAAGGGGATCACGTTGCCCTCGGAGTCCATGGCGTCACTGCCCAGGGTGTCGAGGTTGTTCACCCAGGTCTGCATGCCGGCACCGAAGTTGTTGCTCATGAGGTGGTCTGATCCTCCGGCGGAGGTGATCGCCGGGAACAGGTAGGGCTCGCTGACGCTCGGGGCGTCAGGCAGGGTGTCGCGGAGATTCTGCCACTTCTCGATCGCCGCGACCGTGGATGAGGTGATGGGCAGACGTCGCCGCATGCGGCGGCCTTTGTGGTTGTTCCAGATCAAGGACACTTCGTCGCGTTCGCGTTCGAGGCAGTTGCGGGGCAGGGAGACGACTTCCAGCGGGCGGCGGCCGGAGTCTCGCAGGACGACGTAGGCGGTTTGGAACATGGCTTTGACGTGTGCGGGGTCCATCGGCCCGTAGGTGACACTGGTGCCGAGCGAGGCGAGCTGGGCGTCGAGCTGGCGGATGACGTGCTCGGGGATCGCCTTGCCGAGTTCGTCCTCGTTGGTGTCCTCGTCCGGGATGCGCTGGGAGGGGCGGCGGATGAAGGACCCAGGGGCGTCGAGCAGGCCGGCCAGGCGCCCGAAGTCGATTGTCTGGCTGAACGCGGTCTAAAGATCAATGCGGTATCCGGCGCCGTAGAGGTGTCCGCCCTGGTCGACAGCGGTGGCGATCTCGTCAAACGCAGCCTGCATGTGCGCGAAATCCAAGGCGGCCGTGTCGATGCCTCCGCCGGGCAGACGATTCATGCCCTGACCTGCGATAACGCAGGATTTCAACCACCTTCTGAACGCAGGGCCGGTGGGTTTTTCGGCTTCGGCCCGACGCTTGAGAATCCGGCGCAACCACGGCTGGGGGATGATCGTCAGGTCGACGCTGCCAATCAGCTTGCGTCGGCCGGAGCGGGTGGCGCCCTTCAGCCCTGCCGCCCGCAGGTCGAAGTGATCCTCGCCCCGCGGATCGTGCCCGCTGAAGGCGATATGTCCCTGCTGAATCGACCAGGTCAGCTGACGCAGGACCGATCTCTCGTTGCTGGTCCGAATCCTTTTCTGCAGCGTGTCGGTCGCCAGGAGCAGGCTCGTCCCTGTGCCCAGTGCCGCACTGACGATTGCCCGCATGGCGAAGGGCTGCATGGTCGATCCCAGCACATCTCGCTGCTGGGTTCCGTAGGCCAGCTCCAGCCGAAGCGGTAGCGGAAGTTGCACGAGGGAGAACTGAGCCGCAGTCAGCAGTGGAGGCTGTTCCGCCGCCCAGCGCCGGAGTTGTGGGGTGTTGGCGGTGCCCTTGTGGCCGGCTGCAAGCCATCGACGTTGGTGGTAGACGCAGATCGGGCTCTTGTCGCTGATGCGCCGGTTCCGGCATCCGCCGACCGAGCACTCAGGAGGCTGGGGGAACGGCTTGACGTTGAATGCGGCGACCCACTCGTCGATGGGGAGCCGCCGACCTTGCTGGCGGCAATGCCGCCGCCAGCTGCGGACGTGGCCCTGGCAGAGCTTCACCCCGATGCCCACCCGGCCGCATCTCACCGAGCCGCGGACAACTGCACATAGCGCTGGGTCGCTCCCGCGTGGACGAGCGGACGGAACGAACTGAACATCGAACTCCTCCCAGGTCAGACCTCGCATCTCCCGTGCCCGCATGCAGGTGCGGCAACGGCCTCGGGAAGCGAGGATGGCCCGGCAACCGGGGGTTGCGCATCCCACCGCCGCTGTGCGCGGGCTGTCCAGGTCGCCCGTGAAAAGCCAGCAATCCTGGTCCCACTCGCCCGGCCGCCAGGCCGGATCGACGTGTTCACCAAGCCAGTTCTGCCAGCCTGCCCAGTCGATACCAATCGGCGTGACCGTCCGCTCGGCCGGAACGATAGGCGTCGTCATCGGACACCTGCCGCGACTCGCTCGACGGCCTCGCGTCGATCCCGGTCGGTGGTGTGCAGATAGGGCTTGAGCGACCCGGGCCACTCGTGCCCGAGCAACTCCTGGACCACGTCCCGGGGAACCCCTGCCCTGATCCACTCGGTGGCGGCGGTGTGACGGAGCATGTGCGGCCGGGCCACGATCTGGGCCCACTTGGCCAGGCGGTCGAAGAGTTGCTTCGCATTCGGGTAGCTCATCGCCCGCCCCAGCGGTGCCCGGAACAGGTTCACGAACACCATGTCGCTGTCGGCGGCCTCCGGGACGGCCTCTCGCTCCCACTGGTAGTCCCGGTAGTAGCCGGCGACATCCGCGGTCACCGGAATCGTCCGAGACTTCCGGGACTTCGCCAGCGCGTTGTTGGCATTGTCGCGCCGCCGGTGAACATGCACGTGAGGGCCACTGACGTGGCAGCCCAGATCACGCGAGTCGGCCAGGAGATGGACGTCAGCGCGCCGCATGCCCAACGTCTCGCCGATCCGCATGCCGGTGGCCCTCATCAGCACGATCAGGAAGCGGTCACGGGCATTCCGGGCCATCCGGATCATCAAGTCGACTTGCTCCGGTGTGAGGTACTCGATGCCCGGGTCGGTCGTGGCGAACTTCAGGGTCCGCTCTGCAACGACCCTGGCGCCACCGCCCTCGCCTGCGGCCCCGTCCGGCAAGAATCGCAGGAACTTCGGCTTGGTCAAGGACATGGCGACCTGCTCGGAGACCCAGCCAGGCCCGACACCGAACAGCAGGAACTGCGTCATCGTTCCCAGAACCGCATTGGCACTGCCGTCCTGCCGGAAGCGGATCACCGACTGGTTCTTGCGGCCCCGCGGCGGGAGAGGGACGCTCACCAGCCACTCCCGGAAGCACAGCAGGTTCTCGAAACCCGGCTCCGACCACCGCAGCCCACGCTCGTCACACCAGGTCAGGTACAGAGCCACCCGGCTCGCGTAATTCCGCTCAGTGTTCACCGACCGGCCCAGACCACGAACCTGGTCCAAAAACGCGGTCGCCTCACGATGCAGCCGGAAGACCCCGTCGACGACCACCCAGGCGACTCTTGAGGACTCCGGTACTTCAGCCTTCTCAGCTCGATAGATCACGTATGGACTAACGGGCCAAACACCCCAGCGACCTCTCAGATACCCATCAGCCACACAGACGAATGAGCCCTGACCTCACGTACCTCACGCCCGCAATCCAGATCTAGATAACCCTGCCCGTACGGATGTACTCGGCAACCGACAGCCACACCGTCCGATTCCATCAGCTCCAGCGCGGGACGGCCGACCGGATCCGCATCAAGCGCATCAGTGAGCGCACGGGGAAAGAGGTCCCCGACCAGAAGTACTATCTTGGGCCGGCATGGCAACGTTCGTGATGCGCAACCGTGAATACCTCGTCGCGGTGAGGCCGAGGAGGAGGTGCTGGCCCTGCGCACCTTTCACTGGGCCGACGAGGTCCGCGACCCGCACCGCGAGGTGCGCGACCTGCCCGGTAAGACCAAGGTCACGAAGAAGGAAGTACATACCGCAACACAACTCATCGACGCGCTGACCACTCGCTGGTCACCGGAGGATTTCCACGACGAGTATCAGGAACGCGTCCGTCGGCTGGTGGCGGCAAAGAGCAAAGGCGAGGGAGTGGAAAAAGCGGAAGAACCTCCCGAGTCCACCAATGTCGTGGATCTGATGAGCCTGCTACAGGAAAGCGTCGAATCCGCTCGGAGCGGAGGCGGGAAGCGCAGGCCCGGTAGAGGGAAAAGCCGGACTGCGACCAGGAAGAGCGACTTGGAAAGCCTGAGCAAGTCCGAGTTGTACGAGCGTGCCGCGGAGGCCGGTATCCGCGGACGTTCCTCGATGAACCGCGACGAGCTCATCGCATCGCTTGCCGCACGTACGCGCCGACGACGTCGGAAGGCGGCCTGACGCCGGTGCCGGCGTGACCGGCCGCACGACGCGGAGCCGCGGAGCCCCAGAGCCACGGAGGGATGATGCCCGAACTGCCGGATGTCGAAGGATTCCGTCGGGTGCTGACCTCCTGTGGCCGGCAAATCATCACGGAGATCGAGGTACGCGACGCGGGGGTGCTGCGGGGTGTCACCGGGAAGCGGCTGCGCGAGGAGTGCGGGGGAAGGCGACTCGGGAAGGCGTGGCGGCACGGCAAGTGGTTGTTCGCGCCCACTGACGGTGGGCCCACCGTCGTCTTTCATTTCGGCATGACGGGATCGCTGTGGTGCTGCTCCCCCCACGAACCGCTCGCCGCACACGACCGCCTTGTGCTGACCCTCGGCGATGCCCATAGCCTGCGCTACCGCGATCAACGCAAGCTCCAGGGCGTGCAGTTGGCCGACGAGGAGGCCGTCGACCGGATCCTGGACCGGCTCGGGCCCGACGCCCTCGTCGTGAGCCGAAGGGAGTTCACGGAACTGCTGTCCGGGCGGCGAGGTGCGGTCAAGAGTGCGCTGATGGACCAGTCCGTCATCGCGGGTCTGGGGAATCTGCTGTGCGACGAGATCCTCTGGCGGGCCCGGGTCGCCCCGCGGACTCCGGCGCGGGACCTGAGTGAAAGGACGTACCGGGACCTCCACGCGGCGATGGGCCGGGTGCTCGGCACCGCCGTGCGCGCCGGGCGCGTACCGCCGCGGCGTTCCTGGCTCACGGGCCGGCGCGACGACGGCGAGCCGCTGTGCCCCCGCTGCGGACGTCCCCTCAGCTCCGGTCGCACCGCCGGACGCCGCACCGTCTGGTGCCCGCACTGCCAGTCCTGAACGGTGCTCCCTCCGGATCTCCTTCTTGGGTTCTACGGCCCTCCGTTCAGGGCCCGGGCCGCGACCCGTAGGTCCGAGACGAGTCCCGCGTAGGGTGCCTCGCGGTCTTCGGCCCGCAGAATCGCTGCCGGGTGGAGGGTCGCGACGATGACGCCTCTGGCGCCGGCGGCCGCGCCGGGAGCCCCCTCTTCCGGCGCGCTGATGAGGGTGCCCCGGTCGTGCGTCACGCGGAATGAAGGCCCCAGCAGGGCCTTGCCCGCGGTCGCGCCGAGTGCCACCACCACCTCCGGATCGACCAGGCGCAGTTCGGCGGTCAGCCAGGGGCGGCAAGCCGTCATCTCCCGCAGACTGGGGGGCTTGTGGATCCGGCGCTTGCCCTTCGCCGCGGTGGTGAACTTGAAGTGCTTCACCGCGTTGGTGAAGTAACTCTGCTCCTCCTCCAGGCCGGCTTCCCGCATCGCCTTCCGCAGAAGGCCGCCGGCCGGCCCGACGAACGGTTCTCCCCGGCGGTCCTCCTGATCGCCCGGCTGCTCGCCGACGAGCATGAGGGGAGCCGAGGCACTGCCCGCTCCGAACACGGTCCCCGACGCGCCCTGGAACAGCGGACAGCCCTGGCAGTCCGCTGCCGCACGCCGATGAGCCGCGAGTCCGCCGCGCCGCGGCAGGTAGGGGGTGGCGTCGTACTGCTTCCCGTCGTGTGGGCCGTCCTTCTGCCCGTCGGAGTCGTCGCCGCGTCCGGCCCTCGGCGGCCTCACCGGCCTCGCCCGCTCACGTGATCCCTCCTTGCCGCGGTGGGCGGCCGACCGGCCCGGCGCCCGCACCACGGGTTCCCGCACACGGAGAGCCCTTAACCCGTCGGCGCGCGGAGGGACACCACTGGTCGTACGGCGGGAGCAGGAGTCGCTCGCAGGTCCCGGCTCCGGCTCCGCCAGAGCGCGCACGAGGGACCGCACGATGGCAGGCACGAGGATCAGCTGCGTACCGGCCTGGTGCACGCCGTGTCGACCGCGGTGGCGGTCGGCCTGTACACGGGGTCGTGGGTGCAACGCGGGCGGGGCCGTACGGTGCGGGGCAAGGCCCTCGGCCTGGCGGGGCTGTGCGCGGCGGGTGCCAGCCCGGCCCCCGGCGCGAGGATCTTGTTCGCCGGCGGCGTGACGGGAGCTGAGGGGTGCGGGCGGGTGGGAGCCACCTTCTTCGCCGTACGGATCTTGTCACCGAGTGTGTCCAGTGCCTCCGCGGAGCAGGCCGCGCGCAGCTGGGGGAAGAGGTTGATCTCCTCGTCCTGCACATGACTGGTCCGTGACCGGCGGGCATCAGAGGCTGCGGGCGGTCCGAGCCATCTGCATTTCAGGCCGGGTTGAGCATCACCGGAGGCGCGGCAGCCCGCCCGAGAAGCGCAGTTGCCCTGTCAACCAAATACCCGGGTTCTAATCTGAGAAGAGAGCCTTTGTAAGGAGGTTCACCCGATGTCCACAGGGACCCTTCTGGCGATCATCATTCCCGTCGTGGTGGTAGTTGGCCTACTTGCCGTCGGGATCACACTCTTCGTAGGCCGGCGGCGCCGCTTGCGGCAACGCTTCGGGCCGGAGTACGAACGCACCGTTGCAGACGCCAACAGCCGGCTGGCCGGCGAGCGGGAACTGAGATCACGCGAGCGGCGCCACGATTCGCTGGAGATCAAGCCCCTGCCGAGCAGCAGCCGAGAGCGTTACAGCCGCGACTGGGCCGGTGTGCAGGAGGAGTTCGTCGACCGCCCCGAGGTGGCGGTGCATGATGCGGACCGTCTGGTGACGTCGCTGATGCACGAGCGGGGCTACCCAACCGAAGACTACGAGCAGCAGCTCAGGGACCTGTCCGTCGAGCACGGCCGTACGTTGGAGCACTACCGCGCCGCCCACGAAGTCGATGCTCTAGGTACCCAGCACAAGGCCACGACCGAGCAGCTTCGGGGCGCCATGGTGCACTACCGCGCCCTGTTCGACGAACTGCTCTCCGACGGCGGCCAGGCCCGACACGCCCCCGCCTGAGCGACCACGCCATTCACCGCATCCGAGGGACGCGACCATGCAACCCGACCCAGCACCCGACTCCGGCCTCACACAGAGGGGCCTGAGCACCGAAGACCTGGCTCAGCCCAAGCCCGACGAGACTTCTCCGGACGAGGAACCCGCCGCCGAAGCGCCCACCCGCCCTGGCGAAGCCGCCCCTGTAGCAACACAGACCACGGCACCGCGCGCTGAGCAAGCGCCCAATGACGAGCAGGAGGCTCCGCAGCTCCTTTCGGCAGAGGATGCCGATGCGTTCCGCGGCCGCTGGCAGGAGATCCAGAGCAGGTTTGTCGACGACCCGCGCGAAGCGGTGCAAGGGGCTGATGAGTTGGTCGCAGAGGTCATGCAGAGCCTTGCCACGACGTTTGCCGACCACAAGCAGGAACTGGAAAAGCAGTGGAATCGCGGCGAGCAAGTGGATACCGAGGGCCTCCGCATGGCCCTGCGTCATTACCGTGCCTTCTTCAACCGCCTGCTCACCGAGTAAGGGACGGCGTTCCGAGCACCGGGACCCGGAAAAGCAGGCCCCGCAGGCCGGGCGAGCGGCTTTCCGGCCCAGAGATTTCGACCTGTACACGAAAAGCTACTGGGCCGGACACGCAGTGACGGGATACCGCCGCGCTGCGGCGGACTTCGGTTCGCGCGCGCAGGACTTGTTCGTCTGCCCGGCACGCACAGCAATCACCACGGTGCTTTCGGTAGCGCATGCTCGCGCTGGCGGGGTTGCGCGCTGTTCGGTTTCGCCCCACCCGGATGCGGATCGGTCGGCGGGTCCCAAGGGTCGGTCGCGCCGGCCGAGTGGAACGCGGGACGACGACGCGCAGACCGGTGTGGATCCGAAGAACCCCTGAGCGGCTCGTGCGGCCTGTCAACTCCGGGTCGTGCGGCTCGTCAACTCCGGGTCGATGAGTCCGTGGCCGGTTCCACGCGGTGAGCAGGAACGAGTCCTGCCGCTCGGCAGCGGAGCCGACCCGCCCGTTCAGAAGAGTTCCTCGGCGGTGGATCTGACGATACGGGCCTGCATATTGCGTTCCATCATGCGCAGGGCGGCCGCCGCGAGGTCCTGGTGGATATGCGCGCAGGCGTCCTCGACGACGGTGACCCCGATATGCCGGATATGGGCGTCGAGGGCCGAGTAGAGCACGCATTGTTCGGTGACCTGACCGCAGAGCACGATCCTGTCGATACCGTGCTGGCGCAGCAGATATTCCAGGGGCGTCTGGTAGAAGATCGAGTGTCGCGCCTTGATCACGAACAGTGAATCATCGTCCGGGCGGACGGGCTCCACAAGGTCCGCGTGGGGGCCGCTGAGCACGGTTTCCAGCAGTTCGTCATGGTGTGAGCGCCACAGCCCGAAATTGTCATTGACGTAGATGACCTCGGTATCGCTCCGCCGAGCCCGGTCTATGAGAGAGGTGAGGTGCGGGAGGACCGTGCGCACCGAGGGCAGCAGCAGTTCGGCGTCCTCGTGCTCGTAGGAGTTGACCATGTCGATCACGATGAGGGCGGTGGCGGACATGACGAGGCTCTTGTTCAGCCCGGCGCCGGGCGTTCGCGAGCGACGGCCTCGGGGCGCTTGTCGGCGCGGAGCCCGCGGAACCGCGGACAGCGCCGCATGCCGTCGCAGGCCCACTCCGCGCATACGTTCCTGCTCCCCACGGGCCCACCCGCCTTTCTCCGGATGCCGCCTCTCTCACTGTGCCGCGCGGCGGACGGCATCGCACCTGCGGCTGAGCCTGGGCCAGAGGCCGTGGGGGTCAGCAGAACGGGAGTGTTACTTCCGGGTGTAGTAGTGGTGGCGCGCCCACAGAGGGAGCGCGAACCAGCACAGCGCGAACCACACCACCAGTCCTCCGACCAACCAGGGCACCACGCTGTCCTTCATGGCGACCCGCAGGATGAGCAGCAGGGCGGAGGCGACAGTGGCCAGGAGGAACACGGCCCCCAGCACGGTCAACCGCGAGGCCCAGATCACCGTCTCGGGTTTGATGTGGCGGCCGGTGACGAACCGGTGGAAGGTCACCGGCCCGATGAGCAACCCGGTGGTGGCGGCTCCCAACAGGGCGGTCACCACGTAGATCATTCGATCGGTTTCGGAGAGGGTGGCGAATTTCGGTGTGAAGACAACGGTGAGGAGAAAGCCGAACAGAATCTGCACACCGGTCTGGGTGACCCGGACTTCCTGGAGGAGTTCCGACCACCGGCGATCGGCCCGCTCCTCCGCGGACTCGTGGCGGCCGTGTGCGGGCTGCTGTGAGTGGGGCTCCATTTACGTACCTCCCGGCGGTGTCGGACCGGTAGCGATTCGTTGTTCGCGTCGTCAGGACGCGCCGCGGTCCCCTGGGTGTCGGGAGGGGTGGCCGCGGCACTTCCGACTGCCGACGTCCGCAGGGGGCCGGTGCCCAACTCCAGCACCAGATCGCGCCGCCGCTCGCCCGCCGCGCCGCGCCGCACCTCGCGCATCGGCTCACGCCGGTAACCCGCCATCGGATGGAGCACCACGCGCACCCGGGCCGGCCCCTCGCGGGCCACGAAGCGGCGCAGCAGCACCAGCCGTCCGGCCTCCCCGGGGAAGGCCAGCGCATCGCGGCACTCGACGATGCCGCTCCGCGTCACCCACCGGCTGCGCCAGATCAGCGATCCGTCCTCGTACGCGCCGCCCGGCACGAACCGTTCCGCCGGGGTGACGGCATACAGCCCGCCGCCCCCGATGAGCGCGGCGAACACGGCGTCGTCGTGCCAGCGCGGCACGCACCACCAGCAGATCTCGCCACGCGGGCCGACCAGGGCGCCGCGCTCGCCGTCCGCGAGGAGCGCGTAGCCGCCCAGGACCTGCACCGGACCGGCCCGGTCGTCGGCGGAGACCGGGTCCTCGAACCATGTGACGCCGTGCGCGTCGAGGTGTGGCCCGAGCCGGATGGCCTGTTTGCGGGCGAAGGCGCCGTTGGCGTCGACGTAGAGCTCGGTGGCGTCGCCGATGCTCTGGCGAGCGAGCGCGATGCGCCGCCGGTCGTGTTGTTCCGCGGTTCCCCAGGACTCGCCGATCTTGATCTTCACGCGCGCAATGCCCTGGTCCTCGACCCAGGTGCGCAGCTGCCGGTCTTGCTGCCGGTCGTCGTACGCAGGGAAACCGCCGCTGCCGTATACGGGCACCTCCGCGCCGCTCGCCCCGAGCAGCCCTACGAGCGGCACTTCCAGCAACCGTGCCTTGAGGTCCCACAGCGCGATGTCGACGGCCGAGAGCGCACCGGCGACCAGGCCGGGACGGCCGTAGGCGGTACGGATCGCCCGGTCGATGGCGTTCGGCAGCTGCTCGCGGACGGTCACCATCTCGCAGAAGTCGGAGGCGACGTCCTTGTTCGGAGAACGCCACGGTCCGCTCGCGCTCGCTCCGGCCCAGCGCCCGCAGCGGATCGTGGCACTTGTCGTCGACCTCCCGCCGGCTGTCGCCGCTGAACTGCACCAGCAGCCAGCTGTCGCCCTCGGGCAGGGCCGCGAGGGAATCGACCGAGACCAGGCGGTGGCAGTACTTCGTCCAGTCGATGACCACGGCGGTGTTGGTGCACCGACCCGCGAGGCTGGTCCCGCCGCCACGCGAGAGCACCGGCGCCCCGAATTCCTGCAGCGCCCTGCGCAGGGCCCCGATCCGCGAGTGGTGAAAGGCGTTCGACGCTTGCTCGGCCCCTGTACCCCCGGCCTGTCGACGTGCCATACGTACCTCTTGCCCTCCAGCGTCCACGGCGGCCCGCCTGCTCTCCACACAGCTCCGGGCCGCGCCCCGGCGGCCCTCGGCTCGGTAGTTTGCAGGGAACTGACGTAGCCACGGGTTCCCGAACAACGGACCGACTGACGTCGCAGCGGTCGCCGTGACGTCACGCCGTGCCCGGGCGCCCTCCGGCCGAGGCGGCCGACAGCCGTTCGTCCGGCCGCCTGCGCGGAGGCTATGACTAACCGATCTCCCGCCGGCTCAACCACATGGACCACGCTTGGCTCACACGGTCGGCGGGATCCGGCCTGCTGCCGCCGACCGCTCGGGGGCGGCCGCCTGCCACCCCCGAGCGGTTGGGTTTCCGGGCCGGGTCCTCAGCTGTCGATCAGGGTGCGGTCCAGGAGCGGGAGCAGGCGGTCCCAGTGGAGCTTCAGTCCGGAGGCGCTGAAAGCGTCGGTGTCGGACATGGTGAAGCCGTGGACGGTGCCGGGGTAGATCTCGGAGGTGTGGTCGACACCCGCGGCGTCCAGGGCCTGGTTGAGCTCGCCGAGGGCCTCGGGCGTCAGGTCGGTTTCGGCGTGGCCGAAGTGGACCTGGGCGGTGAGCTTGGCGAAGCTGTCCGGCCCGTCGACGCCCACGGGCGCGTGGAATGCGGCGACGGCGGCCACCTGGCCGGGGTGGGCCGCGGCGGTGCGCATGGCCAGGAGGCCGCCTATGCAGTAGCCGGTCACCGCGACCGGTCCGGCGCCGACCTCGGGCCGGGTGGTGAGGAACGCGAGGTAGGCGTCGGCATCACGCTGGACACGTTCGGCGGTGTGCGCCTCGATCAGGGGCATCACCTGGGCGATGACCGCGGGCCGGGCCTCTTCTCCGATGAACTCGGGAAGCTCGATCACCGGTGTCGGGCCGTGCCGGTAGAGGAAGTTGGGAACGAGCACGTAGTAGCCGTGCCCGGCCAGTTCGCGGGCCATCTCCCGCACGACGGGGCGGATGCCGAAGGCGTCCGCGTACATCAGCACCCCCGGGTGCCGCTCGCCGTCGTCGGGGAAAGCGGCGAAGGCATCGGCCTGACCGTCGGGGGTGGGAATCTGCAGCGACTGGATCTCGGTGGGAATGTCGGGTCTTCCTTCCTTGGAGTTCGCCGAGGAAACGTTTGTTTCACTAACGTTCTCGGCGCGAGTGAACGTACATCGTTAGTCTCACTAACGCAATGGGTAGAATGGGCGCCATGATCAGAGCCGAGGCCGCCGACCTGCCCGACGACGGCGCGCCCAAGACGCCCGACAGGCTGCGCCGACGGGCGAGCCGACTGCTGTCGCAGCTGACCGCGCGGTCGGACCGGCTGATCAACGAGGGGCTGGCCCGGGTCGACGCCCGCAAGTGGCACTACGCCGTGCTCGCCTCACTGCAGGATTTCGGGCCGGGCAGCCAAGCCGCGTTGAGCACGCGCACCGGCATCTACCGCAGCGACATGGTCGGCGTGCTCAATGAACTGACCGAGCGTGACCTCGTCGAGCGGGCGCCGGACCCCGACGACCGGCGCCGCAACATCATCACGATCTCCGCCCGAGGCCGCCGCCAACTGCGGCGCGTCGACAAAGTCCTGGACGAGCTGCACGACGAGCTTCTCGCGCCGCTGGACCCGGCCGAACGCGACCAGTTCGTGCAGTTGCTCACCCGCTTGCTGGACCACCACACCCGGGCCTCCTGAGGCCCACTGGACGGCCGGGGAGGCGTCGACTCGGAGCGGCCGGTCTCCGCCGGCGGAGAACGGGCTAGGCACTGTCCGGCGGATCATGCTTCGGGGTCGAGGGGCCGGAGGTCGTAGAGGTAGGAGCGGTCCTTTTTGAAGCTGCGCCAGACGGTGGCCGGGGGTTCGGGTTCATCGGCGTGGCTGTTGAGGGGATGGGCGGTTACGAGGCCGTCAGAGATCTCGCAGTGCCAGCCGTCGGTCGGCGACCAGACACACCACACGTTCCCGTCCGTTCGGCGGTAGGCGGGGCGGCCGTTGCACTCGCCGGCGCGTTCGAAGTGGTAGCGGAGCCCGTCGATGTGGCGCACGAAGGTGAAAGATGAAAGTGCCGTCATGCCTTCCGCACTGTACGGGACGACGCTCCGGGCGGATAAGGAGTTCTGGGCGTGACCAGGTTCTGGGCGTATCTCACAGGCAGAGCCAGAGCCGTATTGCGGCGACGGTGACGGTGCCGTGGAAGACGTAGGCGCGCTTGTCGTAGCGGGTGGCGACGGCCCGGGAGTTCTTGAGCCGGTTGATCGTGCGCTCGACCTCGTTGCGGCGTTTGTAGATCTTGCTGTCGAAACCGGTGGGCCGGCCGCCCTCGCTTCCGCGTCTTGTGCGGTTGGCGCGCTGGTCCTTCGGTTCGGCGATGGTGTGCTTGATCTGGCGTCTTCGCAAGTAGTGGCGGTTGCGGCGTGAGCTGTACGCCTTATCGCCGCCGATGTGGTCGGGCCGGGTGCGCGGCCGTCCGCCCCCCGGTCGGGGAACGGCGATGCGTTCGAGGACCTCGATCATCTGCGGGGCGTCGCCCCACTGGCCAGGCGTGACCAGGAAGGCCATGGGCCGGCATCCGCCTTCACCAGCGAGATGGATCTTGCAGGTCAGACCGCCCCGGGACCGTCCGAGTCCTTCGTCGGGGCGGTGGTGCCGGGGCGTTGTCCTTTTTCGGGATGCGTGGCTTCCGCTTGCGGGCCCCGGCCGCATGCTGATGGGCACGGCAGGACGTCGAATCGACGCTGACCATGCTCCAGTCGATCCGGCCCGCAAGGTCGGCGTCCGCCTGGACGGCACGCAGGATCCGGTCCCACGTGCCGTCCGCGGACCAACGCCGGTGCCGCTCGTAGACGGTCTTCCAGCTGCCGAAACGCTCCGGAAGGTCCCGCCACGGTATGCCCGTTCGCACCCGGAACAGGATCCCGTTGATCACTCTGCGGTGATCGCTCCACCGGCCGCCACGCTGCCCGGACGCCGGCAAGTACAGCACCAACCGGCCCCACTCGGCATTCGTCAGATCGCCCCGCCCCATGCCGGGATCAACGAACCAGCAATCCGACAGTCACATGATCCGCCGGACACCCCCTAGGTGGCGGGCTCGGTGGCGGTTCCCGTTTCCTGGCCGCCCCGTCAGGCCGTCCTTCCCGCCTGGGCGAACTCCGCGGCGAAGGTCGCGCAGAACGCCTTCAGATCCCCCGGCTTCCGGCTGGTGATCAGCGTGTTGTGGCCCGCGGTGCACACCTTGACCGGCTCGTCCACCCAGGTGCCTCCGGCATTGCGGATATCGGTCCGGAGGCTGGGCCAAGAAGTGAGCGTGCGCCCCCGCACCACGTCGGCCTCGATCAGCGTCCACGGCGCGTGGCAGATGGCCGCCACCGGCCTGCCCCGCTCGAAGAAGCCCCTGACGAAAGCGACGGCGTCTTTGTTCATGCGCAGGGCATCGGGATTGGCGACGCCGCCGGGCAGAACCAGGCCGCCGTAGTCCGTCACTTCCGCCACGTCGACCGTACGGTCCACGGGGAAGGTATCGGCCTTGTCCAAGTGGTGGAACGCCTGAATCCGTCCGCTCTTGGTGGACACCAGCTGTGGAACATCACCCGAGTCCAGGACCGCTTGCCAGGGTTCGGTCAGTTCGATCTGCTCCACACCTTCGGGCGCTACCAGAAAGGCGATCTGCATAGGGTGTCGTTCCTTTCTCCTGTGGTGTCGCGTCCGAGCCGGGTGGATACGGCTGTCCACCAAGGGGGACGCGGTGGCGGGCTGCGGGCGCCCCCAGACCGATTCCCGCCGGGCCGAACCGCTCATGCCCGTTCCTCCCCGATTAGGCCGGATGCGCCCCGGGGTAACCGAACGGCTCACCGGCACCGCGGCGCCGGCGGGACCGCCCCTTCGCCCCGGATGCCCGGAGGGGGGCGGAGTACCAGTACGCGGGCGACACCCTCGTCGAGACGAGCCTCTCCCAGGTCCGTCACGTCGCCTGGCGGGGCACGAACGGGACGGGCCGGCGGTGGTTTCCCTTCGGACCTTCCGGGATAAATGATCATTTGCTGGCTCATGTCGATCTGCCCGGGCGGGCGTCTCTCCAGCAGCGCGAACCGCACTGGGACGCGGGAGGAAGTGCCCAGGTGAGCGACAGGTATGGCCGCCCTGCCCAGCGGCCCAACAGGCGTGGCCCGCGGCCCGGCCGGCCGCGGCACGTGGTCCTGGGCAGCCGGCGGGCGGGTGCGGTGGGCCGGCCCCGATCGCTGTCCGCCGTACCCGGCGCCCGGGCGCGCGCAGTCGGCGCTTCGGTCCCGTCCGGGCTGCGGGTGGCCGCCGCCTTTGCTTGGCGGGTGCTGGTCGTCGGGGCAGTGGTCTACGCGGCGTTCACGGTGCTGGGGCGCTTCCAGCTCGTCGCCGTCGCGGTGTTCGTCGCCCTGGTGATCACCTCGGTGCTGCGGCCGCTGACCGATCTGATGAGCCGTCGACTGCCTCGGGCGGTGGCGGTAGTGGTATCCGTGCTGGGCAGCATCCTGGTGGTGTCGGCCCTGCTGGCCCTGGTGGGCGACGCGGTGGCCGGGGAATGGCGCCCGCTCGCGAAGGAGCTCGGCGGGGGCATCAGCCGGATGAAGCAATGGCTGGAAGGCTCCCCGTTCCACATCAGCCACAGTGCGCTGGCAGACCTGCAGGGAAAGATCGCCTCGTTCCTGGCCTCGCACCGCGCCACCCTGATCAGCGGCGCGCTGAGCGGGGCCGGCCGGGCCATCGAGCTGGTCACCGGGGGCGCGCTGGCTCTCTTCTGCTCGGTGTTCTTCGTCTACTCAGGCGAACAACTGTGGCTATGGACCTGCGCACAGCTGCCGAAGACCGCCCGTTCCCGGTGGCGCGGCGCCGGCCAGGCCGCGTGGCACACCTTCGCCGGATACACCCGCGGCATCATCATCGTGGCCGGCACCAACGCCCTGCTCGTCGGACTCGCGCTGTTCCTGCTGCGGGTGCCGCTGGCCCTGCCGCTGGCCCTGCTCGAATTCTTCGCCGCCTTCATCCCGCTGATCGGCTCGCCCATTGCGCTGGCGGTGGCCACCATGGTGGCTCTGGCAGGTCGCGGCCCGTTCATCGCCCTGGTCGTACTGTCGCTCATCGTCGTCATCGGCCAGCTCGAAGGCCATGTGTTGCACCCGCTCGTACTGAGCTGGGCGGTGCGGCTCCATCCGGTGGTCGTCGCCATCTGCGTCATCGCCGGCAGCATCGTCGCCGGGGTCATCGGCGCTGTCGTGGCGGTCCCCATGGTCTCGGTCGCCTGGTCCGTGATCCGGGCCCTCCGCGGTCCGGACGACGGTTCACCGGCCTGACGCCGTTCGTGTCCGGGCGTCAGGAGCGAAGGCGAAAAGCTCTGGTCCGAGATCGAACGTGTCGTATAGGCTGCGGCGATTTTTGAAGACTTCATGCTCAAGGGCGGGGGATGTACGGAATGCGCAAGGCATCGCAGGCCGTGATGGGGGCGGTGGTCGCGATGAGCGTGCTCAGCGGCTGCTCGTTCGGCTGGGGCGAGGACGAGGGCGGCAAGAAGAAGGTCGCCGAGAAGAAGCTGGGCGACAAGGGCACGGCATGCGAACTGCCGGTGCACTTCACCCTCGCGACGTCCTGGAAGGCCGAGGCCATCACGCGGGCGACGGTGGAGCAGATGGGCCCGCTCGGCCATCAGGGGTCGCTCACCCCGGCCTGCGAGCTCGACGCCAAGCCCGCCGGGCACATCGGTTTCCTCACCGTGTGGTCCGGCACCAAGGGCGCCGCCGCGCCCGGTGGCACTTCCCGCGCCCTGATGAAGGAGTTCGTCGCCGCTGAGCACTTCGCGAGCCACGTCGCGTTCCGCAAGGCCGAGGCCGGTGGCCTGTCCGCCACCGAGGCCGACTACACCGTCACCGACCTGGCGGCCGGCGAGGTCAGGCCCGAACGCGCGCTGGCGGTGATGACCAAGCGCGGTGGCGTGGTCCTCCACCTCGGAGGGCTCGACGCGGACGAGCACAAGGCGATGCTCCCGGCGTTCGACCTGGCCAAGAAGTCCCTCGGCCTGACCGGCTGACCCCCTGGCCTCCTGGCCTCCTGGCCTCCTGGACGAGAGTGCTGCACCACACGACGCCTCGTCACCCAGCTAGGGCAACGTTCGCCCTCTCGGGCGGAGAGCTATCCTCTGGCCGGTCAACCGCGTTCTGTCAGTCGGAGGTTTGAGGCCCTGATGAATGTGTCGTCTCGTGACTCGATGTTGGAGCTGCTCTCAGCGGACGGCCCGGATCCGGACCACGTCGAGGCCATGATGCTCTACGGCCGTCTGGTCGGAACGTGGAACATCAGCAACCGGTACCGGTACCCCGATGGGCAGTGGCGTGCCGCTGCGGGCGAGTGGCGTTTCGGCTGGGCCTTGGGTGGGCGAGTGGTGCAGGATGTGCTCTTTTGCCCGGAGTTCCATGGCCGGTTCCCCGGCACCACCGTCCGCATGTACGACGTCACGACCGGGCTGTGGCAGATTACGTGGATCTCACCGAAGCTTCCTTCGTACTTCTCTCAGGTCGGTCGGCCTGACGGTGACGGTGGAATGATCCAGGAGGGAACCGACTCCGACGGCAGGCGCTCGCGGTGGACGTTCACCGACGTCACGCCGACCTCTTTCCACTGGCAGGGGTTCAGTGCCACCCCCGATGGCGAGTTCGAGTTGTTCCAGGAGATGCGCGCGACGCGCGAGCAGTGAGGCATCCGTAGCGCGGTGGTGTGCTCCCGGCAGGCTCCGCGATATCGATGACGACGAGGCACGGCGCCTGCTGCGGATCATCCTCAGAGGTACCTCGCTACTCGATCGAGGTAGTCGACAGGGCGAACGGTGTCTGATGCGGCACTAGGTAGGACTCCCTCATGCCGGACTTCGAGGGCTCCGGCGGGACCAGCCTGTTCTACACCGACTGGGGGCAGGGCAGGCCGGTGGTGTTCGTGACCGGTGCCTGGCTCGGGAGCAGCTCATGGGAGTTCCAGATGCTCCCGCTGTCCGAACGGGGCCTGCGGTGCGTGGCCTTCGACAAGCGGGGGCACGGCCGCTCGGACTCGCGTTGATCACCCGGTAAGCGTCTGTTGATTGCCTTCGCGCATTCTTCGGCAGTCGGTACAACGGGGGCGAGACGAGGAACATAAGTGCTGGATACACGTGTCACGGTGTCAGTGCACGCCGCCGACCCGCTCAGTCGGGCCGGGGTCGTCAGTCACTTACAGCACCAGCCCACCGTCGAGATCGTCCAGGATCAGGGCGGCGCGGCGGCCGGGCGGGCGGAACAGGCGGTACGGGGGCCGGAGAAGCAAGGCGGCGGGAAGGCGGTCGGGAGCGTCGCGATCATGCCCATCGACCAGTTCGACGAGATCGCCGCGGCCGAGCTGAGACGACTCGTACGGGGTGGTGAGCAGCGGGTGGTGCTGATCGCCCGGGATCTGCGCGAGCCGGACCTGATGGCGGTGGTGGAGTACGGCCGTGCGGGCCATCCTCTGGCGTCATCAGACCACCCCGCAGCGGCTGTTGCGGGCGGTGCAGAGCGCGGCGCGCGGTGAGGGAGACCTCCCGCCGGACCTGATCAGCAGGCTGCTCACACAGGTGGGGCAGTTGCAGCGGTCGATGGAGGCGTCCACCCCCGCCGGGCTCGTACCGACGCTCGGTATGGCGCCGCGCGAGGTCGATGTGCTGCGGCTGGTCGCCGAGGGGATGGACACCCGGCAGATCTCCCAGAAGCTCGCCTACTCCGAACGCACCGTCAAGAACATTCTGCATGCCCTGATGACGCGACTGCAGTTGCACAACCGCGCGCACGCCGTCGCGTACGCGCTGCGAGAGGGATACATCTGATGGGGCAATTGAGGGGGGCGGCAGCCGACCCGCAAACGGGTGCGGGCGCAAAGACAGGCAGCGATGCGAGAGCCGATGGCGAAGCAGCGGTGACGGAGTGGGTGGAAGAAGTTCAGGCAGTGGCGGGCCATCGGGCGGGAGTACGGGCGTGATGCACGAGGTCGATGAGGCGATGCGGTCCGTGCTGCGCGGCGGAGTGCTGCCGGACGGCGCCGGGGACGTCGCGTTCGAGGCGCCGACCCGCGACTGGGCGGCGCGGCGCAACGCGCCCACGCTCAATGCGTATCTGTACGACATCCGCGAGGAGGTGGCACGCCGTGAGCGCGGCGCGATAGCGGAACGCGGCGCCGATGGCGTGGTCGTGCGCAGACGTCAGCCGCCGCGCTGGTTCCGGCTGTCGTACCTGGTCACGGCGTGGACCACCCGTCCGGAGGACGAGCACCGGCTGCTCTCCGCCGCGCTGGGGTGCCTGCTCTCGCACGAGATCCTGCCGGCGGCCGCGCTGCCGAACGCGCTCCGCGCGCTGGAGGTGAGCATCCCGCTCACGGTTGCGGTGCCGCCCGCCGAATCCCGCTCGATCGCCGATATCTGGTCGGCGCTGGGCGGCGAGCTCAAGCCGTCCCTGGACGTGGTGATCACCGTGCCCTTCCCGGTCTCGCCCGCGTACGAGGTGGCGCCGCCGGTCACGGAGGGCGCGGTCGCGGTCGTCCGCGGCATCGATGGCGTCCCCGGCGACTCCGAGCCCCGGATGCTCCGGTCCGCTCCAGGTGCCCCGCCGTCCGCAAGGGGCAGCGAGGAGGAGCGGTGAGCGGCAGTGCGGTGACCGAGAGTTCCAGTGGTGCGCTGATCGGCCGGCTGGCGGCGCTGCGGGAGCGGGTGGCCGGACTGGTCGAGCGGCGCAGCGCCGACGATCCGACGGCTGCCGACCCGCTGCGCGGGCTGTATGTGACCCCGGATACGGCCAGAAGGCTGGCCGCGCGGTCGCCGTCGGAGGGCGTGGGCGAGGCGCATGGACGCGGGGCCTACGTGGACGGACTGGAGGGTGACGGCTCGGGCCCCTGGGACCCATCGGATCGGGCGGTCGCGCTGGCCGAGCGGTTCGGGTTGTCGGGCCTGGACACACAGGTCCTCCTGGCCGCGCTCGCGCCGGATGTGGACCGGAGCTTCGAGCCGCTCTACGGCTACCTCAACGACGATGTCGGGCGTCGCCGTGCCACGGTCTCTCTGGCGCTGGACCTCGCGGGCACCGGCCCGTACGAGCCCGCGGCCCGCGCCCGCTTCCACCCTTCGGCGCCGCTGCGCTCCGGTGGGCTGCTCGTCGTCGAGGACGAGGACCGGCCGCTGCCGGGACGGGCGCTGCGGGTGCCGGAACGGGTGGTGGCCCATCTGCTGGGGGACGACGGCCTGGATCCCGAACTCAGCGGCGGTGACGTGGAGTTGCTGGAAGCGGGGCAGCCATCCGCGGGCCATACGGGCGGCGAGGGCCGCACCGGGGCCCAGGCATTCGCCGGGCGGCTCGCCGTGCTCGCGAGCGAGCGGCCGCTCGCCGTATATCTGCGGGAGCACCGGCCCGGTACCGCCGCCGAAGCGGTGACCGACGGGCTGCGGCGCGCCGGTCTGCCCGTGCTGCGGTATCGCCCGGATGGCGAGCGCGGTGACGGTACGGGCCCGGCGGGTGCGCTGTTGCGGGAGGCACGGCTGCGGCGGGCCGCGGTCGTCGTGGGGCCGCTGCCGGAGCGGCCCGGCGCGCTCGTCAGGTCGCTGGCGCGCGGGGACGTGCCGGTGGTCTGCTTCGGAAGCGAGCCGTACGACCCGGGCTGGGCCCCGGATTCGGGGCTGTTCGCGCTGGACGCGCCGGACGACGGGGCGGCGGCGGGCGAGGTCTGGAGCCACGAACTCGGCTCCGTGGACGCTCGCTTCGACCTCGCCGAGGCCATTGCGCCGTACCGGCTGGGCGCCGCTCAGATCCACCGGGCGGCCCGTGCGGCCACCGCCCTCGCCGCCTTCGACGGGACGCCGGTGACCGCGGCCCATATCCAGCACAGCGCGCGTCAGCAGTCCGCGCCGCTGCTGGACCGGCACGCCCGGCGGGTACGGCCGGCCGTCGGCTTCGACGGTCTGGTCCTGCCGCCCGAACCGCTGGCGCTGCTGCACGAACTGGTGCAGCGGGCGCGGCATCGGGAGAAGGTGCTGGGCGAGTGGCGGCTGCGCACCGGCGGTGGGCGCGGCAGGGGCGTGGTGGCCCTGTTCGCCGGGGAGTCCGGTACCGGAAAGACACTGTCCGCCGAGGCCGTGGCCGGCGAACTCGGGCTGGATCTCTATGTGGTGGAGCTGTCGGCGGTGGTCGACAAGTACATCGGGGAGACGGAGAAGAACCTGGAGCGGATCTTCTCCGAGGCCGACCGCACGGACGCGGTGCTGCTCTTCGACGAGGCCGACGCCGTCTTCGGCAAACGCTCCGAGGTCAAGAGCTCGCACGACCGGTACGCGAACCTGGAGAGCGCGTATCTGCTCCAGCGGCTGGAGGCGTTCGACGGGATCGCCGTACTGACCACCAATCTGCGCGCCAACATCGACGACGCCTTCACCCGGCGGTTGGACCTGGTGGTCGACTTCCCGTTCCCGGACGCCGGGCAGCGGACCGCCTTGTGGCGTTCCTGCCTCGCCGCCACGCCTTGCGCGAAGGACCTCGACCTCGATGGCTGCGCCGACGAGTTCGAGCTGTCCGGCGGCGCGATCCGCTCGGCCGCGGTGACCGCCGGCTATCTCGCGGCGGGCCGCGGCGGGCCGGTGACGGCGGCGGACGTACGGGCCGGGGCGCGGCGCGAGTACCGCAAGATGGGGCGGCTGGTGCCGGACGCGTCGCCGTTGTGGGACTGAAGCTCCTGATGTGTCCGGGGCCGATCGAATCTCCTCGACCGGCCCCGGTCGGCCTCACGGCCCTTCGGCGATCTTCCAGTCCTGCGCGTCGTTGGGCCCCTCGGAGCACTGCCAGGACAGCGCGCCCTTGTCGTTCTGCGTGTCGGTCAGGCATTCCTGGTTGCGCATGTTCACGATGCGGGTGCGGCCGTTGCCCGCGTCCACCAGCCGCCACTTCTGCTGTGGCGGCAGCTGGCCCGACTTGAGCTGTCCGGGGTCGGCCTTCCAGAGCTCGACCTCGTTGGTGTTCTCCTTCAGCTGGGCCACGCTGCCCGGGGCGCTGCCCGACTCCAGGGAAACCGTGTTGTCCTCGGGGTAGTGGTGGATGATCCACCACTGGTTGCGGCCGAACTGGTCATCCGTCCACTTGGCGCTCTGGCCGATCTGCGTACCGTCCACCTGGCTGCCCCCGTTGGCCTGGAGGTACCAGCCACCGTTGGCGTTGGACCGGATGGTCTGCGCCTTCGGGCCCTCCTCCTTGGGGGGATCCGGTTGAGGCTCCGCGGGCTTCTTCTCCTCCTCCGGGGCCTTGGACGGCGGTGGCGGCGGTGGCGAGGGCGGCTTCGGCTGGTTGTCCGGGAGTTTGCGGGCCACGCCGGCCTTCTCCCGTGCGCTCGTGGTCACATTGGGCTCTGCCTTGAACCACAGCGCCACGAAGGCCAGCACCGCCACGAGCAGCAGTGAGCACACCGCCATCGCCCAGCGCGGCAGCACGGACGGCTGGAGGTAGGTGCCGCGCAGCTCGGTCGGCTCCGGGGCTCCGGCTCGCAGTACGGAGACGGTGAAGGGGTGCTTGTTCGTTCCGCCGACCCAACTCACCGTTCCGGGCCGGATGGTGAGCTGGGTGAAGCCCGCGCGGCCCGGCGCGACCTGGACCGATGTCGGCTCGGGCTCGACGGTGAGGGCGTCGCCGTTCTCACGGCCGGAGAGGGAGACCGTCAGCGGCTGGTTGCCGAGGTTGTCGACGGCGACCGCCGCCTTGGCGCGCCAGCGGCCGCGTACGGCCAAGGGCACCAGCTCACAGCGGAGTTCGGTGAACGGCCCCACCGTGAGCTGCCCCTCGACCACATCGCGGATCTCGGGGTGCTCGGCCGGCTCGACACGTATACCGAAGGGCGTGGGGCCGGCTACGGCGTCCGACGTGCGCGGGGGCGCGAATTCCACCTCCGCCGTGCCCTCGGCCCCGGGATACAGCCGCAGCACGTTCGGCTCCACCCGTGCCCAGCCCGCCGCGGCGCCTACCGGTTGCAGCCGGTACTCCTCGACGGTGTCGCCCGTGTTGCGTACCCGCAGCCTTACCCTCGCGACGGAACCGGGGTCGACGGTGATCGCGGCCGGTTCCAGTGAAGTCCACATGCTCACCGGGGCAGTCAACCGCCGGCGCCGGGCCCCGGTCAGCGTGCGCAAGGGCAGAGCCGGGGGCAGAGCCTGATGTCCTTACGGCTCCATAAGGCTCCTGACGGCCCCGTGGGCCCGCACGAGCGGCCGGCGCGGCGGCACGGGCCTCCGGGCGGCGGCGCGGGGGACGGGATCCACCGTCACGGCGGCCCGGTCCGGAGCGGGGGCGGATCCGGGAACGGCGCCTGCGCGACGTTCCGCAGCGGCCCGGCCTGCTCCGTCGCATCGGCGCGGGCCGCCGTGCCGGCAGGAGGTGCAGGGCGCGTGCCGCGGCCTCGCCGTCGCCGTGCCGCCGGGCGCTGTCCACGGCGCGGTGCACGAGTGGTTCGAGGTCGCGGTGGCGCGTGGTGCCGCCGAGCGCGTACGACCACGCGGTGAGGAGATCCACAGCGGACCCCAGCAGCCCGGGCGCCGCGTCCAGGGCCCGTTCCACGGCCGCGTACAGCCGCGGGTGCGCGAGGTGCAGCCACTCCCGCGCGGTGTCGACATCGGCGGGCGTCCGGCCCTGGGAGTCCGGGCGGCCCGGCTGATCGGGCCGGGCGCCGTGCGGTCCGATCAGCCGCACCACGCTCTGGACGGTGGCCAGCAGACGGTCGAGGAAACGATGCTGCGCCGCCTCCCGCTCCCCCGGGCTGTCCTGCCGCTCGCCCAGCCGCCGAGCGAAGAGGCCGACCAGATCGTGATACCGGTAGTGGTCGTCGCCGTGCAGCTCCACGAGTCCGGCGTCGACCAGCGCCTCGACCGCCGCCTCCGCCTCGTCCTCGGTGGTGTCCAGCACCGCGGCCGCGGTGCTGCGGCAGAAGGTCGGCAGGCCGCACAGGGCGAGGGCCCGGAAGGCGTGGGCGAGGTCGGGCCGCAGTGCTTCGTAGTCGGCCCGGAAGGCCGCCTCCACTCCCAGGTCACCCACCCGCAGCTCATCGAGCCGCCGCTCATCGGTCAGCCGGGCCACGAGGTCGGCCAGCGCCCGGCCCGGCCGGGAGGCCAGGCGGGCGGCCGCGATGCGCACGGCGAGCGGCAATCCACCGCAGGCGGCGACCAGTTCGCGCGCGGCATCCGGCTCGGCGGCCATCCGCTCCGCCCCCACGACCGCGCCGAGCAGCCCCAGTGCGTCCTCCTCGGCCATCATCTCCACGTCGACTCGGTGGGCGCCGGGCAGCGCGAGGGTCCGCCCCCGGGTGGTGACCAGCACCGCGCACCCCGGTGCCCCGGGCAGCAGCGGCCGCACCTGGGCGCTGTCGCGGGCGTTGTCGAGCAGTACGAGGATCCCGCGGTCGGCGATCAGCGAGCGGTACAGGGCGGCCTTCTGCTCCACCCCGTCCGGTACGGCGCTCTCCGCGACGCCGAGGGCACGCAGGAACTGGGCCAGCACGGCGCCGCTGTCGACCGGAGCCGGGCCGGTGCCCTTGAGGTCCACATACAGCTGTCCGTCGGGGAAATGGGCCCGTACGGACTGCGCGACATGTACAGCCAGCGCCGTCTTGCCGACCCCGCCGAGCCCGTTGAGCGTGGCCATCACCGGTGCCCGTCCGCCGGCCGCCCCGCGCAGCGCCGCGGCCAGGTGCGCGACGGTCTCGGCGCGCCCCACGAAGTCGGCGAGGTCGCGCGGGAGCTGAGCCGGTACGGGCCGTGACGCGCCGAGGCCCGAGGTGTCCCGGGCACGGCGGGGCGGGCGAGGCCAGGGGTTACGGCCGTCGCGGCCCTCACCCGCACGGTCGCGGTCCGGGGCACGGCCGGGGCGGATGCGGTCACCGGCTTGGCCGACACCGGTCCGGGACCCTGGGCCGGAAGCCGGCCGCCGGGCCCCCGAACCGGCCCGCAACTGCCCATACAGGGCGCGGAGTTCCCCGCCCGGCTCGATGCCGAGTTCGGCGTCGAGGGTGCGGCGGGTGGTCGCGTACACCTCAAGGGCCTCCGCCTGGCGGCCCGCGCGGTGCAGGGCCAGCATCAGCAGGGCCTGTGCCCGTTCGCGCAGCGGATGTTCGGCGGCGAAGGCGCGCAGTCCGGCGATCGCGTCGGAGATCGGGCCGGGGTGCCCGCCCGATCTCAGTGCGCAGTCGTAGAGCTCCTCCCGAGCGGTGACGCACAGTTCGGTGAGCCGGTCGCGCTGCCGCTGTGCGTACGGTCCGGGCAGCCCGGCCAGTGCCACACCCTCCGGGAGCGCGAGCGCACTCCTCAGCTGCTCGTACGCGCCCGCACTGTCGCCTTCCTCGCGCAACCGGCGCGCCCTGATCAGCCGTTCCTCGAAGCCGGCGGCGTCCAGTGCCGCGGCGGGCACCCGTAGGGCGTAGCCGCTGCCGCAGGACACCAGCAGCCGGGCGTGCTGCCGCGGCTTGCGTTCCGGCTCCAGGAGGCCGCGCAGCCGAGAGGCGTACGTCCGCAGGGTGCCCACCGCTCGCCGCGGCGGCCGCTCGCCCCACAGCGCGTCCACCAACTGCGGTACGGACACGGGACGGCCGGCGTGCAGAAGCAGCACCCCCAGCATGGCGCGCTGCTGTGGCGGGCCGAGGTCCAGCGGACGGTCCCCCCGCCAGGCACGCACCGGACCGAGCACCTGAAACCGCAGCCGGTCGCCCCCGTCAAGGCCGCTCGGCTCCTGCGCGCCCTCAAGCTCGTCCGGTCCGTCCGCGTCGCCGCGCACTGTCCGCCCGCTCCCCCGCCCCTGTCGATCTGCCACGCCGTCCCTTCGGACCTGCGTCGATACCCCAGCTCTATCGAACGTAACTCAGCGCACCGATACCGATTCCCCGAAAACGTCCAATAGTGGGCCAACGCCGGATCCTGCCGATTTCTCCGGCCATCAGGGCTTCTCACCCGTTCACGCGGGCGCTGAGCCGGTGCTCGCAGACGCGCACCGGTGTTCGGCGGGGCAACCGTCCTGCCCGTTCGGCTCCCCTTCCGCCTCTGGATGCGCTCCCCGTTGCGGCCGAAAATCGGCGGTGGGGCCGCCCAGGACGGACCACGGACCAACGAACCACCGGCCGCCAGAACGGAGCCATGGTGCACGCACACGAACGGCAGGCCGGAGGAGGGGAATCGGCGCCACGGACCGCGCCCCGCGATCCCGAACGCCCCCGCACCCCCGCCTCGGGCCTGTCCACGCACCGGTCGGAGGCGCTGCGCACCCTCCAGCGGACAGCGGGCAACGCCGCGGTCGCCCGCGCGCTGGCCCCGGCGCCGGAGCACGCCAAGGACCCGCGGCCCCTTCAGCGGTACGCGGAGGGAGCGGCCGCCCACGGCTTCGACAAGGTCTCCACACACGGCGGTGTCGCCCTCCGGGGCCGCTACGAGGCGTACGCCGACGCCGACCTGATCACCACCGCCGCGCACCGCCTCGACGCCCAGGAGCAGGTGCCGATCACCCTGGAACGCGGGGCCGCGGTGCAGGTCGGTGAGCGCACCCTGTACCGGGTGCTGCCGGTGTACAAGGACGCGGCCAGGGCGGCGGCCGCCGTACGCGCCGCCGGCCGGAGCCCGGAGGGGGCCGGTCACGAGCCCCTGCGCGGGGACAGTGCGGCACAGCGCGGCGACAAGCGTGCCGCCTATCTGCGGTCCCTGACCGACCCGCCGGAGGTCCGGCAGCTCGTCGCGCTCACCGGGCGCATCGTCACAGCGCTCCAGGCGCGGGCCGAACCACGGAGCTCCGCGGTCGACGGCCTGCGGTCCGAAGCCATGAAGCTGGCGATGGCCACGATGGGCGGTGGCTGGATCGCCGCACGGTTCCCCTACCCCGAACGCCCCGGCCGGGAGGGACTGACCGACCTCGCCGCCATCATGCCGGGCCTGACCGCCGACTTCCTCGCCGGGCTCCCCGCCGTCGAGAACCAGGAGGCGCAGGTGCAGGAGCTGCTGATCACGCTCCCCAATGACTGCAAGGCAGCGGCCGCCCAGCTCATCGGCACCCCGCCGGACGGTGGCCTCAGCGTGCGACGTGACGCACCCGCGGTCGGTGAGAACCACTTCGTCGATCTGACCGGGGCGGCTGCGGACGGCTGGGCGAACCACTTTGCCGCCGTCATCCTGCGCGACGGTCCCGACAGCCTCACGTACGAGGCGGCCGCCGACCGCGGTAGCGCGCTTCAGAACGGCAAGTCCCTCGGCTACTTCGCGCTGTACGGCCGGGCCGGGACCGACCAGTCCTTCGACACGGCCATCCGGGCCCAGAACCTGGCCTACGCGGAGCGCTCGGCGTCGGCGACGTGACCGAACGGGCAGCGCGCGCTGCCCCCGGCGGGGCCCGTTCGTCTCTACTGCCCGGTCCGCCCGTCCGCCAAGGTCGAAAGCGTAGGGAGCAGCAACAGCAGTGGTGACGGGGGAGGAACATCGTGCGGGCACAGGACCGGCAGTCCGGCTCGTCCGGCGCGGGGAGCGGCCGCTCGGGGGCGGCGCACACCGGCCGTACGGCGTCCTCCCCTGCTTCCGATGCCGCCCGCCAGGCCGCGGCCGGCGAGGCGGAGCGCCTCACCCCCGAGGCGGCCGCGCTCCTCCAACGGTCCGTGGGCAACGCCGCGTTCTCCGCCGCCCTCGCCGGCGGTGAGCAGCACCGGCACGGCGCCGGCTGCGGACACACCGCGCCCCCCACCGTGCAGCGCTCGCCCGTCCAAGATGTCCTGCGCACACCGGGCCGCCCACTCGACGAGCCGGTCCGTACCGACATGGAGACCCGCCTCGGCGCGGACTTCTCCGATGTGCGCGTGCACACCGACCACTCCGCGCATGAATCGGCCGAGTCCGTCAACGCCCATGCGTACACGTCCGGTTCGCATATCGTCTTCCAGCGCGGCCGCTACGACACCTCCTCCGCGGCGGGCCGCCATATGCTCGCGCACGAACTGACCCACGTCATCCAGCAGCGCAACGGCCCGGTCGCGGGCACGGACCGCGGCGACGGGACGAAGGTGAGCCATCCGTCCGACCGGTTCGAGAGGGAGGCGGAGGCGACCGCTCGCCAGGCCGTGTCGGGACCGCCCGTGCAACGGCGGGGCGACTCGGAGCGGCGGGGCACCCAGCCGTCGGCCGGCCCGGCTGTTCAGCGCATGGCCCCGTCGACAGCGTCGGCGGGGCCCACCGCGGCGCCCACGTTCAAACTCGGCCAGAGCAGTACGCGCTCCCCCGGCATCGCCATCAGCGAGTGCAACGAAGAGGGTCAACTTGAGCGGGTCATGCAGCACCTGGAAGCCCTGCACGACGGCGGCCTCCACGATTGCACCGTTGAACTCAACGGCCATACCAGAGAAGACGCGCTGGCGATCGCCACGAACCGCCTGAATGTTCTGACCAACCGGCCGACGAACAGCTTCAATGTGCGGCACCGCGCGGCCGACGTCCGTGGCGGTGTGGTCTTCACGGACAATCACGACATCCAGAAATTGGCGGCACGGCATGGCCTGCGTGCCTGGGGAATGGATGTGCGGGCCCAGCTTTTCCCGGCACGGCCCCACGCCCAGGCGCAGGAGGAGCCGTTCCTGGCCGACCTCCGGCAGATGTTCCGGGATGAGGGCTGGGGCCAACTCTTCGCGGACGAGAATCTCACCTATTACGGTCCGCCCGCGCCGATGCGGGGGCCACGCCCCCATCCGGCGGCCCCCTCGGGAAGGCCCCTGCCGCCTCCCCCGGCCACACCGGTCATCGAATCCCGCGTCGCCATGACAGGCCCCTGCATCAAGGGGTCGCGCACACCTTCGCAGTCGGCCGCCATGGGTGGCCATTCGGCACTCAACTACGCGAAGGCGGTGGGAGTCCCCGGTGCCGACACGACCACCTGGGAGTGGCTGCACCTGGTCGGCAGCGCGCTCGGCGGAGCCAACCGACTGGGAAACCTGGTCGCCGGTACGTACGACTCGAACACCCAGATGACCATGATGGAGAACCGGATAGCGAAGTACTGCGAAGCCAACGTGACCGCTGACAACCCAGCCGAGCTGGTGGCGCGGGCGGAGCTGTACCAGGGAAACAGCGGATACACCTGGGTCGCACAGAGCATCAGGCTTGTGTTGACTCACGGGTCGACGCCGGTCATGGAGGGGGAATTCGGAGCCACCATCTCCAGCGTGGTGGACCGGATGGAGTACGACTACTACGACTACCTCTTCGGCATTCAGTCCGGCACCGAACAGAACTATTCGGACCGCCTTTTCTCATCAAGGTGACGTCCCCGCACGTCTCAGTTCTCTGCGCAACCAGCGGATCAACCTCCACATCAGGAAGAGAGCACGTCCATGCCCACCTATCTCTCCCCCGGCGTCTATGTCGAGGAAGTCGCCAGTGGATCGCGGCCCATCGAAGGGGTCGGGACGTCGGTGGCGGCCTTTGTGGGGCTCGCTCCCACCGGTCCGCTCAACGAGCCGACGCTGGTGACGAACTGGTCCCAGTACGTGGCCGCCTTCGGGGAGTTCACGGAGGGGTACTACCTCGCGCACTCCGTGTACGGGTTCTTCAACAACGGGGGCACGGCCGCGTATGTCGTGCGGGTCGGCGGTTCCGGCGATGCGGAGTCCCGGGCCGCCGTGGCCACTGAGGCGCCGAGGGCGCTGACGGCCGGGGAGCCGACCGCGCTCGGGGCCTTCAAGGTCTCGGCGATCGCGGCCGGCTCCGCCAACGGCGGGGCGCTCACCGTCGAGGTGCAGGACGTCGAGGGCGAGGGCAACGCCGACCGGTTCAAGCTGGTCGTCAGGGACGGCGACAGGGTTGTCGAGAGCTTCGACGTCAGCGCGAAGAAGAGCTCGCGGAACTATGTCGTGGCGCAGGTGAAGCAGCGCTCCAAGGCGATAGCCATCGAGGAGGCCGTCCCGGCCGGGCAGGTGGCGAAGCCGGACGCGCAGACCGTCACGCTGGCCCCGCCCGCTCCGGCGCCCGCGGCCTCCAACGGGAACGGCCCCGTCGAGCGGCTCGCCTCCGGCCAGTTCGTCGGCGACTCCGCCGACCGCACCGGCTTCGGCGGGCTGGAGGCGCTCGACGAGGTCAACATGGTGGCCGTACCCGATCTGATGGCCGCCTACCAGCAGGGACTGATCGACCTGGAACAGGTCAAGGCCGTCCAGCTGGGCCTGATCGCGCACTGCGAGCTGATGGGCGACCGGATGGCGGTCCTGGACCCGCCGCCGGCGCTCAACGCCCGCGACATCCGCAAGTGGCGCCAGGAGATCGCGGGCTACGACTCCCGCTACGCCGCGCTCTACTACCCGTGGATCAAGGCATTCGACCCGGCCACGGGTCAGACCCGCACCATTCCGCCGTCCGGACACATGGCCGGTGTGTGGGCCCGTAACGACACCGAACGCGGTGTCCACAAGGCCCCGGCCAATGAGATCGTCCGCGGGGCGGTCGACTTGGAGCTGCAGATCACCCGCGGCGAGCAGGATCTGCTCAACCCGATCGGCGTGAACTGCATCCGGGCCTTCCCCGGACGCGGAATCCGGGTGTGGGGCGCGCGGACCATGGCCTCCGATCCGGCCTGGCGCTACCTGAACGTACGGCGCTACTTCAACTACCTGGAGGAGTCGATTCTCATCGGCACCCAGTGGGTGGTGTTCGAGCCGAACGACCAGGCGCTGTGGGCCAGGATCCGACGCAACATCTCGGCGTTCCTGGTGAACGAGTGGCGCTCCGGCGCATTGTTCGGGCAGCGGCCCGAGGACGCGTTCTACGTGAAGTGTGACGCGGAGACCAACCCCGTCGAGTCCGTCGACGTGGGACGGGTCGTATGCGAAATCGGTATCGCGCCCGTCAAGCCCGCCGAATTCGTGGTCTTCCGGCTGGCCCAGTTCTCGGGCGGCGGCGGGGAGTTGGAGGAGTAGCCGGCAGTCGCATTTCCGGGCCCATCGCCTCCCGGCCTTTCCGGCCGCTCCCCCATCCTACATTCCTCTTCCTCGTCACCATTCTTCTCACAGGAGTGAACCACCTTGTCTCTTCAGCCCGGTGATGCCCTCACCTCACACAATTTCGGCCTGCAGATCGACGGCGTGATGGTCGAATACCTCCAGGAGGTCAGCGGTCTGACCATGGAGCAGGACGTCATCGAGTACCAGCAGGTCTCGGCGGACGGAAAGCCCGTCGTGAAGAAGATGCCCGGCACGAAGAAGGCCGGCGAATGCACGGTCACCCGCGGTATGACGCAGAGCGGTGCGTTCAGCGAGTGGATCAACAAGTCCATTGCGGGCGATATGGGTTCGGCCCGCAAGAACGCCACGATCATGATGATGGACTACCAGAACAACCCGGTGAAGCGTTACAACATGCGCAATGCCTGGTGCAGCAAGGTCGAGACCAGCGGGGTCAAGGCAGGCGACGCCGCCGCACTGACCGAGCAGGTCACCATCGTCTTCGAAGAGCTGGTCATCGAGTAATGCGACGCGACGGTCCGGCGGGGGCGCAGCAGCAACGCGAGCCACTGCGTACGGAATTCGAGTTCGAGTTGCCGCGCGGATTCGTGGACGAGTCCGGGACGGTGCACCGAAACGGCGCGATGCGGCTCGCGACGGCCCGCGACGAACTGATCCCGCTGCGGGATGTGCGTGTGCGCGAGAACCCGGCGTATCTGTCGGTCGTGCTGCTGGGCCGGGTCATCACACGGCTCGGGACGCTCGCATCCGTGCACGACGGGACGGTGGAGAACATGTTCGCCTCCGATCTGGCCTTTCTGCAGGACTTCTATCGGCAGATCAACGCGGAGGGACACACGCGCGCCGCGGTGTCCTGCCCGCACTGCGAGGAGCCCTTCGAAGTGGAACTGGCCGGGAGCCGCCTGGGGGAATCGTGACGTACGCGACCGGGCGTATCGAGGAGGAAGTCGCCTATCTCGCCTACCACTTCCACTGGGGCGTCGACGACATCCTCGACCTCGAACACGCCGACCGGCGCGCGTACGTGTCACAGATCGCCGCCCTGGTGGAGCGGGCTGAACGGGAGCAGTGACTGAGGATGGGGTTGTTCAGGTGGCGGCGGGGGTCGCGCAATGCCCAGGGCACGCAGCGTGCCGACGCGTCTGAGGTCGGCGCGACTGCGGCTGCCTCTCCTGGGAGCGCGGACGGTGGGGGCGGGGGCGGTTGGGCCGCCGTGCCCCCCATCCAGCGGGTCCTGGGAGCGCCGCGCACCGTCGCGGAGGCCGGCTTCGCCGCGTCGCTGAGCGCACACCGCAGCCCCTCCTTCGGAGGGGAACTGGGGCATGACATCCTTGCCACGGCACCCGGTGGTGTGCTGCGCGATGCGCTGGTGCCCCTCGCCGGCCGCCCCGTCGACCTCGGGCTACCGGTCCTGCGGCTTCCCGTCGTGGGACGGGTGGAAGAGCCGGCGGTCGAGAGCGCGGGCGCGCGGTCGGCCTCCGCATTCGGTGCCGCGCGGCAGGTGAGCGCGGGTGCGAGTCCGGGTGCGGTGGGAGCCGCACGTACCAAGAACCGGGAGGGGGCGCGCACGGAGACCCGGGGTGCGGCGCGTACCGAGAACCGGGAGGGGGCGCGTACCGAGAACCGGAGTGCGGCTCCTGCCGAGGCCCGAGCCGCCGCACGGAATGACACCCGAGGTGCGGCCTCGGTACAGCGGGCGGCGGCACCTGGTGCGACGCGTACCCCGACGACTGCCTTGGGCGCTCCTCTTCAGCCCGCTGACGGTGCGCGTGCGGGCGGCGCGGTCGTGCCCGATGCCGAGGACGCGCCCAGTCCCTCAGCCCTGCCCGTAGCCAGGCCGGTGCGGAAGGCCGTCGGCGCGCGCTCCCCGCTCACCTCGGCCGGCAGGGTCGCTATACCGCCGCGTCAGCTGCGGACAGCGGCCTCATCGCGTGCGCGGAGCAGCGACACCGCACCCTCCCCCGCGGACACACCTGTGCAACGCACGGAAGCATCAGCGTCGTCCACGGCCACGGCGGATCCGGCAGCGACGGATACGGCAGCGGCGTCCCCTGACTCCCGTACCCCTTTGATCCCTTCAACCCCTTTAACACCTTCACTCCCTTCACTCCCTGCTATCCCCACTGGCATCCCTGGCCCTCCTGTCTCTCCTCCCTCACCACCCCGCACTCCTGCCGCCGAAACGGCGAGCGAGAGGTCGGCACCGGCCCCAGCCTCTGCCGCCGCTGCCGCTGCCGCTGCCGCTGCCGCTGTACGGCCTGACCTCCCCCAGCGGGTCGTACAGCGGCGGGCGGCCGGCCCGCGCCAGCCGATCGCCCCGCAACAGAACAGCGCGCCGGAGGCCGCCCCGAGCACGGACGCGGCAGCTGGTGCCGACCCGGCGCCGAGTGCTGACGCGACTCCGCCGGCTCCCGGCACGGCAACGAGCGCGAGCCCTGCCGCGAGCGACGGCGACCGAACGCGTCGGCCGGTCCAGCGAGCAGCTGCACGAGCTACCGACCGGCCCGTGCGGCGGACCACAGGAACGGGTGGAACAGGCAGAGCAGCCGGAAAGGGTGGAACGGGTGGGCAGCGTCTGGGACTTGGTGCTCCGCTGTCGCCCGGTGCGGGCGCCGCACACCCGCTCAAGGACGTTGCGGCCGACGCACAGCCGGTCCGGCCTTCGACTGACGACGTCCGTACGCCGAGCCCCGTGCGGCCCTCGCCACCTGCGGTCCAACGGAAGCCGCTGATCGGCGCACCTACCGAGTCCACCGCGATCCGTAGCCAGGATGCTGCGCCGGCACATACCCCCATAGCGATACCGACACCGACGCCAACGCCAACACCGACACCAACACCGACGCCGACTCCGACGCCGACTCCGGGACCGGTCCCGGTCCCGGTCCCGGTCCCGGTCACAGCCCCATCAGAGAGCCACACGCCGACACCCCGCACAGCGGAAGCTCACACGGGGGAATCCCCTACGCCGCCGACCCGAGTGCTGACGTCCAGCGCCGCCTTCCCTCCGCCCGTCGCTCCCCGCGCCGCCCGCCGAGCGCCGCTCGCGTCGGCACGTGCGCTGGCCCCGGGCGCCCGGCAGCGGCCCGCCGGGCAGCAGGGGCCGGAGCCCGTCGGCCCGACAGCGGTGCAGCGCTCAAGCGTGCAGGCCGACGGCCCCGCACCCGCCGTACCTCTCCGCCCAGTGGCGAGCACGGCCGGCACCACGAGCACGGCCGGCGCTGGGAGCACGGCCGGCACCACGAGCGTGGCCGACGCTGCGAACACGGCCGGCACGTCGGGGCCGGTGGCCCGGCGAGCGGGGAGCGTGCCGGCCGTCGCCCTGCACAAGCCCGGCTCGGCTCCGGCACGGACACCGAACCCCTCGCGCACTCCGGTTCGTACGGTCCAGACATCACCGGCTCATACGGTCCCCACCGCACCGGCTCATACCGTCCACACCGCACCGGCTCGTACCGTCCAGGCCCCACCGGCCACCCCCGGCATGCCCGTGGTCCGGCATGCGCCCACTGCTCCCGGTGCCCCAGCCCCTGGCCCGACCCCGGGCCCGACCCCGGGCCCGGCCTCAGCCGTCCCGCAGCCCCTCGCGTCGGCCGGCCTGCCCAGGCATTCGCTACCAGGCACACCCGCCGGGCCGACCCCAACAGGAACGGGAGCCCCCCGCCCGGTCCAGCGCGCAGCCACTTCTCCCGCAACCGCCTCCACACCCCCGACGCCCGCAGGAGCCACCCCAAAGCCCGCCCCGCGTACCCCGCCTACCCCAACTCCTCCAATGGCCTCAACGCGCCCCACAGCCCCCATCACCCCAACCAACCCACCCACACCCACCACGCCCACCCCGACCGCCACCCCCACCGACCGCACCGCCGACCACCCCACCGACCCCGCCGCGCTGGACGCCCTCGCCCGCCGGCTGGTCGCCCCGCTTTCGCGGCTGCTCCGTGCCGAGTTGCGCGGCGACCGGGAGCGCATCGGCCGGTTGCGCGATCACGGCCGCTGACCCGTCCGCCCCCGCCGGCCCCCAGGCGACCCGCAGACCACGCAGACCACGCAGACCCCGACCACCTCACCCGAAAGACCACCCACCATGCCCCAGGCCCAGGACCCCGGCTCCACCGTCTTCTTCAAGCTGACCATCGACGGCCAGGACCTCGGCCTGTTCAACGGCTGCGACGGCCTGGCCTCCGAGGTGCAGGTGGAGCAGTGGCAGGAGGGCGGCAACAACGGCTTCGTCTGGCAGTTGCCCACCCGTGTGACGTTCTCCACGATCCGGCTCACCCGCCCCCTCACCGCCGACACCGCCCGGGTGGCCGCCTGGATCTCGTCCCTCGCCACCGGCATCAGCAGGCCCACCGCGCAGATCGCCGCCCTTCGCGCCGACGGCTCGATCGTCGCGCAGTGGGGGCTGGTGGAGGTGCTGCCCGTGCGCTGGCAGGGGCCGAGCCTGGACCCGGCCAGCCCGGGCGTGGCGACCGAGACGCTGGAGATCGCGCACCACGGATTCACCGACGCCGGAGGTGCCTGAGGTGGCCGCCCCGACCGGCGGGAAGGCGGGCGCGAGCCTCGTACGGGCCGCCCTCGCGATCCACCAGCCGCCCACCGACCTCGGCGGCTCCATCGGCGGCCGCATCGGTGAGGTGGAGTTCCAGTTCAATCCGACCCAGTTGCAACTCGGGCGGGAGGCGGAGTGGCACACCCAGGCCGCGGTCGCCTATATGCGGGGCGCACCGCCCAAGTTCACCGGCACCCGGCCCGCCACGCTCCAGCTGGAGGTGTTCCTGGACGCCTCCGGGACGCCGAATTCCGGCAAGGTGCAGAAGCAGATCGAACTGCTGCTGTCCTGCTGCGAGGTGACGGCGCAGAGCGTCAACTCCAAGCGGCCGTCGCCGCCTTGGGTGCGGTTCTCCTGGGGGTCGTTCAACACGGTGCAGTTCGTGGCGTATGTGACCAGCGTCAGCGCCACGTACACGCTCTTCAACCCCACCGGCGAGCCGATCCGCGCCACCTGCACGCTGTCCCTCACCGAAGTGGCCATGCCCACCAAGGGGCAGAACCCCACCTCCGGCGCGCTCTCCGCACGGCGTATCCACCGCACGGTCGCGGGTGACTCGCTCGCCTCGCTGGCCTGGCGGGAGTACGGGGACGCCACCCGTTGGCGGCTGATCGCGGAGGCCAACGACATCGACGATCCGATGCGGCTGCGGCCGGGCACGGAGCTGCTGCTGCCCGCCGCCGACGAAGGCCACCCCGATGAACCGCCCCCAAGCGGTCCCGCACACGGTCCCACCGGTAACTCCACACCCCACGAGGCCGCCCGATGATCAGCCAGAACCTGCGATGAGTGAGAACGATGAGTGAGAAGACGTACACCAGCGTCGTGCACGCCGAGATCGGCGGCGCACCTCTGCCCGACAAGCTCGCCGCCCTGCTCACCGCGTGCTGGGTGGACGCGAGCGTCAATGTGCCGTCCGCCTTCCAGCTCACCTTCAGCGACACGGGGTCGGACATCCTCAAGACCTTCCCGCAGCTGAAGGTCGGCGCGAAGGCGGTGCTGTCGCCGTTCACGGACGGGCAGCGCGGTACGCCGATGGTGACCGGCGAGGTCACCGCCCTTGAGGTGGACGCGGACGCGAGCGGCAAGTCGCTGGTCGTGCGGGGGTACGACCCGGGGCACCGGCTGCTGCGCAACCGCCGCGTCGCGGGCTACCCCAACATGACCGCCAGCGACATCGTGCGCCGGCTGGCCGGCCTCAACAAGCTCTCCCTCGGCAAGGTGGAGTCCACCAGCACCGTCTATGAGCTGGCCACCCAGCCCAACATCACCGACTGGGACTTTCTGCTCCGCCTTGCGCAGGAGAACGACGCCCATCTCTCCTTCGACCCCAAGGGCAAGCTGCAGTTCGGCAAGCTCGCCCCGGCCGCTTCGGCGCCCGCCGACACCACACCGGCCGCGCAGAGCCCGTACGTCCTGGAGTTCGGCCACAACGCGCTGCACAGCCGGATCGCCGTCACCGCCGCCGGGCAGGTCGACAAGGCGGGCGCGCGCGGCTGGGACATGCGGGCCAAGCGTGCGCTGTCCGCGCGGTCCCCGGCCACGGCGAGCAAGGACATCGTCGCGGACATCGCGCCCGGGGCGCTCAGCAAGCCCTTCGGGGCGGCCGAACTGACCGCCACCGACACGCCGTTCACCACCCAGGCCCAGGTCACCCATGCCGCCCGTGCGCTGGCCGACGATGTGGCGGGCTCCTTCGCGGAGCTGGAGGTGGCGGTGACCGGCAATCCCCAGCTGAAGCCGGGCCGGCCCGTCGCGCTCAAGGGCGCCGGCTTCCCCTTCGAGGGGAAGTACACCGCGACCGGCGTCCGCCATGTCTTCGAGTCCGGGCGGCAGTTCACCACCTGGCTGACCGTCTCGGGGCGGCAGTTCCGGTCGCTGTACGGGCTCGCGTCCGGCGGTGTGGATCCGGCGCCGCCGATGCCGGGCGTGGCGATGGCACTGGTCAGCAATGCCAAGGACCCGCTGAAGCTGGGCCGGGTCCGGCTTCGCTTCCCCTGGCTGTCGGACACGTACGAGAGCGACTGGTGCCGGGTCGCGCAGCTGGGCGGCGTACGCGGTGGCGGGCTGATCCTGCCCGAGGTCGGCGACGAGGTGCTGTGCGCCTTCGACCGGGGCTCGCTGGAGCATCCGTACGTCCTGGCCGGGCTGTACAACGGCATCGACAAGCCGACGCCCAACACGGACGGGCTGCAGCCGGTGGACCCGACCAGCGGCCGGGTCAACTGGCGCTCCCTCGCCTCGCGCAGCGGTCACACCGTCGAGCTCGTCGACGCCAAGTCCCGTATGAAGAGCGGCATCAGGCTGCAGACCGGCAACGGCAAGCTCACCGTCCACATGGATCAGACGCGCACCCAGGTCACCATCCGCAGCGACGGCTCCGTCTCCATCACCGGGACCCGGAACGTGAGCATCAGGGCGGGCGGCAATCTGTCGCTCACCGCGGGGGGTTCGCTGACGATGAGCGCGGGCGGGATGGTCGACATCAAGGCCGGCGCGAAGTTCGGCGTCACGGCGGGCGCCGTGGCGGACATCAACGCGACCGGCGCCATCAGCCTCAAGTCGGCCGGTGCGGTGGCCGTCAACTCGGTCGGCGCGGTCTCCGTCAGCGCGGTCGGCGCGGTGGCCGTCAACGCGGGCGCCGCGGCGGCCATCAACTCGCCGGCCACGGTCACCCTGAACGCACCGGCCGTCCTGCGCAACGGCATTCCTTTCTAGGGGCTTGAGGGAGTTGAGGGACATGCATTTCAAGGGGGTCACCGGAGATGAGTGAACAGTTCGTCGGCGCGGGCTGGGCCTTTCCGCTGCGTACCGACGCGGGCGGCGGGATCGCGCTGGCCCGCCGCGAACGCGAGGTCGAGGAGTCGATCCGGCTCGTTCTCGCCACCGCGCCCGGCGAGCGGCCGATGCGGCCGGAGTTCGGCTGTGCCGTCCACGACATGGTGTTCGCTCCGGTCAACGAGGCGACGGCCGGGCGCATCCGCTACGAGGTGCGGTCCTCGCTGGACCGTTGGGAGCCCCGTATCGAGGTCCAGGACGTCGAGGTCAGCCCGGCGCCCGACGATCCGTCCGTGCTGTTCATCGACGTGCGCTACAGCGTGCGCGGCACCAACAATCCGCGCAGCCTCGTCTTCCCCTTCTATGTGATCCCGTCCACGGAGAGCCCGGAGAGCGAAATCTGATGGCCCTGCCCGCACCCCATCTCGACGACCGCCGCTTTCAGCAGTTCGTCGACGACGCCAAGCGCTATATCCAGCAGCGCTGCCCCGAGTGGACCGACCACAATGTCTCGGACCCTGGGGTGACCCTCATCGAGGCCGTCGCGCACATGGCCGACCAGATCGTCTACCGGCTCAACCGGGTGCCGGAGAAGAACCATCTGGCCTTCCTCGACCTGCTGGGCGTCACCCTCTTCCCGCCCTCCGCCGCCCGCGCCGACGTCACCTTCTGGCTCTCCGCCGCGCAGCCCGAGCCGGTCGTGCTGCCGGCCGGGACGGAGGTGGCCACCGGCCGGACCGAAACGGAGGAGTCGGTGGTCTTCGCCACCGAGGACGATCTGACCGTGGTGCCCTGCGAACTGACCGCCGTACTGCGGCAGGAGGCCGGGACCACGCCCGAGGACCGCAGCCAGGACGTCTTCGCCGGCAGCGATGTGGCCGTCTTCGCGGCCGCCCCGCAGCCGGGCGACACCCTGCTGTTCGGGCTGTCGGCGGCGGTACCGCGGTGTGCGGCCGTACTGCTGCTGGACAGCCGGGTGGACGGCGTCGGCGTCGACCCGCGCCAACCGCCGCTGCGCTGGGAGGCATGGACCGCCGACGGATGGGCGGAGTGCGAGGTCTCGGAGGACTCCACCGGCGGCCTCAACCGGCCCGGCGAGGTCGTACTGCACGTCCCGGCCGGACACACGGTCTCCCGCGTCGGCAGGACGGACGCCGCGTGGCTGCGCTGCCGGGTCGTCGAGGCCGCACCCGGCCAGCCGTTCTACAGCGCCTCACCGACCGTACGGTCCGCCTCCGCCTTCACCATCGGGGGAACGACGCGGGTCGTGCACGCCACCGTGATCCAGGACGAGCCGCTCGGCGAGTCCGCGGGCGTGCCCGGCCAGCGGATGCGGCTGGCGCACGCGCCCGTCGTCGCCGACCGCCCGCCGCTGCGGCTGCAGGTCTCGGACGGGGACGGCTGGCAGGAGTGGCAGGTCGTCCCCGACTTCGCGTCCTCCGGCCCGCACGACCGCCACATCACGCTGGAGGAGGCGACCGGCGAGATCTCCTTCGGCCCGTCGGTGCGCCAACCCGACGGTTCAGTACGGCAGTTCGGGGCCGTACCGGCCAAGGGCTCGGTGATCCGGGCCCCGTACTACCGCACCGGAGGTGGCCGGTCGGGCAATGTCGCGCGCGGTGCGATCCAGGCGCTGCGCAGCTCGATCCCGTACGTGGCGCGGGTGGAGAACCGCGAGGCGGCGCGCGGCGGGGTCGACGGCGAGACGGTGCAGGAGGCGAAGGTCCGCGCGCCGATCACCCTCCGGGCGCAGGAACGGGCCGTGACCGCCCGCGACTACGAGGAACTGGCGCGGCGCGCGGCCCCCGAGGCGGCCCGGATCGCCTGCCTCGCGGTCGATCCCGCCGAGCGCTCGACGGCCGCCGCGGCCGCCGTGAGCCCGGCGGGCGCCCAGACCGGCCAGACCGGGGGGACCGACCGGACCGGCGAGAACGCCGTCCGGGTCCTGGTCGTCCCCCAGGCCGTCCCCGACCTCGGCGGCCGGCTCCGCTTCGAGCAGCTGGTGCCCGGTGAGGAACTCCTCGGCCGGGTCACGCAGTTCCTCGACGAGCGTCGGCCGGTGGGCACCCGCCTCGCGGTCGGCCCGCCCTTCTACCAGGGCGTCACCGTCGTCGCGACACTGCACTCCTTCCGGGCGGCGAAGGCCGATCGCGTCCGCGCCGAGGCGCTGGACGCGCTCTACGCCTACCTCGACCCGCTGACCGGCGGGGCCCACGGCGACGGCTGGCCCTTCGGCCGCCCGCTGCGCTCGGGGGAGATCTTCGCGGCCCTGCAGCGCGTACCCGGAGTGGAGCTCGTCGACGAGGTCCTGCTGCACCCCGCCGACCCGCTCACCGGCCGCCGCGGGGACGCCACCGACCGCATCGAACTCGCCCGTTCCGCGCTGCTGTTCCCCTTCGACCACCGCGTCCGCGTGATCGAGGCCCGATGAGGGGCACACCCGCGGGGATGGCCTCCCCGCACCCACTGGGCGGGCAGCTCCCCGCGGTCTACGCCGACGACGACTTCGCCCAGCGCTTCGTCGAGGGCCTCGATGTCGTGCTGGCCCCTCTCTTCAACGTCCTGGACTGCCTGGAGAGCTACTTCACGCCCGCCCTCGCACCCGAGGACTTCGTCGACTGGCTCACCACCTGGGTCGGCACCGAACTCGACGGGACCGAACCCCTCGCCACCCGCCGCCGCGCGGTGGCCACGGCCGTCTCGCTGCACCGCGTGCGCGGCACCCGGCGCGGTCTGTCGGAGGCCGTCCACCTGGCCTTCGGCGTGCGCCCGGAGATCATCGAGAGCGGCGGGGCGACCTGGTCCCGGCGTCCCCTCGGCCCGTTCCCGGGCTCACCGCACCCCGGTCTGCGCGTCACCCTGCGGGTCCATGACCCCTCGACCGTCGACCCGCACCGTCTGCACGCCGTCGTCGCAGCGGCCCGCCCCGCACACCTCCCGTTCGCGGCCGAGGTGACCCATCTGCCCACCCCTGAAGGAACCTGACCCATGCCGACCGACCACACCCTCTGCCCCGACTGCGGCGCCCCCGCCCCCCAGACAGGCCAGTCCTTCTGCGACTCCTGCGGGGCCTTCCTGCGCTGGGACCGTCCGTCCTCGCCGTCGCCCACGGCGGATCCGGGACGCCCGCCCGCCGCGGGCCCGCCGACTCCCACGGGCCCTGCCGCCGCGAACGCCCCGGCCCACCCCGCGCCGTCCGACACCGCCAGGCCCGCGGCGCAGCCCCCCGCCCCTCCTGCTCCCCCTGCTCCCCCTGCTCCTCCGCATGCTCCGGCTCCGGGAACCGGGGGCGGTGCCCACTCGGTCGCCGCGCCGCAGCGGGGCGCCGACGCGGCCCCGACCGTCCCGCTCCCGCCGGCCGCCGCGAGCAACGGGGACGCGGGCCGGCCCCCGGTCGGCCCGGACAGCCAGGGCGGCCCGGCCGCCCCTCGTCCGGCCGGCGCCGGGGGCGTCTCCGAAACCGGCATCCGCGCCCTTCTGGTCCCCGTTCCGGGCTCCTCCCCCACCCCGCCTCCCGAGGCGCCCGGCAGCGTGCTCCCGGGCCATCCCGACGTGGCCAGGCCCCAGGTCCGTACCCCGCAGGCGACCCCCGAGCAAGGGGCACCGTGCCCGGCCTGCGGAGCACTCAACGGGCCGCGCCGGCACTTCTGCCGGAGCTGCGCCAGCCTCCTCACCGACACCGCGCCCCAGACCGCAGAAGGCCCGTACGCCGGAGAGCGGCCGCGGCTGAACCGCGACCGCACCCGGTGGATCGCGCGGGCGGTGGTGGCGGCGGTGATCGCGGCCGTCGTGGTCGGGGGAGTCATCGGAGGGCCGCCGGCCGCGCGAGCCGTACAGGACCACTTCGCCAAGCGCGTCCCCATACCCGCCGCCACCTGGAAGGCATCGCACTCCGGCCCCAAGCACGAGGTGAAGCGGGCGTTCGACAGCTACTCCAACACCTGGTGGGGATCGGGCTATTCGGGCAACTCCGACGGCCAGTACCTGGAGGCCGGCTTCGGCCAGCCCACCGACCTGCTGAACATTCTGATCACCCCTGGGGCCTCCGCACGCACCCCGCAGGCCACCGACCCGTCCCGTCCGCGCGAGTTCGACCTGATCGTGACCGACTCCGCGGGCGAGCAGCACGTCTCGCACGCCCGGATCAATGACGGCGGGGTACAGAAGATCGACGTGGCCGTACGGGATGCGATGACCGTACGGCTGGTGCTGCGCACCGCGTACGGCGCCACGGACAAGCGGCAAGTGGCCATCGCCGAGCTGGAGTTCTTCGGTCGGTCGACGCGATAGCCAACGGGCACGGGGCGGCCGCGGCATATGGCCGCCCCTACGGCGAGGCGGCCCCCGGCCGCGGAGCGGAGCCGGGGGCCGCCGGTGTTCCGGGACGGTCGGCCGCCGTCAGCCGGGGCCGTGCGGGAGAGCGAAGGTCTGCACCGTTTTGCCGTCGTGCTTGTAGACGACCTTGGGCGTGGCGTCGGCCTGCGCCGCCGGCTTCGGCAGGACGAGGGTGTACGTCCCGTTCGGGTCCATCCGGCTCTGCACCGGGCCGAGCTTGTTCACGTTCATGGCACCCGTAACGCCGTGCTCGGGGTCCTTCACGGTCGCGGTGCTGGTGTTGCCGTCCAGCGTGAGGGTGTCGCCGCTTTCGACCTTGACCTCCTTGACGTAGTCCGCGGTGGGTCCGGTGACAGGCCCCAGGGCCCGGGGCCGGCCTCAGGTGCCTCAGCCCACCACGGCCCTCGGGCTGCGCGACGTACCGCTGCCGGGCACCGGCTCGGAGGCGTCATCGCCCAGGGCAACGATCCGGTTGTCCGCATCGACATGTACGACCTTCGGACGCAGCGCCCGGGCCTCCGCATCGTCCACCTGGGCATAGCTGATCAGGATGACCAGATCCCCCGGGTGCACCAGATGCGCCGCCGCCCCGTTGATACCGATGACACCCGAGCCCCGCTCGCCCTCGATGACATACGTCTCCAGGCGGGCCCCGTTGTCGATGTCGACGATATGGACCAGCTCGCCGGGCAACAGGTCGGCGGCTTCCATCAGCGCGGCGTCGACGGTCACCGACCCCACGTAGTGCAGATCGGCCTCGGTCACCGTGGCCCGATGGATCTTGGACTTGAACATCGTGCGCAGCACAGCGTCACGCTCCTGAGAGAGAGGGTCGCGCCCTCAGCGAGGTGCGCGCCGACCCCGCCATGGTACGCAGCGCGGCTCCGCGGGTCCCGAGCCCGCCGCTGAGTACTCCGACACATCCCCCACTGGCACGATGGCGCAGGTCAGCGCCGCCCCACCGCGACGAGCAGGACGAGAACCGCAACGAGGCCCACGAACGTCACGAGGGCATTCACCTGGCTGACGATGCAGAGGACGAGGTAGGCGGGGACCAGCAGCAGACTGCCGGCCGTCTTGGCCGCGGCGCTCCTTTTCTCCCGCCTCTGCTTCTCGGCCTCCTGCGCCGCTTCCCATTCGGCTCGCTGGGCGTTGCGTCTCCTGCGTGCGGCCTCCGCGGCCTCCTGGGAGGCTCTGGCCTCCTCGGCAGCGACATAGGAGTGAGCGATCTCCTGAGCGAGGCGGGACAACTGGGCGTCGCTGACGCCCGGCAGGTAGACGTTTCCGTGCACGTCTCCGAACTGTCCCACCGTCCCGCTGACATCGCCGTCGATGCGGTTGCGGACATACGCCTCGCGGGACTCCTCCGCCGGCTCCCCCATGCGTCAGAAGGTACGGCACGCCGGTTGTGGCTGTCACCGTCCGCGTGCTTCGGGATGGAGGCCGATCTGCTGCGACAGCGGATCGACCGGGAGACGGCAGCCGCGGGGCGGGCCGCGCCGGACTGGTGCGGGGACCCAGCCTGCCGACTGACGGGACGCCCGCACGCGCCCGTCAGCCGCCGCCACTACGCGGCGGAGGCTACGGTCACCCGGCTCCCACCCCGAAGGCTCGGCGCGCCGCGCGGCGCCAGCGGTTGGCGGGGAGGGACGGACGCAGGGCGGCGAATGCGCCGCAGTACTTGGTGAAGACGGCGGGCTGCAGACCGTGGGCGTGCAGGACCCGGTCCGCGTCGGTCAGGTGCCCGGTCGATTTCGTCTCGACCAGCACGAGGTCGGTGTCGCAGTGCACGGTCTGTTGCGTCCTCAGGTCGATGCACACCAGTCCCGCATCGCAGGTGATGCGCTCGCCGTCGCCCACGAAGGTCGCACGGAGGTAGTCCGTGCTGAGGGAGGGACGCAGGGTGGCGGGCGCGGCGATCGCATAGGCCCGGTCCAGGGTTGCCGCGAGGAATGCCTGGTGGGTGGGGTCGAGCGGGGTCTCGCCTCCGGTGAGGGGCCGACGGTGCTTGACGGTGTCGCCGCGGCGGCCCTTGAGCTTGATCTCGTACTGCCGCTCGCCGGTGTCCTCGTAGACCCGCTCGCGGATCTTGAAGCGGAGGCGGCGGCCCTGGCGGTGGTCGTGGAAGGACCGCAGGCCGGGGGTGTCGTAGTAGACCGAGTGATAGCGGAAGGCGCGACGGCCGTCGATGGCCAGCGCGCGCAGCGGCCGACCGGAGTGCTGCGGCGAGGTGAGCCGGCCGACCACGCGCGCGAACGTTTCCGCCGGTACCAGATAGCTGCGGTCGAAGCGCGCGAGCAGGGCGGACCGCTCGTTGACCTCGGCGAGGGATATGGGGTCGGCGTCGTGGGCCGCCTCGTTGATGGCCTGTACGGCCGCCGGGGCGAACACCGCCGTCCCGGCCGTCACGCCGGGTCCAGGACGGGCGCGGTCGGGCGCACGAGTTCGGCCCCGGCCGTCTGCCGACCGCCGGCCCTCGGCGCGGCCTCGCGGTAGCGCACATCGACGACCATCAGGTCGCGTACGAAGTCCACCTCCATGACCGTCCACTGCAGTGGTTCACCCAGGCGCCGCGCGAGGTCGGCCCGCAGTGGGGCGGGGTCGCTGTGGACGGTGTCGAGGGTGACGACCGTACGACGGGCTCGGGCGAACAGCCGCGGATGATCGGCCGAGTAGACGACGAGCAGGAGCACGGCGCTCAACGCGGCGGCGAGGCCGAACGCCAGGTGCGGAAGCCCGCAGATGAGTCCGAGGACGAGCGTGGTGAAGTAGTAGGCGACTTCCTCGTGCTGGACGGAGTCGGAGCGGAGCCTGATGATCGACAGCACTCCGAAGAGGCCGAAGCCGACCGCCGTGCCACCGCTGCCGCCCACTGCGGCGAGCGCCACGACGACGGTGAACAGGGCGACGTTCAGGGCCAGATACGCCGGCACGAGGTCGCGGCGGCGATGCCTCGGGTAGTAGATCGCGAACGTCAGCAGGCAGATCGCGGCGAGGTCGAGCCCCAGGTGGGCGACGAGGTGACGTAACGAATCCATGGGTCCACTCTCTGTGAAGAAGGGAGGAGATCCAGACCTTAGGGAAACGCGAGGTGAACAGTCACCCCCAACTTGATGAATGTTGGCGGGACTTGGCAGTTACTGTTGGTAAGTGTCCGAATGCGCATCACGGCTCGCGTGCCCGGACCCGCCGACCTGCTCCCTCGCCCGGATCGCGACGCCCGCCTGCCACCTGCCACCTGCCACCTGCCACCTGCCACCTGCCACGACTGTGAGCAGTTTCTCCGACGCCCCGTTGCCGTCCGGCCCCGTGCGTCATCGCGGGTCAACGGAATTTCATCGTTATTCCAGCGGCACCCGTCAAGTTGGTGGACCAGCGCGGGAACCGGGGGCACCGATCACGCCGAAGGAGAGAGCCCGGCGCGGGTCCGGTCCGGCGGGACGACACGGAGGTACCACATGACGAGCATGAAGCGGCGGGACCTGTGGGGCATGGCCCGCGAGGCCCGCAGGGCGCGGGAAGCGGGGGACGTGACGCACACGGTGCAGCTCTACCTCAATCGGCCGGTGTACGGAAAACGGGCCGCCAGGAGGGCGGACCGCGGCGTCGACGAAACCATCCGGGCCATCGAGCGCGAGGGCTGGGAGTGCTGCGGGGTCGAGCCGTGGCTCGGCACCGGCGTGCTGCTCAGCTTCGTACGGGCCGGCTGACGGCAACCGATGCGTGGGGCCCGGCCGTTCGGCGGCCGCACCGAGACCACCGACACCCCGCCCTCCGTCCAGTACCTCGCCCGCCCTTCAGTTCAGTGGCCCGGTCGAGCGCAGTCGTAGAGGGTGAAGCTGCCGTTCGAGGTCCGGCCGTAGGCGCGCGGGGGGACGGGGGTGCAGGCTCTCTTCACCCAGACCGTTGCCGGTGTCGCGGGGCGGCGGGAGGTGAGCAGGGCGTAGCGCAGTTGGTGGGTGGAGACCAGGTCGCTGAGCCGGGGTGCGGTCGGATACGGGGTCAGGCCGGTGAAACCGCCCATGACCAGCATGGGTTGGGGGGTGGCGCGCAGCAGGGGCTCGGCGCCGTAGGCGGCTTGGGTGGCGAGCAGGTACTTCTCTCCGGAACGGTGCGCGGAGAGGTAGCCGAGCAGCGCGGTGTCCCGTGCGGACGGTGTGTTCACGGGGTTGCGCGGGAACTTGGCGCGGTGGTGGGTGCCTTGGTAGCCGGGGCCGACCGGTCCGGCCAGTGGGTCGATCGGTGAGCCGGGGTAGCGCCGGTCCAGGCAGGAGGCGGCCCAGACCGCCGGGGCCAGCAGTACGGCCGCCAGGGACGCCGCGAGGGCGCTGTGCACCGCTCGACGTGTGGTGTCCGGCCGGCTGGTCCACAGGCCGACGGTTCCGCACAGGCCGAGCATCAGCACCACCGGCAGCAGCCAGGGCACGAAGTCTCCGTGCGGGCCGTCGATCGCCGCGGCCCACAGTGCCGTCAGTCCGATCGCTACGGGCAGCGCCGCTCGACGTCGGCCGTCGGCGCGGTGCTCGGCCCACAGGAGGGCGACTCCGCCACCGGTCAGCGCGGCGAGGGCCGGGGCGAGTACGGCGGTGTAGTAGCCGTGGTTGCCGTTGGAGTTGCTGAAGACGGCGATGTGCACGGCCAGCCAGCCGCCCCAGAGCAGGAATCCCGCCCGCGGCCCGTCGGTGCGCGGGTGTCCGGTGCGCCACCACACACCCAGTGCCAGGGCCAGTACGGCCAGCGGGAGGAGCCAGGCGATCTGCGGGCCCACGCTCTGGTTGACCAGCATGGTCCAACCGGTGTTGCCGGAGGTGCGGCTGGCGGCGGTGCCGGCGACGGCGCCCAGCGCGTTCGGGTCGTGGCCGAAGCGGCTCAGCCCGTTGTAGCCGAAGACCAGGGTGAAGGGGTTGTTGTTGGAGGTCCCGTCGAGATAGGGGCGGTTCGCGGCGGGGGTCGCCCAGACCAGCAGCACCCATGAGCAGGAGACGACGAGTGCGGTGATCCCGGCGTACAGCAGCCGCCTGGCCCGCTCCCACCGGGAGCCGGGCGCCGCCAGTTGGTACAGCGCGGCGAAGACCGGCAGGACGAGCCACGCCTGGAGCATCTTGGCCTGGAAGGCCAGCCCCACCCACGCCCCGCACAGGAGCAGCGGCAGCAGCTTCCCGGTGCGGACGGCCTTCTGCAGCGATCCCGCCGCGAGGACCAGCAGCAGGACGAGCAGGGTGTCGGGGACGTTGTGCCGGTTGAGTGCGACGGTGACCGGGGTGAGGGTCAGTACCAGAGCGGCGAGCAGCCCGGCGAAGGGACCGGCCCAGGCACGGACGATGCGGTTCAGTGCCCAGACGGCGAGTACGCCCTCCAGCACCTGCGGCAGTACCACGGCCCAGTTGGACGGTCCGAAGAGCCTGACGGAGAGGGCCTGCGGCCACAGCGCGCCGGGGATCTTGTCCACGGTGATCGAGGCGCTCGGGTCGAGTCCGCCGAAGACGAAGGCGTGCCAGTCCGCCGCCATCGACCGTACGGCCGCGCTGTAGTAGGGGTGCACCCCGGCACGGTCGATGCCCCAGGCGTAGAGCACCGCGGCGGCCAGCAGGATCAGCAGCAGCACGGCCGACTCCCGGCTGGGGGTGGTCCCCGGACGGTACTTCGCGCGGACGGCACGGCTGATGCGGTGGAAGGGGTGGCGGCGGTCTGTGGGGTCCCGGGTGAGGGGGGCGGTGGCCATGCGGGGTCTCTCCTGCGGAGGGCTGGGCGGTGCGATGCGGGGGTGGGGCGGCTTCACAGGCGGCGGGCCATGCGCAGCCCTTGGGCGTAGAAGCCATGGCCGTCGAGCGTCGCGCGGCCGGCCAGGTCGCCCATGGTCGGACCGTTGGCCCGGGAGCGGCTGGAGTAGAACCTCGGATGCCCGTCGGTGTCCGGCCCCAGGTAGATGCCGCAGTGGTCGATGCCGTGCGGTCTGCCGATGTCGATGGCGAAGAAGACGAGGTCGCCGGGGAGCAGCAGGCTGATGTCGGCGGGTGGCCGGCCGGTGTTGGGGATCAGCAGCACGCCGGGGGCCCGGTCGGCGATGGCGTAGGCGCGACGGGGCAGGCCGATACCGGGGCTGTTGGTGGCGTGCATCGGGTAGCCCAGGCGGTAGCCCCAGACCAGGCGCAGGAAACCGGAGCAGTCCACGTCCCCGTAGCGCTCCTTCTCCGGGTATCTGCGGGTGCCGTCCGGGAAGGTCCAGGGGGTGCCGAGGTAGTCGTAGAAGTCGGACTTCTCGTCGCGGTAGTGGAACGATGTCGGCGACTGCCCGGGGACCTGCGGCCCGAAGTGGGCCTTGCCGGCGTAGCGCAGGCCCGCTCGGGTGTGCCGGTCGTCCGCCCCGTCGCCGTATTGGAAGGCCACGGCGAAGGCGTCCGGGCTGCGGTCGGCGAGCGCTTTGGGGAACCACTCCCGGAACCAGGCCGTCCGCTCCTTGCCCCGCGTCCATGGGCCGCCCATCAGCCGTACCCAGGCGCCGCTGCGCACCACCGCGCCGGTGGTGCGCGGCTCGCTCCAGGTACGGGTCGGGCCGGCCAGCAGCGCGGTGCGCGCACCGTCGGTGAAGGTGGCCAGCACCCGGCCGTCGGCGGCGCGCACCACCGTACGGGCGGGCGCGGCGTGGTGCTCGAAGCGGTAGCCGCCGGTCGGCACGGGGAAGTCACCGCCGGGATGCGAGAAGTCATCGCCCGGGACGCCGCTTCCCAGGCGGTGCCAGGCGTATCCGGTGACCGCTCCGGCGGCGGCCAGACCGGCGGCGCAGGCCAGGACCTGGCGGCGGCTGGGCCGGCCGGACGGGGTGGTGGTGCCCATGGTGCCTCCTCTACGTGCGGATGGGCGCGGCGGACGCGGGCGGTGCCGTTCAGCTGACCGGCAGGGCTCCCAGCAGCAGCCCGGCGACCAGCACCACATACGTGCCGAGGGTCACCGCGGTGGTGGAGATGACGGTGGGCGCGAGCGGTTGGCGGACCAGCTGATAGGCGATCAGGCCGGGCACGATGAAGCCCAGGGTCTGCGCGGTGTAGAGGAGCGGGAACTCGTGCTGGAGCGCGAGCATCACCGAGGTCTGGAGCAGTACCGCGGCCAGCACCACGGCGGCGAACAGCCGCTTGCCGTAGAGGATCACATGGCGCTGGAGGACCTTGGTCGCGGCGAGGGTGAGGGCCGTGACGCCGATCATCATCGCGGCCCGGACCACATCGGTGACGAGGGTCAGCGCCAGCCAGCCCGGGGTGATCATGCCGCCGGGAGAGAGGTTGGTGGTCAGATAGCAGACCAGCGAGAAGACCAGTCCCAGGGCGATCCCCAGCGCGGCGGTCTGCGGAGTGACGATGACGGGGATCACAGCGGCTTCCTTGCGGTCTCGTACCGGGAGTCGGCAGGGGTGGAGGGGGAACTCGGGGTGTGCGCAGCGGACTTGGCGCCGTTCAGCGGCGCCACCCAGCTGTACGGCTCCGGCTCGGGCGGGTGCGCGATCGGCAGGGGCTCGTCGGCGTGGTCCGAGGGCAGTCCGGCGAGGTGCTCCAGGAACAGTTCGCCCTGGCCGTGGATGTTGCCGACCGCCACCAGCGAGGAGTCCGGGCCCAGTTCGGCGAGGATGGCGCGGGTCAGCTCCTGCGCGTCGCGCCGGTCGCCGCCCAGGTCCACCACCCGGCCCGACGACCAGTCCGGCGGGATGCCGTCGTGGGCGCTCTTGGTCGGATGCCCGATGAGGAAGACCGTCTCCGGCGCCAGGTCGGGGACGATCGCTCCCATCTGCCCGTTGCGTTCGACCCGATCCGGGCGGCAGTTGACGACCACGCTCAGCGGGCGGCGGATGGCGCCGAGTTCCTCCAGCTGGCGGACGTTCATCAAGGTCGACTCGGGGTCGTTGGCGGCGAAGACGTTGGCGAAGCGCAGCCGCTTGCCGTCGGGTGTGCGGTAGCGCTCGACGGAGAGCACGCCGGGGTCCGGCGGCGCGTCCCACATGCCGCGCAGTGCGGTGGCCCGGTCCACACCGAGCAGTTCGGCCACGGCCAGCGCGATGGCGACGTTCTCCTTGAAGGTGAACCAGCTGAACCGGCGCAGCTCCTCGTCGGTGACCGATTCCGGGTCGACCGCGATCAGGCGGCAACCGCGCCTGTCCGCCTCCTCCTTGAGGATGTGCAGCCGCTCCTGCTCGGCGGTGACACAGACCCCGCCGACCGGCATCGACCGGGACAGCGAGCGGGCCACGTCGTCCAGCGTCGGGCCCATTTCGGCGAGGTGGTCCTCGCGGACGTTGCACAGCACGCCGATCGTCGAGCGGATCAGCTTCTCCTGGTTGACCTCCTGGAGCGCGGGCATCACCGCCATGCACTCGATCACCAGCGCGTCCGGCCGGTAGGCCGCCGCGCGCCGGACGATGCCGATCTGCTCGACGACGTTGGCGATGCCGAACTTCCGGTACACCGGCTCCTCCGTGGCGTCCGGGTGGATGAACCGGGCGGCGGTGCCGGTGGTCTTGGCCACGGTGACCAGGTCGCCGCCGCGCAGTGCGCCCGCGCACAGCCGGGTGATCGAGCTCTTGCCGCGGATGCCGTTGACCAGCACCCGCGTGGGGATCTGCGCCAGTGCGGCGTAATGGCGCCGCTGCTCCAGCACTCCGGCGACCAGCAGCACGGCACAGCTCAGCAGCAGCACGACATAGAGGAAAAGCACGTCAGTTGATCCTTCGCTGCTACGGCGCGCTGCCGGACGGGGACGAGGGGGCGGGGACACGGGCCACATCGGCCACCGGGCCGCGGTCCCGCTCCACCAGCGCCTGCCGGAGCAGTTCCAGACTGCGGGTGACCGACCCGCATTCGTCGTGGTGGACCGGGTACAGCACGGTGCGGTGGTCGCCGCCGGCCAGCCGCTCCGCGCAACTGGTGAGCGCGCGCAGCGGCCTGACCACGACGATGTGCAGCCAGCCCAGGCAGGCGACGCCCGCGGACAGGGCGAGCAGCCCGGCCAGCATGGTGCGCGCCTGGACCTGGAACGCCGCCAGTTTGAGCGCTGCGGCGGGCTCGGCGGAGACCACCCGCCAGCCGAGGCCGGCGGCGGGCCCCGTCTGTGCCAGTGGCGCGGCGGCCGCGACCGACTGCCCCCCGCCCGTCGCGGTCCCCGCGTGGAGGACGGCCGACGCCGGGCTACCGGCGCTCCCGGGAGCCGTGTCGGTCCTGGTCACAAGGCGGGTGAGACTGCGACTGGGCAGGGGCTGGAATGCCTGGAAGCCGACGCTCGCCGCGAGCACCCGGTGGTGCGCGTCGGTCAGCCACACGCTCCCGAGCCCCGGCCGGGCGACCAGCTCGTTCAGCGCGTCCACACCGATCTCGGCGACGACCACGGCCGGTGCGGCGTCCTTCGGGTCCTTCGCGCCCTTCTTGGCCGTCGGGACCTGCGCGTAGGCGGCGATCGCGGGGACCTTGCCCGACGTGTTGACCTGGCGGATTCCGCCGCCGGCCGGTGCGGGGTCGAGGGTGCGCAGCGGCTCCTTGCCCGCCTGCAGCGCGATGGCACCGGTGCGGTCCAGCACATACAGCGACCGGTAGGTGGGATGGTCGGCGCGGTCACGCCGCAGGATCTCCGCCGCCCGCTCCCGTGACGCGCCGGAGAGGGCCGACGCCACCGCCTTGAGGTCGGTGCAGCTCCGGTCCAGGGACCGCCGCACCCGTTCGGCGGCGGCCTCGGTGCGGGCCTCCTGGTCGGCGACGGCGACGGCCGGTACGGCCTTGTCGGCGGGTGCGCGGTTGAGCAGGAACAGCAGGGGCACCCCCCACCCGGCGATCACCAGCGCGCAGACGACGGCCAGGGCCCGGACACCTGGCCGGCGCCGCACCGGTCGCGCGGGCTCCGGCCCCGTCTCACCGGTCAGTTGGCGGCGTATCGACTCCAGCGCCCGGCCGATCCTGCCGATCTCACCGAACGCGACGAGCGGCACCGGCCGGGCCAACTGCTGCCGCGCCGTGGCCGGGCCGCAGGCGCTGCGGGCCAGCCGGGCGGCGGACAGGTGCAGCCGCAGCAGGGGACGCTGCACAGTGCCCCACAGCACCACGGTGACCAGCAAGGCGATCACCACCAGCGCGCCCGCGGCCATGACGGCGAACCACGTGTGGTCGGCTCCTTCCTTCGCCGGAGCCACATCCCTTCCCGTCAGGATCGTCAGTCCCAGATCCGAGGTGTCGTCCGTGCCGTCCATCGCGGCGAGCGAGGCCCACCCGGTGACCCTGCGCAGGCCGTCGGGACCGTCACCGAGCATGCTGCCGGCGGCGTCGCCGGTGGTCAGAGCGGCTTTGGCGGCGCTCGCGGCGGTCGCCGCATCGGCCGACACGGACCGGTGCTCGGCCTTGGGCGCCGGCGCCGCGGCGGCGTTGGTGGCGGCGGCGACCACCCGCCCGTTCCGGTCGACCAGTTGCCCGGTGCGGCCGCCTCCGAACACCGCCGGGGCGGCGACCTTCTCCGAGACGACCAGCAGGAGTTCACGATCCTCGGGGTCCTGATCGCCCGCCAGATCCCCTGCCTGGTCGCGGTTCTCGTCCTTCTTGGCGCCCGGCGCGGGGGCGGTCACGCGGGCGAAGAGCAACAGCCGCGGTTCGGCGGTCCCCGAAGAGGCCAACCGGGGCGCGATGTTCGCGGTCCCGGGCCGCGCCAGGGACGTCACGTCCACCCCGGTCAGCGGCACCGTTTCACCGCTGGCCGCCAGCGACCTGCCGGTGCGCGGGTCGAGCAGCGCGGCGCCCTGACCGGGGTGCTCGGTCGGGACGAGGGATCGCAGGAGCGTTCTCGGAGCACCGCCGCCGGCGGGCGTGGCCGACGCCGCAGCACGGCGCACCGCCGCGGCACGGGCGTTGACGGAGGTCCCGACCGAGTCGGCGGCGTCCTCGGCGATCTGGCGTTCCGCGTCGCGTACGGCCTGCGGAACGTCCTGTTCGTGAACGGTGCCGAGACCGAGTGCGGTGAACGCGGCGACCACCAGCAGTACGCAGAGCAGTGCGGCGATCGGTGGGCGGACGCCTCCGAGCAGAGGCATATCGGCACGGCGTCGGGTTCGGTGCGGGCGGGGCGCACGGGCAAGGGCGTGCAGGGCAGCGTCCTCTCGGCATGTGGGGGATTGCCGTGCGGCAACTCGACCAGTAGGAATACTGGGATCACAGGATAATCACAAGTCCGTTCGCACTGACCCGCCGAATACGAGCCATGCGGAACTCCGCTCAACTCACCCTTGGTGACTGCCACTTATGCACCGCGGACCTCATCCCGCCAGGCCGGAATTCCCAACGCAGCGACTGACAGGGCTAATTGACCGTACCTTTCCGTCCGCATTCACCGCATCACGCACAGTCTCGGACGTCGCCGACGGACAGCCCCCGCAAACACCCTTCCCAAAGAATCCGTAAACCCGCAGGGACGGTTGGCGAGACTCGCGGGATCACGAACTGGCGCGTAACAAAAACGCTCAGTGATAATCCTCGGCACCGCCGTGGAATTCTGGATGTGATGCCCGTCATGCGTCGATGGCGCGAATGAGCCACGTCTTGCGCAGCGGTCGACCGGCCGGTACCGACGCCGCGGCAACCACCGTCGCACCGCACTGAAGTGCGGCAATGCCGTTCACGGCAGCCCCCTCCCGGCTTGGTCCGTACCGCTTCCACCGACCCGACGAGGATCCGGAGTTGTCCGGGGGTGACAACGACAACCAGCCACACCAGGCCAATTCCCGCCGCACGCTTCGGCCCTGGGCACTCGACGTCGATCAACCCGGTGGCATACTCCACGAGCGCCGACGGGCCGCTTCCAGCGCATGCCGGTCCACGGAATGGATCGGCCGTATGGCCGGCAATACCGCGAGACACGAAGCCGACACCGTGCGTTTCCGAACGTGCCGGCAGTGTTCGCATTGCCGACCCCGGCCGGTAACTCACCGCACATTCAGGTGTGTTGGCGCGACCACGGCTAACTGCCTATACGATGATCGCCAGCCGATCGCCGGGCATATGGCGATCGCTGCCATGGAGGGGGCTGCCCATGAAACACGCACGACGGCGGCAAAGCCGGTTGCGCGCCCGGGTCGCCGGCACCACAGGAGTACTGGCCGTCGCCCTGGGGGCCGGAATCGCGCCGGCCACCGCCGCGGAGAAGGCTCCCGCCGCACCCCGGACCGCGGCGGCGTCCCTGGACACGGCAGCGGCCATGGATCCTGCGCCTGCCCCAGGCCAGTTGACGCTCCCCGCACCCACCGGGCGCCATGGCGTCGGAACGGTCGACCTCCACTTGCGCGACGCGCACCGCGACGACCCGTATGTGCCCGGATTCCAGCCGCGCGAGCTGATGGTCACGCTGTGGTACCCGGCCACGAACACCGACCGCTATCCCGCAGCGCCCTGGTTGCAGCCCGCCGCCGCCGCGCACTACCTGGCCCAATGGCAGGTGCCGCCGGGCTCGGTGACCCTGCCCACCACTGCCGGGCACATCGGCGCGCCGGTCGATCGCAACGCCGGCGAACTGCCGGTGCTGCTGTACTCGACCGGCCTGCACTCCGACCGGGCGATGGGGACCTCACTGGCCCAGGACCTGGCCAGCCGCGGCTATTTGGTCGTCACCATCGACCACACCCACGACGCCAACGAAGTGGAGTTCCCCGGCGGGCGGCTTGAGGTGAACACCATGCCGGCAGGTACCCACTCGTCCGACACGATCGACGTCCGGGCGGCGGACAGCAGCTTCGTCCTCGACCAGCTGGCCTCGATCGCCCGCGGCCACAACCCGGACGTGGAGCGCAAACCGCTCCCCCACGGGCTGTCCAAAGCGGTGAACATGAAGCGCGTCGGGATGTTCGGCGCTTCCCTCGGCGGAGCGGTGGTGCCCGCGGCCATGCACAAGGACTCCAGGATCGACGCCGGCGCGAACCTGGACGGCCAGCTCTTCGGGTCGGAGGTCACCCAGCGGCTCGACCGCCCCTTCCTGCTGTTCAGTTCGCAGAACCACAACCGCAACACCGATCGGAGCTGGGCGCGGTTCTGGGACCACCTGCACGGAGAGCGGCTCGACCTGAAGCTGCTCGGCTCCGGGCACAACTCCTTCCTCGACAACCAGGCCCTGCTCCCCCAGGCAGCGGGCGCGTTCCGGCTGACCCCCGCCCAACTGCAGCAGCTGCTGGGCACGATCGACCCCGATCGCTCCATCGAGGTCCAACGCACCTACCTCGCGGCCTTCTTCGACAAGCACCTGCGCCACCACCGCGGCCGCCTCCTGGACGGCCCCTCGCGCCACTACCCCGAGATCGACTTCGTGCGCTGAGCCGTCAGGTCTGCACGGTGGGTCGGACGACGATTTCGCTGATGTCGACGCCGTCGGGCTGCTCGATCGCGTAACCGATGGCGGAGGCCACGGCGGAGGGCGGCATGGCGATCTCGTCCCGCTGCCGGATGACGGCCGCCGCCGCTTCGGCACTCGCCCCCTTGCCCACGCCCTCCGTGTCGGTGAACCCCGGCGAGACCAGGGTGACACGCAGGTCGGGTCCCGACTCCTGCCGCAGGCCCTCGGTCAGCACCTTCACCGCCGTCTTGGTGGCCGCGTAGACGGCCTGAGGAGGCTTCACGACGTAGGCCGCGGTGGAGGCGACATTGACGAACTGGCCGGAGCGTTGCCGCCGGAAGACGGGCAGCGCCGCCCCGATGCCGTTCAGCAGGCCGGTGATGTGGGTGGCGACCATGGCGTCCCAGTCGTCCTGGCGCAGCTCGTCGAACGGCGAGATCGCCATGGTGCCGGCGTTGGAGACCAGGACATCCAGCCGGCCGAACCGATCGACCGCCGTGTCCGTCAGGCGTCTACCGCAACGAGGTGGCCCAACTGTGCGATGCGGCCCGCACGCTGCTTGCGGCGGAGCCGCCCTACGAAGCCCTGCGCGCTTGGACGCGCCTCTTCCTGGACTACGTCACCGCCAAATACGGCATGATCGACGCCCTGCGCGCCATCGCCGCGACGGGAAGCAACCCCTACGGTCACAGCCGGGAAATGATCCGGGCGGCCCTCACCGCACTCATGGACGCATGCACGGCCGCCGGACTGATCCGTACCGACATCAGCCCCGGCGACCTCGGCGCCGCCCTCGAAGGCATCGCCCTCACCTCGGCGGGCCCCGCACGACGACAGCGCGCAGAACGCCTGCTGGACCTCACCCTGGACGGCCTCAAGACCCGTCCATGAAGACCGGGCAAGTGACTCTGGCACTGCGCGGCGCGTTGCCTTCTCGCGCCCTCGGCGTTTCCCTTCTGTAGCCCTCTATTGAAGGAAGTCCCGATATGCCCCTTCCAGCCCATATCGCCATGATCGGCACTCCCACGGTCGGCCATGTGCTGCCCAGCCTGGAGATCATCCGCGAGCTGGTGGCCCGCGGCCATCGCGTGACATACGCCAACGCCGACCACGTCGCCGAGCTGATCACCCCCACCGGTGCCGAGCTGGTCCGCCTGACCTCCACTCTGCCGGTCGCCGACGGCGACTGGCCGCGCGACCCCATTGCCACCGCCTCCCTCTTCCTGGACGAGGCGATGGCCGTACTTCCACAGCTGCACGCCGCCTACGACGACGCCCCCGCCGACCTCTACCTCTACGACATCGGTGCGTACGCGGGCCGCGCACTGGCCGAGGCGCAGGGCCGTGAGCCGGTCCAGCTGTCGCCGGCGCATGTGGCCTGGGACGGTGCCCGGGAGGAGATGGATGCGGCCTTCGCCGGGCTGCCCGGAGGTCCCGACCACCGCCTGCGGTTCGCCACCTGGCTTGCCCAGTGCGGTGCGGTGACCACGAACGTCGAGGAGTTCATCGGCCGGCCGGGGCGTGCGTTGGCCTTGATCCCGCGCGCCATGCAGCCCTATGCGGACCAGGTCGACGCCGAGGCGGTGACGTTCGTCGGCCCGTGCCGCGGCGCCGGTGAGGAGCAGGGCGGCTGGATGCGGCCGGCCGGTGCGGAGAAGGTGCTGCTGGTCTCGCTGGGCGGCTCGGCGGCGTACCCCAGGCAGCGGGAGGTCCACCAGCAGTGTGTGGCGGCCTTCGCGGATCTCCCGGGCTGGCATGTGGTGCTGCAGATCGGCGGTGGCGGCGACTCGGCCCGGCTGGGGGAACGGATTCCCCCCAACTTCGAGGTGCTGCCGTGGGTTCCGCCGTCGACGATCCTCGATCAGGTGGACGCCTGGGTCACGCACACCGGAATGGGCAGCTGCGGTGAGGGCCTGTACGCCGGTGTGCCGATGATCGCGGTACCGAACGGGGCCGAGCAGGGCCTCTACGCCGACCGGCTCGTCGAGCTGGGTGTCGCCCGTCGGATCGACTCCGCGGACGTCACCGCGGCGGCGCTGCGGACCGCCCTGATGGAACTCATCGGCGATCCGCAGGTCGCCGCGCGCTCGGCATGGCTGTGGGCCGAGGTGCGCACCGAGGGGGGCACCCGCCGGGCCGTGGAGCTGATCGAGGAGCAGCTGGCAGGGGAGCGAGTGGGCCGCTAGGGCGGGCGGACAGTTCGCGACAGGCTCGTTCGCGGTCACCAGGCCGTACTTGTGAACGCCCCATGAACACAACTAGGCGCTCTGACCTGCGAGTTACCGCCTAGTTCGGCATCATTCAGAACCGACAATCAGGTAGGTTTCCGGTGTCGCCGCCACACCGGGAACACCGGGTTCCCAGGGACTAGCGGCACGTAGGGGCATCGTCTCTTGACGACAGCGACCGAGATTTTCCACGTCCGTCCGTACACCCCGCACTGCCAGGTCATCACCGACGAAGGTGATCACGCAGTCATCGGCATCTCTCCGGGGAACTCCTACTTCACCCATCACCGAATCCTCGGCCTCGCCGCCTGGGGACTGGAGAACTTCCGTCAGGTCGATCTGATCTACACGGATCTGCATGTCGCCGACATGTACGAGGCACTCGGATATCCGGCGGTCGAGGCCCAGCGCAAGGCCGTGAAGAACCTGCGCGGTGTACGGGCCAAGGTGACCGCCGCCGTTGCCGCGCTCGACCCGGACGGCGCCAGGCTCCGCGGCCGCCCCATGTCCGCGCTGCTGGACATCCCCGCCTATCGGGTCATACGCGAGAGCCTCGACGACCGGCTGTCCGCCGACCCGGTGTTCCGCGAGGTCTGCGATCAGCTCGTGGTCCGGTTCCTCACCAGCAAGGTTCTCGACGGGAAGCAGCCCACGGACCGTCAGCGCCAGGTCTGCCGGGACTACATCTGCGCCGAGGCGCCGCTGTTCATCGACACCCCCGCGATCATGGGCGTCCCCTCGTCGCTCAACTGCTACCACCAGGCACTGCCGATGGCCGATCTCCTCTACTCACGCGGCCATGGCCTGCGCGCCACGCGCAACCAAGGCCACGCCGTGATAACCCCCGCCGGCACCATGACCGAAGGACGCGACCAGTGACGACCGCACCGACCCTGATCGACTTCCCCTTCTCCCCGCGCGGCGACCGTCTTCCCCCGGAGGTCGAGCGGCTTCGCGCCACCCCGGTCACGCGGGTGCGCACGATCGCCGGGGACGAGGCGTGGCTGGTCTCCTCCTACGAGCTGTGCAGACAGGTGCTCGAAGACCCCCGCTTCAGCCTCAAGGACACCTCCGCCCCCGGCGTGCCCCGGCAGTACGCGCTGACCATCCCGCCCGAGGTGGTCAACAACATGGGCAACATCACCGGCGCCGGTCTGCGCAAGGCCGTACTCAAGGCGATCAATCCCAAGGCCGGCGGCCTGACGGAGTGGATGACCGACCACGCCGCCCACCTGGTCGACGGCATCCTCGACTACGGCCCGCCGGTCGATCTGCGCGGACGGTTCGCCAACCCCTACGCCGAGCACCTCCACTGCCACATCCTCGGCATCCCCCGCGACGACGCACCGCTGCTGGCCTCCAGTCTCGACATCGCGTTCATGAACTCGGCCTGCCCCATCACCGGAGCGCGCCTGAACTGGGACCGGGACATCGCCTATATGGCCGGGCGGCTCAACGACCCCGCCACCGACGGGCTCATGGCCGCACTCGCCGCCCTCCGCGGTGACCCCGACTATGCGCACCTCACCGACGAGATGCTCGCCACGGTCGGCGTCACCATGTTCGGCGCCGGAGTCATCTCCACGATGGGCGCCCTGACCATGGCCGTGTTCACGCTCCTTCAGAACCCGGACATCTGGGAGCGGTTGTGCGCGGAGCCCGGCAGGATACCGGGCGCCGTGGACGAACTGCTGCGCGTGAACCTGTCCATCGCCGACGGGCTGCCCCGCCTGGCCATGGAGGACCTGCGGCTCGGTGACACGGAGATCAAGAAGGGCGAACTCGTCCTCGTCCTGGTCGAGGCCGCCAACACCGACGAGAGCGTGTTCCCCGACCCGCACACCATCGACATCGACCGGCCCAACGCGGCCGCCCACCTCTCGTTCGGATACGGCGGGCACTACTGCCCCGCCGTCCCGCTCGGGAAGAAGCACATCGAGACCGCGATCGAGGTCCTCACCACCCGCCTGCCCGGCCTGCACCTGGCCGTTCCCGTCGACCAACTCGTATGGCGCACCGGCTTTATGAAGCGCATCCCGGAGCGCCTGCCGGTCGCCTGGTAGGAGCAGTAGGGGTGCCGGCGTGAACCGGCGCCCCTCCCCGCACCGCAGTCCCGTTTCGGCGCCTCCTGGGAGCACCTCCAGGAGGCGCCGGAGCAGGGTGGCGCGCCCCGACCGGCCTCAGACGACCTGGAGTTCGGCCATGATCGCCATGTCCTCGTGTTCGAGGTTGTGGCAGTGACGTCCGCCCCTACGAGGTGGTGGAGGTCCTCGTGCGGTTCTCCGGGTACCGGGGGCGCTACATGAAGAGCGCCGCACTGGCGGCGGCGGGCCAGCCGGGTCCGCGCAGCAGCCGCATCGGCCACCGCCGCTCGTCTACCTCGTGCTGCACTGTCATCGGAGCCCGGCCCCCTGCGACAGAGCGGCCTGCTCGTACGCCTGGAAGCCGTCCTCGACGCCCAGGAAGATGTCGGCGAAGGCGAGGTAGCCCTCGCTGATGACGGGGGTGTCGCGCAGCGCCTCGACGAGGAAGTAGTACGCGCCCAGGTCGTCGGTCTCCAGTACGGCGAAGTCCGAGACCCGTCCGGTGAACGCCTCGGCGTCGAAGAAACGGGCCGTCACACGGTCCGCGTAGGCGGCGAAGACCGGCTCCAGATGCGCCGCGCGCATCGCGCCACCGCGTCCGCGAAGAGGCGCTGGCCGAGATCCTGCGGACCGCCAGGCGCCAGCTCGTCGAGGAGGGGCCCGCCGCCGTCACACTGCGGTCCATCGCCCGCGAGATGGGCATGACGGCGCCCGGCCCCTACCGCTACTACGCCGCCCACCGGGACCTGATCCAGGCACTGACCTCGTCCCTCTACGACGAGCTGGCCGCGGCCCTGACGGCGGCCCGCGACCGCCATCCCGCCTCCGAACCGGGGCGCCAACTGGCTGCGGCGTGCGGCGAACTGCGGCGCTGGGCACTGGCCCACCGCCAGGAGTTCGGGCTGCTGTTCGCCAAACCGCTCACGGACGCCGACACCGCACCCGGAGCAGCCGCGCACGACCCCAGCTGGCGCTGCGGCGGCGTCCTCCTGGACCTGATGGTCCGGCTGTGGCACCGCGGAAACATCCAGCCGCCCGCCGGCCTCGACCCGGCCTGGACCGCCCAGTTGGAGGAGGTGCGCGAGCACCTCTCCGGCGAACCGGTGCCCCTGGAGGTCGTCTACGTCTTCGTCTCCTGCTGGGCCCGCCTCTACGGAGCCGTGGCCGTGGAGGTCTTCGGCCACCTCGACTTCGCCCTGACCGACCCCGGACCGCTCTTCGACCACACCGTCCGCGACATCCTCACGGCACTGGGAGAGCCCCGGATCGAGGCCGGCTAGGGCCTGTCCGATGGGTCGGGGTCGGAAAGGCCGCGGCGTCTGGTGCGGTGCATCGCAAGGCGCCGGAGCGTCTCGATAGCGGAGCTATCGGGATGATTCGGCAACGCCGCGAGGTGCCGTGCCAGGCGTCGCGGGCCCGGCCAGGACCCATCGGACAGGCCCTAGCCGCCGAGCGGCGCCGCAACACCTCCGGACCGTCCTCGTATCCGGCCCGCAGTCTGCGTTTCACCGCGGATGTTACGGTCGTTACATGACTGCCGAGACGGCGGTGGGCCGTGCGCGGTTCCTGCTGGTGTCCGTGAGCACCGCCGACGCCCCCACGGCGACACGGGTGCGGGTGTGGCGCAAGCTGCGCTCGCTGGGCGCGCTGTACCTCCAGCAGTCGGTCTGCCTGCTGCCGGATCGCGAACCGGTACGGCGCCAGGTGGCACGGCTGCTCGCCTCGGTGCGGGCCGACGGCGGCACCGCCCGCCAGCTGACGGTGGACATCACGGACGACGCCGAACTCGCCCAACTGGTCGGCGAGTTCAACGCCGAACGGGACAGCGAGACATCCTGATCGCGATCGGCGCGGGCCTGCTCGCCGCATGGCTGGCCCTGCTGATCGCGCTGCTGCTGATCCGCCCCAAGGGTGCCCTGCTCGCCGAGGCCGTACGCCTGCTGCCGGATCTGGTGCGGCTGCTGCGCCGCCTGGCCGCCGACAAGACCCTGCCGCGGGGCGTACGGGTCCGGCTCGGCCTGCTGATGGTCTACCTGGCCCTGCCGATCGACCTGATCCCCGACTTCCTGCCCGTCATCGGCTATGCCGACGACGCCATCATCGTCGCCTTCGTCCTGCGGAGCGTCGTACGACGGGCCGGGATCGACGCGGTCCGCGCCCACTGGCCCGGCACCGACGACGGCTTCGCCGCCCTGTCCCGGCTGACCGGACTCCAGCGGGCCGCCGACGGAACTCCCCACTCCCCCACCCCTATCCGCCGCCCTCCCCGATCGGACGCATGACCATGGACTCCCTGCTGCTCTCCGGCCGCGACCTCGACTTCCTGCTCCACGACTGGCTGGACGTCACGGCGCTGACCCGCCGCCCCCGCTACGCCGACCACGACCGGGACACCTTCGACGCGGTGCTGGACCTCAGCGAGGCCATCGCGACCCGGCACTTCGCCACGCACAACAAGAAGAGCGACGCCGAGGAGCCCCGCTTCGACGGCGAGCGGGTGCACGTCATCCCGGAGGTCAAGGAGGCGCTGCGGGTCTTCGCCGAGGCCGGCCTGACCGGCGCCGCCATGGACTACGAGATCGGCGGACAGCAGCTGCCCGCCGTGGTCGCCCACGCCTGCACGGCCTGGTTCCAGGCCGCCAACATCAGCACCGCCGCGTACCCGTTCCTGACGGTCGGCAATGCCAACCTGCTCCAGGCGCACGGCAGCAAGGAGCAGATCGAGACCTATGCGCGCCCCATGGTCGAGGGCCGCTTCTTCGGCACCATGTGCCTCTCCGAACCGCAGGCGGGCTCCTCGCTGGCCGACATCACCACCCGGGCGGTGCCGCAGGACGACGGTACGTACCGGATCAGCGGTACCAAGATGTGGATCTCCGGCGGCGACCACGACCTCAGCGAGAACATCGTCCACCTGGTGCTGGCCAAGATCCCCGGCGGTCCGGCAGGTGTGAAGGGCATCTCCCTCTTCGTCGTGCCCAAGTTCCTGGTCGAGCCGGACGGCTCTTCGGGAGAGCGCAACGATGTGGTGCCGGCCGGCCTCAACCACAAGATGGGCTACCGCGGCACCACCAACACCCTGCTCAACTTCGGCGAGGGCCGCCACACCCCGGGCGGCGCGCCGGGAGCGGTGGGCTACCTGGTGGGCGAGGCCCACCACGGGCTCGCGTACATGTTCCACATGATGAACGAGGCCCGCATCGGCGTCGGCCAGGGCGCCATGGCGCTCGGCTACACCGGCTATCTGCACGCCCTCGACTACGCCCGCACCCGCCCGCAGGGCCGCCCGCTGACGGGCAAGGACGCGCACGCCCCGCAGGTCCCGATCATCGAGCACGCCGACGTGCGCAGGATGCTGCTGGCGCAGAAGAGCTATGTGGAGGGCGCCCTCGCCCTCACCCTGTACTGCAGCCGCCTGCTCGACGAGGAGCGCACCGCCGAGCAGGAGCCCGACCGCGCCCGCGCCCGGCTGCTGCTGGACGTCCTCACGCCCCTCGCCAAGAGCTGGCCGTCGCAGTGGTGCCTGGCGGCCAACGACCTCGCCATCCAGGTACACGGCGGCTACGGCTACACCCGCGAGTACAACGTCGAGCAGTTCTACCGGGACAACCGCCTCAACCCCATCCACGAGGGCACCCACGGCATCCACGGGCTGGACCTGCTCGGCCGCAAGGTCGTCCTCGACGGCGGCGCGGGGCTGAAACTGCTCCTTGAGACCCTCGCGGCGACCGCCGCCCGGGCCACGGCGGCCGGCGGCGAAGCGGCCGAACTGGCCGCCGGGTTGGAGCGGGCCGCGGCCCGCGTGGAGGCGACCACCGCCAAGCTGTGGTCGACCGGGGACCCCGCGACCGCGCTGGCCAACGCCTCTGTCTATCTGGAGGCCGTCGGGCATGTGGTGCTGGCCTGGATCTGGCTGGAGCAGTTCCTCGCGCTGGGGGACGGCGTGGACGCCTTCCACGAGGGCAAGCGGCAGGCGGCCCGGTACTTCTTCCGGGTGGAACTCCCGCGGACCGGACCGCAGTTCGACCTGCTCGACAGCCTGGACCGCACCGTGGCGGACTGCCGGCCCGAGTGGTTCTGATCCGCGGGCCGGTCGGAGCCCGTGGTGACGCCCGATTTCTGCCATGGGTGTCCCGGGCTGACCCGCTGTGAAGTGGTCCGCAGGGATGCCACTCGTTCTACAGATTCCCGCGGCTCCGAGGCGCTCCGCCGGACGCTGGACGCTGGAGGCGGCCGCCCGCCCTCGGCCCCACGACCGACGGCGCGAGTCCTCGTTGTGGCCCCGGTGCAGGGCACGCCGACTCGTGCGAGGCGGGCACGGCACGGACCATGGAAAGGTGGGATGGCATCCAGATCTCGACGGGGCCGAGCCGGTGGACGTGCTCGACGCGGCGCCGACGGCCCGGACCGCGGTGGCGTGGCTGCCGCCGCAGGAGCTGTGGCCGGCGATCCAGGAGATCCGCCTGGAGCATGATCCGCAGGTACGGCGGTGGCCACCGCATGTGAATCTGCTGTTCGGCTTCGTACCGGAGGAGGAGTTCGCACGGGCGGTGCCGCTGCTCGCCGCCGGGGCGGCGGAGTGCGCGACGTTCACGGCCCGCCTGGTCGGCGTTCGCTACTTCCGGCACCGGCACTACGCGACGGTATGGCTCGATCCGGCCGCCGCGGACCTGGCACCGTGGACCCGTCTCCACCGGGAACTGGGGCAGCGCTTCCCGCTCTGCCGTGGACGCCACGATCGCTTCACACCGCACCTCTCCCTCGGCCGCACCCCGCATCCACGGCCCCTGGCCGCCGCCTGCGCCGCCCGGCTGGGCGCATTGTCGGCCCCGGTGGAGGAGGTGGTCCTGCTCTCCCGGCGCGGCGAGGGCCCCATGCGCCCCCGGGCCGTGATCACGCTGGGCACGGGCGAGATCCGCCGAGTGCCTGAGCACTAGGTCCTGCCCGGACGAATCACGCCCCCGGAGGTACCGACGCCGTGGTCCCTCCGTCGGCTGTCCCACCGGGGTAGGGGTATCGGCGGCAGACCGTCCCGGACTCTCCGCACTCGACGAGTTCCTCGCCAGATGGCGCCGGTTCCTGGCCGCCCCGATGCGGCGCTTGAGGGTGGGCCAGGAACTCCCCGCCGCTACCCTTCGTCCGCGTCGCACCGCCGCGGACGCGGATCGAGCGGCGTGAGTACGCCGAGGCGCTCCTCGATCCGCTGTGCCGCGTCCAGGCACAGGTCCTCGCGGTACATACCGGCCATGATCTGGACGCCCTGCGGCAGCCCGGACGCGATTCCGGTGGGTACGGCCACGGCCGGTACGCCCACGTACGTCGACGCGGTCAGCAGCCGCATCGGCGTGAACGTCGCGTCGCGCTCCTCCGGGGTCCGCGGCACCACGGGCTCGGGTACCGGCTGTGTGGACACCGGCCCGAGCAGCAGCGGACAGCGCTCGAAGAGGTGGGCCCACGCGCGCTGGACGCCGAGGCGTACGCCGGTCTGTCGGATGTACTCCGCCAGGCCGACGGCCGGGTGGCGTTGGATGTCCAGCTCGATATGGCGGGCGCTGTCGTCGGTGAGCAGCCGCCTGAGGGTGGGCCAGGCCAGGGAGAACTCGGTTCGCAGCAGTGCGCCGTAGCCGTCGAGAGCGTCCTGCAGTCGCGGTATCTCCACCTCCTCGACGGGGTGTCCGGCGTCCTTGAGGGCTGCTGCCGCCGCCTCGATCGCCGCGCGCACGTCCGGGTGGACGTCGCCCCGGCCGCCGGGGTCGGTCACCACGCCGACCCGCACCGGCGCGTCCGGCCTCGGCCCGTAGAGCGGGGCAGGAACGGCCCGCGGGTCCTGCGGATCCGGCCCCGCGAGCACCTCGTACGCTGCCCGCAGGTCCGCCACCGACCGGGCCAACGGCCCGTCCATCGGGAAGAGTTGGTGGCCCAGGACGGGCTCCTGGTCGTTCATCCGGTGGTCGGCCGGGAACCGCCCGTAGCTCGGCTTCAGCCCCGCGACGCCGTTGAACGTCGCCGGATTGCGGATCGACCCGCCGGAGTCGTTGCCCAGCCCCAGTGCCGCCATTCCGGTGGCCACCGCGACCGCGTCGCCGCCGCTGGTGCCGCCGGGAGTGCGCTTCGGGTCCCACGGATTGACGGTGTCCCCGAAGAGCTGACTGACCGTGTGCAGTCCGGCGATCGCCAGGTCGGGCATGTTGGTGCGTCCGATCGGAATCGCCCCGGCCGCACGCAGCCGCCGCACCGGGGGCGCGTCCGCCTGCGCCACCCAGTCGCGGAAGTACGGCACACCGTGTGTGGTCGCCGATCCCTCGACGTGGATGTTCTCCTTCACCGTGAACGGCACCCCGGCCAGCGGGCCCAGTCGCCCGCCCGCGGCCCGTCGCCGGTCGGTCTCCCGCGCCGCCTGCCGGGCGCTGTCCTCCATCAGCCGGGTCACCGCGTTCACCCGCGGGTTCACCGCGGCGATCCGCTCCAGGTGCGCCTCCATGACCTCCGCCGCGGACACCTCACCGGATGCCACCCGCTTCGCCAGCTCCGTCGCCCCCAGCGGCCACAGTTCGTTCGCCCCCATCGGGCCTCCTTCCGTTCCGGCCAGCAAAGATACAGATATGTATCTGGATACAGAACTGTATATTGCGGGACCGGCGCGCCGTAGGATGCCGCTGTGACACCTGAACGCAAGCGCCTGAGCCGTGAAGAGAGCCGACAGCAGACCCGGCACCGCCTGCTGGCCGCCGCTGCCGAGCTGTTCACCGAACGAGGGGTCAACGGCACCTCCGTCGAGCAGATCGCCGAGCGCGCCGGGTACACCCGCGGCGCCTTCTACGGGAACTTCGAGGACAAGAACGCCCTCGTCGCCGAGCTGCTCCACGACCGCACACGCCGCGAACTGGAGGAGGTCCGCTCCCTCACCGAGGACGCCGCCTCCGGCGCCGACGCGCTCGACAGGCTCCGGGGCTGGAACCGCGACCGGGCCCAGCACCTGCCCCAATGGCTCGCCCTGCGCATGGAACTCGTCCTGTACGCCCTGCGGAACGACGCACTGCGTCCGCTGCTCGCCGAACGCGAACTCCTCGCCCGCGACGCCCACACCACCGGCCTGGAGCGGGCGTTCGCCTCCCGCGGCGTCGCCTCGCCCGCGGACCCCGCGTTCCTGGCCCTGATCGTCCACGCCCTGGAGGACGGCCTGCTCATCCAGCGCCTGCTGACCCCCGACGGCATCCAGGACGAGGTCGTCGTGGACGCCTTCGACCTGCTGCTGCGCTCCTGGACGGCGCTCTCGCAACAGTCACCGGCCGGGGAGGACGACGGTCAGGGCCCGCCGTCACAGCGGTAGGGCGGCCAGGACCGTCATGACGGCGCGGGCCCCGGTCGGTTGAGGTCCAGCGAGCTGACGCCGTCGGCCACCGCTGTCGCGCCGTTCGCTACGCCTTGTTCCACAGCACGGCGATGTCCTGCGCGGCCGCCCGGCCCTGGGCGAAACCGGCGTGGCCCGCTGGGATGGCGCAGCTCGCCGTCACGGCGTCCACCAGGTCGACGCCGGAGGTACGGTCGAAGACCCGGGTCCGGCCGGTGGCGGCGTGCACGGCGACCACCGACAGTGTGCGCTCCGGCCACCTGTGGGACGGCAATCGGGCCTCGATGACGGCCCGCCGCTCGGCCTCGGTCACGGTCTCGGTGGCCAGTGCGCGCTCATCCTTCATTCCGCCCCCCAGGACTACCGATCCGGTCGAACGTCACTGCCAAGCCCCAGGGGGGCAGGGATATTCCCGGCGGCGGAGTGCGACGGCAGAGGGACACCCGCCGGATCGGCACCGGCACCGGTGCCCGGCTCAACCCCCTGCCGGCGGAGGCTGCAAGGGCTTTCGTTCATCGGCTTCGATGCCGCGGAGCGTCCAGAGACCGTACAGAGCCAGCAGGGGTTTGAGTACCGTCCACTCGCCGGGGCGGTAGTCATCCGCGGGCACGAGTCGCGCGGCGAGATCGGGGCGCTGCCGGCGCAGATACGCGCGGGCCTTGAGCCCGTGAGCCGGCTGGGAGGTGATCTTGATGCGATCCGCACCTTCAAGGAGCGGGACCACCTTCTCGATGTTCTCCCACGTCGTCCTGCTCTGGTCTTCGATGAGTACGCGACCGTCGAACCTCAGCACGGACTTGGCGTAGTCGGCCATCAGCCGGGCCTCGGCAGGGCCGCCACCCGCCGCGCCTCCGCTGAAGATCACCTGGGTGTCGCGCGCTCCGTCGGAGGCGACGGAGCGCAGCCCGGCACGGACGCGCCACCGGTTGACGATGTTGATCGAGGGGTGCGGATTGCGGTAGCCCAGCACGACGACGGCCGTGGTGTCGCCCTCGCGGTTCCCGACGAGCGTGCGGGACCACCGCCGGTTCAACCACTCGCCCCAGGCCAGGGCGGAGGCCGCTCCTGCCACTACCACCCACGCGGATCGCATACCGCGAGCCTAAGGGCTGTCCCGAGGCCGCCTGGCAGGGCGTGCCCTCTGAGGACGCGGACCGTTACCTCCGCGGCCTCTTCCAGGGCGTCGGGCGCCGGTGCATCGCCCTTGCGCAAGGTCGTCAGCGGCACAGGTCTTGATAAGGCAGTCCTGGCGCGTGCTGGAGCCACTGGGTGCGGTCCAGGCCGCCGCCGGCCACCTGGCAGGCCAGGCGCTTCGGGTCGTGCGCAACGGCGGGCAGCGGGCCCAGGCCCCACAGGCGCAGCGTGCCGTCGCCGCCGACCGTCAGCAGCGTACGGCCGTCGGGGGTGAACGCCACGTCGTCGATGCTGTCGTCGAGCGGTGGCAACTCGCTTGCCATATGGGGATGTTGGAGATCTCCGATGTCCCAGAGCGCCGCCGTGCCGTCGTCGTCCGCCTCGGCCAGCAGGTTGCCGTCGGGGTGAAAGGCCACCCGCCCGCCAACGCGGGGCGCATCGGGAAGCTCAACGGCGTGCTCGGACAGCGAGGTCCCGTTGACCCGGTAGACGTCTTCGCCGACGGCCAGCAGCTTGCGTTTCGCGCTGAACGCCGTGTCGCTCTGGAGCACCGCCACCGGGTCCCACTTGAGGTGACGGGGCCGGTGCGGGTCGCTCATGTCGAACAGGCCGCTGCCGGCGCCGGGGAGCGCGAGCAGCCCGCCGTCCGGACTGAACGAGGCCACACTCGCGTGGGTGTAGCTCTTGAGGGTGTACGAGCGGGTCTCCACGGGCCGCGCGCCCTTGAGGTCCCACAGGGTCGCCCAGCCGTCGATGTCCCCGGTGAACCGGGGGTGGTTTCCGGACGTGACCAGGAGCGGGGCTCGTGGGCTGAAGGCCAGCGAGGCCACCGGGCCGCGGGTGCGCAGGGTCGCGGTCTTGCGGGGGCTGCGCCGGTTCGACGCGTCCCACAGGATGACCCGGCTGGCGCCGTCGCCTCCGGCCAGGTAGCGGCCGTCCGCCGAGAACGCCACGTCCGTCATGGACGCGGAGAAGCCGCGCAGTACGGAGAGTTGGCGGGGCCGGTCGGGGTCGGTGATGTCCCACAGCACCAGCGCGCGCATACCCGCGGTCGCCGCCGTGCGCCCGTCCGGGGAGATCGCCACGGCCGCCACGGCCACCGGGTCTGCGGCCGTCCGGGCGCGTTGCCGAGGACCGGTCTCGGAGTCCGCGCGCCAGCTGGCGACCGCATCGCTGCCGTCGACCTCTCGGATGTACCGTCCGTCAGGCGTGAAGGCGACGTCCTCGCCGGAACGCAGATCGCCGTCGCGCAGCATTCCCAGGGAACGCGGCCTGTCGGGGTGGGCCAGGTCCCAGCGCACCGCGCTTCCCTTGTCGTCGAGGGTGACCGCCGTCCTGCCGTCCGGTCCGAAGCCGGCGTCCGTCACGGCGCCCCGGTGGCCGCGGAGCCTGCCGAGCAGCTGCGGTGCGCGGAAGGGGCGGATGCGCCAGACGTAGGCGGTCCTGCCGTGGCTGCTGAGCAGGGTGCGTCCGTCGGGGCTGAAAACGAGCGCTCCGCCCCAGGCGTCCTGGCGCCCCAGGCGGCGCGGACGGGCCGGGGCGGAGGTGTCCCACACGGTCATCCCGCTGCCGTGCTCAATGGTGATCTTCCCCGTGTCCGCCTCGTCGAGGGTGATCTTCCCGGTGGCGCTCACGACGGTCTTGCCGTCGGGGCTCATCTCGACGTCCTTGGCGTCGTAGATTCCGGTCACCGAGCCGAGACGGCGCGGCCGGCCGGGGGCTGCCACGTCCCAGAGGTCCATCCGGCCGCTGCCGCCCTTGTCGTCGCGCACGGTGGCCAGCATCCGGTCGCCGTCGCCGAACCCGCCGCCGTCCAGGCCCGTCGCGCCGGGCAGGCCCGGTAACGGCCGCGGCTTGCCGGGCCCGGCGATGTCCCACAGGGCGTGGCCCTTGGTGGCCGCCACGAAGAGGGTGCGTCCGTTTCGGCTGAAGGCGATGTCCTCGATGTCCCCGGGCGGCGGGGTGAGACGGTGCAGCAGGCGGCGACGTCCGGGCTGTGAGACGTCCCAGAGCTTGAGCGTGCCCTTGTCCGCGACGGCCAGGACGCCGGCGTCGTCCGAGAGCCGCCGGACGAACTGGCCGATGTCGTCCGGCCCGCGCGCTGCGCCCGCGTACGGCGTGCGCTGCAGTACGTCGACCAAGGCGGCGCGGGTTTCCGTGGTGGGGCGCAGGCTGTACGCGGTCAGGCCGAGGCGGACGGCGATGCGCGGATCGTCCGCCAGGCGGCTCCTCGACTCGGCGAGCAGCGCGCGCACCGTGGCCACCCGCCGTTGCCCGTCCGCCTCTTTGCGCCGGCGCTCGGCCTCGTCGCCACGGGTCTGGGCCATGACACCGAAGACGAGCGAGGCGACGAGGAAGAAGACCAGGCCCCAGGTCAGCCCGCGCCGCACACCGACCGTTCTGGCGTGCTGGCGGACCTCCTCGCTGTCGAGTGCGTCCTTGCTCACTCCGTGGAGGGACGCCGCCAGGGTGCCGATGTCCTGGCGGAACCGGGCGTGCTCCAGGGACAGTTCGACCTCGCTCCCGGCCCAGCTCAGGTCGACCCACAGGGGTTCGGCCTCGAACCACCCGAACACCTCGGGCGGCAGGGCGGTGGTACGTGTCCGGTCGAAGTTCCGCGCGGTGTGGTCCCAGTGGATGGCGCCGCTGGTGAGCACGATGAGCAAGGTGGCGGGCTCGCGGTGCTGCTTCCAGTAGGCGATCTCCCGGGCCACCCAGCGGGAGCGGGCGGCCTGCGGCGAGGCGAGCAGGACGAGATGGCGGCTCGCACTCAGCTTGGCCTCGATGGTGGCCCACAGGTCCGGACTGGCTTCCAGGGATGCCTGGTCGCGGAAGATCCGCAGGGCGCGCGGCCGGTTCCACGGCTTGGCCAGGCGGCTGAGCGCTCTGTGCACGGCCGGGGCCACCTTGGCGTCGGCCCCGTGACTGTAGGAGAGGAAGGCGTCGTAGGTGTATCGGGTCGCGGTGCTGGTCGACGGCATCGTGTTGCCTCACATGGGGGAAGCGCGCCACAGGGCCCCGTCCGATGGTCCACCCCGCTCGGCCGGCGAAGCCACATGATCCCAGACGACGATCCGGGTGTCCCGTGAAGTCTGCCGGGACCAGGGTGACTTCGGCCATGGCCGGGCACGGGGTACAGGTGGTCCGGGGTCGGGCCGCCTGTACCCCCACGGCGCCGGAGCGGCCGCGGACCTATCGGACGAGTGCGGCCGGCTCGTCCAGCCGCGTCAGCTTCCGCGGGTTTGCCATCGCATGGATCCGGGTGACCCGCCCGTTCTCCACGACGAGGCTGACCGCGGCCAGCCGGCCGTCGACCTCGATCCGGGCCGCGGGCGCGCCGTTGAGCCACACGGCCGACACCACCCGGTCCGGGCGCGCGAGCATCGTGGCGACGAGTTCGGCCCCGTGGATCGGCCTGCGGGCGGCGGCCGCGAGCCCGCCGCCGTCGGCGACGAGGACCACGTCCGGAGCCAGCACCTCCATCAGCTCCCGTACCCGCCCGGTCCGCAGCGCGGCCAGGAACCGCTCCACCACGGCTCGCTGCTCCGACGGGCTGACCCGCATTCGGGGCCGCCGGGCCGCCACATGCTCGCGGGCCCGCCGGGCGATCTGCCGCACCGCTGCCGCGGACTTCCCGACGGCCTCGGCGATCTCGCCGTACGGCATGTCGAAGACCTCGCGGAGCACGAACACCGCCCGCTCCGTTGGCCTGAGGGTTTCCAGGACGGTCAGCATCGCGATCGAGACGCTCTCCGCGAACTCGACGTCCTCGGCGACATCAGGGCTGGTCAGCAACGGTTCCGGCAGCCACTCGCCGACGTAGTCCTCGCGGCTGCGGGACAGCGTCCGCAGTCGGTTGAGGGCCTGCCGTGTGACGAGCCGGATCAGGTAGGCCCGCGGCTCGCGCACCTGGGCGTGGTCGACGTCGGCCCACCGCAGCCAGGACTCCTGCAGCACGTCCTCCGCGTCGGCGGCCGACCCGAGCATCTCGTAGGCGACCGTGAACAGCAGGCTGCGATGGGCGACGAACGGGTCCTGAGTCATGCCGTCGGCACCGCACCGGACGGCTCGGAGCGCTCGGCCAGCGGAATCCCGCAGGCATCGGAGAAGCCCTGCGACATGACCCCGTGTGCGTTGTTGTTCCTGGTCGCCATGTTGACGAAGGCGATGTACGCGGTGAGTTCGACCATCGCCGCCGGGCCGAGCCGGTCGAGCAGACCCCCGTACAGCTCGTCGGTGACGGTCGGCGGGGTGTTCGTCATGGCCTCGGCGTACTCCAGGACGTCCCGCTCCAGCGGGGTGAACACCTCCGACTCCCGCCAGCGCGGCACCTGGCTCGCCTTGGCCAGGTCCAGGTTCTGGTTCTGTGCCTGGAAGTAGCCGACGTCGAGGCACCAGCCGCAACCGACCTGTGCCGCGACGGCCATATGCGCGAACGACTTCAGGCCCGCGTCGGCCGCATCCCACTCGCTCAGCTTCGCCGAGAACTCCAGATTGGAGGTGGCGACCTCGGGGCTGTGCCACACCACCGCGACGGGCTCGGGGACTTCGCCGAGCTGCTCGACCAGGTTTTCGCTCAACTCGGCGGGAAGCTCGGCCTTCGGAACGCGTAGCGCCATGATGCTGTTCTCCTTGTGCGGTGCGGATGCGTGTACGTGTCTGACATGAAGACACCGCCGGGGACACGCATGTGACATCGAGGAGGAACAGCGAGCCGGGCCATCCTGTACCTGCCTGCCGGCGACCGCGCGCCGGCCCCCCGCAGGGGGAGCCGGGGCGCGGGAAGCCGTGCGGCTCCCGCGCCCCGGGAGGGCTAGGGCCTGTCCGATGGGTCAGGCCCTAGGTGTTGCTCTTGGGCAGGCCGGGCGGGTTGATCTCGGACTTCTCGACGGCCTCGTCGGACAGCCCCCAGCGCTTGAGCACCTTGGCGTACGTGCCGTTCTCGATGATCTCGTCGAGCGCGTCGGCGAGTGGCTTGACCAGGCCGTTGTTCTTCTTGGTGGTGGCCGCGATCAGGCCCTGGAGGCCGGCTCCGGCACCGGACTGGGTACCGGCGATCTCGGTCTTCCCGGCGGACGCCACATGGTAGGCGGCGGTCGGGTTGGGGCCGAGGAAGAGGTCGATCCGGCCGGACTCCAGGGCGAGGTAGGTGTCCGCCTGGGCCTTGTAGTACTTGATGTCCACCGGCTTCAGGCCCGCCTTCTCGGCTCGCCTGCTCCACTCCAGAAGGATCTTCTCCTGATTGGTGCCGGTGTCCACGGCGACCGTCCTGCCCGCCACGTCCTTGTAGCCGCGGATCTTCAGTCCGCTGCCCCGCTTGGCCTCGAAGGCCAGATTGTCCTTGCGGTAGCCGGCGAAGTCGTACTTCTCCTTGCGTTCCTCCGTGTCGGTGATGTTGCTGAAGCCGGCGTCGTACTTGCCGCTGTCCAGGCCGACGAAGATGTTCTCCCAGGAGACGGCGGTGTAGTCGGGCCTCAGCCCCAGGACGTTGGAGACCAGATGGGCGAGGTCGATCTCCACACCGATGCGGGTCCTGTCGTCGGTGGCGTAGAAGCCCAGCGGCGGTTCGCTGCCGGCGGATCCGACGATCTTCAGGGTGCCTCTCTTACGGATCTTCGCCGGCACTTCGGCGGCTACAGAACCGACCTTGTCCGTGGTGACCCGCTTCTGGTCCGGACTGTTGTTGATCTTGGTCCTTCCCGACCCATCGCCCGAGGCCGCGACGTCGGTCGTACCTCCGTCGGTGGGGTTGGCGCAGGCGGCGAGGACGAGCGCGGCGGCGACTCCGAGGGAGACTGCGGCGACGGGGCGGGCGAGGCGGTGGGACACGGTCGAACTCCTTGCGTGCGGAACGGGGTGAGGGGCGGTCAGAGGACCTTGGAGAGGAAGGCGCGGGTGCGCTCGTGCCGCGGGTCGTCCAGGACTGCCGAGGGCGGCCCCTGCTCCACGACGACACCGCCGTCCATGAACACCACGGTGTCGGCGACCTCGCGGGCGAAGCCGATCTCATGGGTCACGACGATCATGGTGGTGCCGGTCCGGGCCAGGTCCTTGAGCACGTCCAGGACCTCGCCGACCAGCTCCGGGTCGAGCGCCGAGGTGGGCTCGTCGAACAGCAGCACCTTCGGTTCGAGGGCGAGTGCCCGGGCGATGGCCACGCGCTGCTGCTGGCCGCCGGAGAGCCGCCGCGGATAGGCGTCCGCCTTGTCGGCGAGACCGACCCGCGCCAGCAGCCGTTCGGCCACCGCCACGGCCTCCTTGCGCGGCCGGCGCAGCGCGGAGACCGGGGCCTCGATGAGGTTGTCCCGCACGGTGAGGTGGGGGAAGAGGTGGAAGTTCTGGAAGACGAACCCGATCTGGGTGCGCTGCTTGAGGACCTCCCTCTCCTTCAGCTCGTACAGCTTGCCGCCGGAGCGGCGGTAGCCGATCAGCTCGCCGTCGATGCCGATCCAGCCGCGGTCGACCTTCTCCAGGTGGTTGATGGTGCGCAGCAGTGTCGATTTCCCGGAGCCGGAACGACCGAGGATCACGGCGACCTCGCCCGGCCGGACCCGAAGATCCACTCCGCGCAGCACCTCCAGGGGGCCGAAGCTCTTGTGGACGCCGCGGACGTCGACCATGGCCTGGCTCATCGGTGCACTCCGGGTTCTGCGAGTGGCGCCAGGGCCGGACGACCGGCCGGCACGGGCCGGTGGGGCCGTGCGGCGGCGGCACGGAGGTCCCGTACGAAGCGCCGCGCACGCTGGAGAGGGGTGGGCGGCGGGGTCCGGTTCGCGCCACGGGCGAAGCGGCGCTCCACGTAGTACTGGGCGACGGACAGCACCGAGGTCAGGAACACGTACCAGGCGGTGGCGACCATGAGCAGCGGGATCACCCGGCCGTTGCGGCCGTAGACGACCTGCACCTGGTAGAAGAGTTCGCCGATCGCCATGACGTAGACCACCGAGGTGCCCTTGAGCAGGCCGATGATCTCGTTGCCGGCCGTGGGCAGGATGGCGCGCATCGCCTGCGGCAGGACGATCCGCCGGATCTGCCGCAACCGGGGAATGCCCAGTGCGGCCGCGGCCTCCAGCTGGCCGCCGTCCACCGCGAGGACCCCACCGCGCACGATCTCGGCGGCGTAGGCGGCCTGATGGAGCGACAGCCCGATCAGCGCCGCCCCGATCGTCCCGATCAGGCTGTTGCTGTCCACGGACCACAGGACCGGGCCGAAGGGGATGCCGACGCCCAGTTCCTTGTACAGGGCCCCCAGATTGAACCAGAACACCAGCTGGACGATCATCGGGATGGACCGGAAGACCCAGATATAGGTCCAGGACACGGTCTGCAGAACGGCGCTGTGCGACAGCCGCATGAAGGCCAGCGCCGTGCCGAGGACAAACCCCAGCACCGTGGCGTACACCGTGAGCTGGAGGGTCACCCCCACCGCCGCGACGATGGTCTCGGACAGCACATACGCCCGGAAGACGTCCCACTCCCAGACCGGGTTGGTGGCCAGGCCGTGCACGAACTGCGCGGTCAGCACCATTACGGCGACGGCCGCCGCCCAGCGGAGGGGGTGGCGGGCGGGGACGACCCGGAGCGAGGCCGGATCGTCCGGGGCGGTCGGCGGGGCGGCCGGCCCGCCGCCCGGGGTGGCCGCGCCGACCGGCGCGGAATCGGTGGTGAGTCCCATCGTGGCTCCTGCTCACAGGTTCTGGGGGGAGGTGTGTTCGTGTGGTGGGACGGTCGCCCGTTCGCGGCTCATCGCCGCCGCCATTCCTCGGCCAGCAGCTCGTAGGAGCGCACCCGGTCCGCGTGGCCGTGGGTGAGGGTGGTGATGAGCAACTCATCGGCTCCGGTGGCTTCTTGGAGCTGTTCCAGCCGGTCGGCCACCGTCGCCGGGGAGCCCACGAACCGGGTCTGGACCCGGTCCTGGACCAGCTCCCGGTCCTCGTCCGACCACACGTGGGCGCGGGCCTCGTCCGGGGTCGGGAACTCGATGGCGCCCTCGGCTGTGCGGATGCTGCGCACCCATGGGGCGTAGCCGGTGGCCAGCTCGCGGGCCGTGTCGTCGTCCTCGGCGACCACGACGTCCGCCGAGACGCTGACGTACGGCTTGTCGAGGAAGTCGGAGGGCTGGAAGAAGGACCGGTACCCCTCCACGGCCTCCAGGACGGTGGCCGGGCTGACATGGTAGTTCGCGGCGAACCGCAGGCCCCGCGCGCCCGCGACCTCGGCGCTCTGGCCACCGCTGCTGCCCAGGATCCACACCTCGACCTCGGCGCCCTCGCCCGGCACCACATGCGCCTCGATGCCCTCCGGGGAACGGTAGGTGCCGGCCAGCAGGGCGAGGAGGTCGTCGATCTGCTCGGCGTAGTCCTGCGACTCGGCGTGGGGCAGGAGGAGCAGCTTGCGCTGGAGGGCGATCCGGGGTGAGCCGAGGAGGCGTTCGAAGGAGAAGCGCGGTGGGATGAGGAGGCCGTTGGGGGCGCGGCCGTCGACGACCGGCGTCGCCGTGACCGCCGGCTGTCCCGGCGGGCGGCCGCCGGACCGGCCGAGGCCCAGGTCGAAGCGGCCCGGGTGCAGCGCGTCGATCAGGCCGAACTCCTCGACCGTGCTCAGGGCGGTGCGGTGGCCGAGCTGTACGGCCCCGGAGCCGAGCCGGATCGTGGAGGTCGCGGCGGCCGTCAGGGCGAGGACGACGGCGGGGGACGTGCCCGCGATACCGGGGTTGAGGTGGTGCTCGGCGAACCAGTAGCGCGCGTAGCCGAGGCGCTCCGCCTGCTGGGCGAGGTCGATGGAGTTGCGCAGGGCGTCGGCGGCGGTGGAGCCGGACGGGATCGGCACCAGGTCGAGGATGCCGAGGGGGATGTCAGACATGGACGGGCTCCTCCAGCGCGTTGTCGAGCACCTCGCGGGACCGGTCGTGCGTCGACTTGTGCACCCCGGCGACCGGGTCCGGGCGGTGCACGATCGAGGTGATGGCGAGGAATTTCACGAGGCCACCCGCCGCTCGTCCCGTACGGCGTCCGGGAGGGCGAGGCCGAGCTGGTGGCGCAGGGTCGGCCCCTCGTACTCCGTGCGGAAGACGCCCTGCTCCTGGAGCAGGGGGACGACCTTGTCGGCGAAGTCGTCGAGCCCGGACGGGGTGAGGTGCGGGACGAGGATGAAGCCGTCACTGGCGTCGGCCTGCACCAGGTCGTTGATGCGCTGTGCGACGGTCACCGGGGAGCCCACGAAGTTCTGCCGGTTGCCGGTGTTGATGACCAGGTCGCGGATCGACCAGCCGTTGGCGGCGGCGAGTTCGCGCCACTCGCGGGCAGTGGCCAGCGGGTCGCGGTACATGCGCACCTGGGCGCGGCCCTTGGCGATGTGGTCGTCGCCGATGTCCGGGTCGATGTCGGGGAGCGGCCCTTCCGGGTCGTACGACGACAGGTCCCGGTTCCAGACGAACTCCAGGTGCTTGAGGGCGGTGGCCCCGCTGACCTGCCGGCGGCGTACCTCCCGTGCCTGTTCCTTTGCCTCCGCGTCGGTGTCGCCGAGCACGAAGGTGGCGGCGGGCAGGATCAGCAGCTGGTCGTGGCGACGGCCGTACTTGGCGAGCCGGTTCTTGACGTCCGTGTAGAACGCCTGGCCCGCCTCCAGGGCGGCGTACCGGCTGAAGATGGCGTCGGCGCCGGCGGCCGCGAACTCGCGGCCCTCGTCGGAGTCTCCGGCCTGGAAGACGACGGGGCGGCCCTGCGGGGAGCGCGGGACGTTGAACTGGCCGTGGATGTCGAAGTGTTGCCCGGTGTGCACGAAGGAGCCGGCCTTGGCGTCCCGCAGGAAGACCCCCGTGGCCTGGTCGGCGACGATCTCGTCACCGTGCCAGGAGTCGAACAGTTCGTTCGCGGTGGCCAGGAACTCCTTGGCGCGGGAGTAGCGCTCCTCCTGCGGGAGGAAGCCGCCGCGGCGGAAGTTCTCGCCGGTGAAGGCGTCCCAGGAGGTGACCACGTTCCAGGCGGAGCGGCCGCCGGAGAGGTGGTCGAGGCTGGCGAACTGGCGGGCCACCTCGTAGGGCTCGTTGAAGGTGGAGTTGATGGTGCCGGTCAGGCCGAGGTGTTCGGTGACGCCGGCGAGCGCGGCGAGGACGGTGAAGGTGTCGGGTCGCCCGACGACGTCCAAGTCGTAGATGTGCCCGGCCTGTTCGCGGAGCCGCAGCCCCTCGGCGAGGAACAGGAAGTCGAACTTGGCGCGTTCGGCGGTGCGCGCGAAGTGGACGAAGGAGCTGAACTCGATATGGCTGCCGGCCGCGGGGTCGCTCCAGACGGTGGTGTTGTTGACGCCCGGGAAGTGCGCGGCCAGATGGATCTGCTTCAGCGGCTTGCTCATGTTCGGTATGGTCCTTCCGGCTCAGGCGACGACGGCGGCGTAGCGATTCGCCGGGCGGGGCAGGCCCAGCAGTCCGCGGAGGGTGTCGGCCTCGTAGGAGGTGCGGAAGACGCCCCGGCGCTGGAGTTCGGGGACCAGGCCGCGGGTGATGGCGGGCAGGTCGTGCCCGGCGACGGCCGGCCGCAGCCGGAAGCCGCTCAGCCCCGCCTCGGACAACTCCTGCAAGAGGTCGGCGAGTTGCGGTGGGGTGCCGGTGAAGATGCGCGCGTCGCTGGTGTACGGCTCGCCCGCGAGGTCGTCCAGGCGTGCGCGCCGGTCCTCGGCGGCGGCCTGGTCGTCGTCGAGGAAGACCACCAGGTCGCCGAAGACGTGCAGCGGCTCGCCGGCCCGCCCGGCCGCCCCCTGCTCGGTTCGGATCTCGGCGACGATCGCACGGGCCTGGTCGGCGTCGTGCGGGGTGACGTAGCCGATGTCGGCCTGGCGGCCCACCAGCCGGTACGGCAGGGTCTGGTGGGCGAGGGCGCTGACGATCGGCTGGCCCTGCGGCGGGCGCGGGGTGATGGACGGGCCCTTCACCGTGAAGCGCCTTCCCTCGAAGTCGATGTAGTGCAGCTTGGCGCGGTCGATGTAGCGGCCGGTGGCGGCGTCCCGGATCTCCGCGTCGTCTTCCCAGCTGTCCCAGAGACGACGGACGACCTCGACGTGGTCGGCCGCCTCGTCGAAGAGGTCGGTGAGCCGTTCCTGTCCGGCCGGGCTCTTCAGTTCCTCCAGATCGATCGGCGGAAAGGCGCGGCGCCCGAAGTGGTCGGCCTCGTTCGGGCGGGCCGTGATCTGTACGCGAAGGCCGGCCCGGCCGGTGCTGACGTAGTCGAGGGTGGCGATCGCCTTGGAGATGTGGAACGGCTCCGTGTGGGTGGCGATCACGGTCGGCACTAGACCTATGTGCCGGGTCAGGGGCGCGATGCGCGCCGCGATCAGTACGGCGTCCAGGCGGCCGCGGACCTGGTCGGTGCGGCCGTCCAACTCGCCGTAGTGGGAGGACTGCAGGCCGAGGCCGTCCTCGAGGGTCACCAGGTCGATGAGGCCGCGCTCGGCCTCGGTGACCAGATCGGCCCAGTAGCCGGCGGTGAACAGCTCCCGGGGGCGGGCCCCTTGTTCGCGCCATGCGGCCGGGTGCCAGCCCGCGCCGTCCAGTGCGACGGCAAGGTGGAGCGGGGGAAGCGATGCGGACATGAACGGACTGCCTTCCTGATCGACCGTACGTGATCACCGGACCTCCGGCGGGAGGTCTCGGCGGCGGGGAACAGATCAGGCCGGACAGAGCGCGCCGGCGACGCGCTGGAGGTCGATATGCGGCCGCCCGTAGAGGTGGACGCAGCCGCGCGGGGCGACGACGGCGACGGCGAGCGGCACGGACACCGGCACCACCGTCATCGCCGCACCTCCCCATTCGCTCGCGCTGTGCCGTGCAACGCCGAAGACGACACCGGCTGTTCGGTCTGGCGGCCCGGCGTGCGGACCTGCTGGAAGGTGGTCCGACGGCGCAGGGTGAAGCCGATCGACTCGTACAGCCGGATGGCCCCGGTGTTGGCGGCGGAGGTGTGCAGGAAGGGGGTGTCCCCGCGGTCCCGGATGCCGGCGGCCACGGCGCGGATCAAACGGGTGGCCAGGCCGCGGCCGCGGTGGGCCGGGTCGGTGCAGACCGCGCTGATCTCGGTCCAGCCGGGCGGGTGGAGCCGTTCGCCGGCCATGGCGACGAGTCGGCCGCGGTCCCGGATGCCGAGGTAAGTGCCGAGTTCGACGGTCCGGGGCAGGTAGGGGCCGGGCTGGGTCCGGGCGACCAGGTCCAGCATCTCCGGTACGTCGTCGGGCCCGAGCCGCACCGCTTCGGGGGCGGGCTCGGTGCGCAGGCCGGTGTCGACCAGTTGCACGCCCTGGATGCTCTGCACGCTCTCCCATCCGGCGGGCGGGTCCGGCACCCCGGAGACGGGTGTGACGGTTCCCGGGCCGACCAGTGTGGCCAGGTCGTCCCAGCACCGCGGGTCGGCCGGATCCTCAAGGGCGGTGAACGGCGAGACATCGACGGGGTAGCGGACGGCACCGCCGACCCGCTCGGCGAAGCGGGCGTGAGGGCCGGTCAGGGCCGCCCAGGCGGGGTTGTCCAGGACGTGCCGTGCCGCCGCGGAGTCAACACCTTCGACGACCGCGCCGACCGGGCCCGTGGGTTTGTGGATGGACAGAGGCATGAGGAGGTCCCCTCGACGGACTGGACGCACAGCCGGTTGCTGGGAGTGGGAGCGAATGGGGACGGCGGGCCGAGCGGCCGGGGAGTCGGCAGCCGGCCGCTCCGGCCGCGAGGCCGAGGCCGGGGCCGGGGCCGGGGCCGACCGACGACCGCACGAGAAGTGCCTCATGCCGGTCGAGCGGCAGCGGAAGAGGTGGTACCGACCGCCGCCCCGCTCAGGTGGTGCGCTCTCGCCGCACCTGACGGCACACTTGGCCGGTCTCAGACCGACAGGCAGCGCGACGGGCCCGCAGCGGCCACATCGGCCTGCACGAACAGCCCCTCGCCCACGCGCCCTCCGGGGTCAGCGACGACAGAACGCGCTGGCCACCTGCGCCAGGTCGATGTGGCGCCGCCGAGTCAGGTCCACGCGCGGGGTCATGGCACGGGAGTCCAGCAGACATCCCGCGCTTGGGTCAAGAAGATCCGAACACTTTTCGCACTGCCGACATAGTGAGCCTCCCCGCCGCTGCGGGGGCGCAGCTCGCTCGACCGCACGCGGACGCCGTGGAGTCCACGCTGCGCGGCGGTCACGTACGGGCGCGGCAACAGGGCCTCCCGCCGCCCGAGTTGGCACTGGACGCCCCGCTCAGGGGCGCCGGAGACCCCGCCCTCACTCGCTCCTTCACGGCACCGTCAGGCCGCCACGCAGAGGCGCCGCGGCCATGCGCACGGCCGCGGCGCCGAAGTTGCCCGAAGAAGCGGCTCAGCAGGTGACGACCTTGCCGTAGGAGCCCATCCCCCAGTGCCAGGTCCATGCCTGGCCGTTCTGGTAGGTCAGGCAGCGCGAGTCGGGCCCCCAGTTGATGACCACCTTCAGGTGCATGGCGTGGCCGCAGTCGTTCCCCACGGTCACCTTCTTCTCGTGCTTGATGACGTCCCGCCGGACGCAGGCCGGAGCGGTGCCCAGGATTCCCGCGCCCTCCGTGGCCTCGGTGGTGGCGCGGTCCCCGGGGCCCACCTGTGCGGGCGCGGCCATGGCGGGCCCGGCCGGCAGGGCGAGCCCACCGCCGAGCGCCGCCGCCGCGACGGCGAGTGCGAGGCGCTTACGGAGCGTGTTCCTCATGGCGCGAAGTCCTTTCCTCTGGTGCTCTGGCGTTCCCTGGCGTGTGGGAGAGGGCGGCGGGCCGCGCCGCCCGAGCTACGCCGTCGAGCGTGCGGGGCGCGCCGCCGGTGTGGCCACCCCTGCCGCCGAACTGCCGCACTCCTGGGATGTCCCACCCCCTGACCAGCGCGAACGGCTCCGGCCAGGACGCCGCGGTGGGACGCCGGGCACCCCTCGGCCGATCGCCCTGCGCGCTCGCGCGAACGCCCTGCGTAAGCCGCCTCGTACGGCGACTGTGACGGGGCCGATAGCCAGGTGCCGACGCCTGTGCGCATGCTTCCTTGGGGAGTAGTGAGAGAGCGAGATCGGCGATGCCCATACCCCGCATATCCACAGCCTTGACCGCTGGTGCACTGGCCGCCGCCACGTTGGTGGTGACGGTCTGCGGCGTCGGTGGCGCCGCGGCGTCCCGCCCCGATGACGCCAAGGACCTGCACACTTCCGTCCCGGCGCTGCCGGCGCGCTTCGCGCAGCAGAAGGTCCAGTGGACGGCCTGTGGCACGGACGTCACCCCCAAGCCGGTGCCCGGCGCGGAGTGCGGCTGGGTGAAGGTCCCCGTCGACTACGCCGCCCCGGACGGGCAGACCGTCACACTGCGGGTGTCGCGCGTGCGGGCCGAGGATCACGGTCACCGGCTCGGGTCACTGCTCTTCAACCCCGGCGGGCCCGGCGCGGGCGGTGCCTCCGACGTGGCGGACGGTAACTGGCGGGCCGGTGACAAGGCGCGGGCCCGCTACGACCTGGTCGGCTTCGACCCACGAGGCACCGCCGGTTCCGGTCAGATCAAGTGCCCCGACGGCGTGGCGCAAGGGCCCGAGAACCCGCCGCGTACCGAAGCGGCGGCCGAGCGGACGTTCACCGACGCGACCAGGCGTGCCCAGGCTTGTCGGCGGGCGAGCGGTGCCGTTCTCGCGCACATGGACAGCGTGAGCGTCGCGCGCGACCTGGATGTGCTGCGTACGGTCCTGGGAGACGCCAAGTTGAACTACACCGGCTTCTCCTACGGCACCTTCATCGGCCAGCAGTACATGAAGCTGTTTCCCGACAAGGTGGGCCGGATGGTGCTCGACGGTGTCGTGAACCCCGCCGCGGACCTGCGGCAGGTCGCCCGGCTCGACATCAGGACCGCCGATGCGGCGATGCGTCGATACGCCCGGGACCTCGTCGCGCGCGGGGATCACCGTCTGGGAGCCACGGCCGGGGAGGTGCTGCGGCGGATCACCGCGTTCGCCGGGAAGCTGGAGCAGAAGCCGCTGCGCGGGGCCGACGGCGAGGAATTCACCGACACCGCCTTGTCCGCGTATCTGAGCACGGCCGTGACGGCCGAAGAGGACTGGCGGCGACTGACCGATGCCCTGGTGGCCGCCCTGGCCGGGGACGGGACCGCCTTCGAGCGCCTTGATGCCGCGATGGCCGACGAGGGCGGTGGCGGGCAGCTGACGCCGCAGGAGGAGCGGGCCGAGGAGAACGTCTCGTTGAGCATGCCGGCGGTGCTGTGCCTGGACTCCCCGTCCGCGCCGAAGTCCCCGAAGCAGATGCTCGACACCGCCGACGCGGCCGCCGAACAGTCACCGCTCTTCGGGCGCTACTACACCTGGCAGATGATCGACTGCGCGACGTGGCCGATCGCCCCGACCGGTGAGGTCGAGCCGATCAGGGCAGCCGGGGCGGCACCGGTGCTGCTGGTGTCCTACACCGACGATCCGCACACTCCGCTGGCGAACGCGCAGGCGGTGCACCGGCAGTTGGACCACAGCTCGCTGCTCGTGCGCAAGGGCCAGGGGCACGGGGCGTACGCCTCGGGGGAGCCGTCCGCGTGCACCGACCGAGTCGTCGACACGTACCTGGTCGAGGGAGAGCTGCCGGACAAGGTCGCCGACTGCCCTCGCTGACACAGGGACGCCGGCAAAAACCGGTGTGCTGGAACAGCGCCGTCGGCCATGCTGGGCCCATGCCTCGCAGAATCATGTTCGTGCAGCTGAAAACGGGCCACGGCATCGACCGCGGGCCCTCGTGGATCGGGTGGGTGGACTTCTCCAAGACCTGGAAGACGGCCTACTTCCAGGGGCGGACCCTGCGACGTGGTACGGGTCTCGGACTGCCCGACGCGAACTTCTACGACGTCGAATCCCATGAGGACTTCTGGATCTCCGGGCCGAAACGCGACCGGAGCGACACCCGGTACGGACCGGACGGGCCGACCGTGGAGGACGACGCCGCGGACGCCTATCGAGCGTTTCTCCAAGGGGCGCCGCTCCCCGGCCGGGAGAACGGCTAGGGACGGCGAGGGACGGCTAGGGACGGCTACCGACCGCCACGGACTGCCAGGGGGTGTCCTGGCGAGGCACCCCCTGGATCCGTGACGCCGAGTCACGGAACTGCCGGGAAACTCAGGTCCGCCGGCCCGAGCCGTCGCTGCCGGCGATCCGCTGCTCCAGCTGCTGCACCCGCTCCACGACCCGCGGTTTGACCTGGCGGTCCTGGAGGGTCTGGGCGAGTCTGCCGAGCAGCTGGGTGGCGGGCTCACGCTTGTCCTGTTCGTCCAGCGCGACCGCGATGGCCTCGACGTTGCGGGTCAGCCGGATATGGCCGAAGGTCTCGGCCGCGGTGTCGAGGTCCTCGTACGCGTGCCGGGCCAGCTGCATGCCGGCGTCCGCGTCCGTTTCCCGCGCCTCGATGCGTCGCGCGCCGTTTCCGCCGTCCGCCATGACCTTGCCGGGGATGGTGGCGGCCGTGCTCAGGCATGCGGCGGCGTGTTTGGCGACCAGTTCGTCGGGGATCCGGTCGGTGACGTCGCGCAGTACGTCGTTGGCGTCGTCCATCACGCGGCTGCCGCCCAGCGCCAGGACGCGTCCGACGGTGTCGGTGCAGACGTCGTCCGCGAGCCGCTCCTGTTCACGGCTGGCCGGGCGCTCCACCCGGATGGGGAGCGGGGCGGCCAGGACCTGGCCGGTCGGGGCTGCGGATGCGGCGGACGCACTCTCAGGAGCCGTTCGCAGTGCCGCGTAGACCTGGTACGCGCCCGGTTCCGCGATCTTCCAGCCGCCGACTCCGAAGGACAGCACCACCTGCTCGTACAGCGACTCCCCGGGCTGCACCATCACGGGCGCGGGCTGCTTGCAGTAGCGCAGATACGGCTGGACGACGCTGGCCTCGGTGCCGTCCTCGCGCCGGACGAAGACGCTGAGGTTGTCGCCGACCAGCGTGTTGCGGTCCACCATCGTGGGGACGGTCGAGGTGTTGGTCAGCTTCAGCTCGCCGATCACCGGCTCCAGCATGGCGAAGCGGTACGCCCCCTGCCGGTCGGGGTCGCGGTTGACCCGCAGGGTGAGCTGGAGCGCCCCGTCGGACGCGCCGCGCCGGGCCTGTTCGAAGCCGTGGTGGTCGAACCACGGGATGTTGCCCTGCTCCACGAACCGCTCCGGGGCGTGCCGCAGGAAGCGCAGTTCGTCCTCGGAGAAGAAGTAGCGGAAGTCCGAGAAGAACGCCTGCGGTCCGCCGGTCACCAGGAACGGGTAGTTCATGAAGCTACGGCCCTCGGGCTCGTCGACCAGCGGCATCCATGGGGTGCCGAGCGACTTCTGCCAGGCGTGCGCGAGGTTGAAGGTGTGACCGATCTCGTGCACGGCGGTCCAGAAGCCCATCCTGCGAACGTATGCCTCGGGCGCGGGGTCGTTCGGCGGGCGATCGGAGATGAAGGATTTCGAGAAGATCGCGCAGCCTTGCCGTTGCGCGGCGCCGATGTCGTCGAACATGATGCCGCCGAGGTCCTTCCCCTCGTCGTGCAACCCGGCGAAGAGCGTCCATATCTGCCACTGGGCGATGCCCTCACCGGTGGGGCCGGGCTGCCATTGGGACCAGTGCTGCTGCATGGCGTCGTGCATCTCGATGTCGGACCAGCGGCCGTTGACCGCGGTCGACAGCGGAATCACATTGCTGCCGCCGTTACGGGTGACCTGAATGCCCTGGCGGGTGAAGGCGTCCTCCACGGTGAGCGTGATGTCGGGGAGGTCCGGCGGCCGCACCGGGTGGTCGTGCAGCGAGTAGGCGTCGATCTGCACGGCGTCCTCGACCCGGTCGTACTCGATCCCGACCTCGCGGAAGTGCGGGGTCGCCTGGGTGTAGCCGACCACCTCGTCCGCTGCGCCCGGCTTCATAAAGGTCACCACGGCGCCGAAGGGCTGGAGCGGTGGTGAGCCGGTGAGCTGCACCCGGATGCTGGTGCCGGGGCGCAGCGAAGCGTTGCCGTTGCGGTAGCTGATGGGGCCGACGAGCGAGCCGTCGGCTTGCTTGACGACTTCGGCGAGCCAGGTGAGCCCGCCCGTGGGAAGCCGCCAGACGGTACCGGAAACGGTCATGGTGGGCGCCGGCCCGTCCACGTCCACCCGCAGCTCCTCGAAGGCGCCTGCGGCGGCCCGGGACCGGACGGTCTCGGCCGATGTCTGACCGGCCGTGGTCCACTGCTCGGCGGTCGGGCCGGTGTCCGGTACGGCCGCGGGTGAGGCCATGGGCGCGGCGGCCGACTGTGCCTCACCGGACGGGCCCGCGCCCGGCATTGGCATGGCCTGGGCACCGCCCCGTTCCATCAGATGGGAAATCGGCTGCTCGGTACGGCGATAGACGCCGCTGCGCTGGCCCTGGGCGCGGGCCTGTCCGACGTCCTGGCTCATCTGGGGCCTGACGCCTAGGTCACCTCCGGTACGGTGTGCGATTTCGTCCACTACGGCACGGACGAGTGTGTCGAACTCGCTCCGCGAGCCGGATTCTTGCGTGGTCATGCCGCCTCCTGGACCCGGACGTGGCCGGGACGTGGTGGGGCAGGGCGGGATGAGTCCCGGCGACGGGAAACCCGGTGAGTCGGCCTGCCGGGCACATCGCGCCCTGGCGGATGAAGGTGGTGAGGCCGGGCCGTCGCCGGGGCACGAGGGCCGAACCGTCGGCGTCCGGCTTCAGTCGGTCTTGGTCCTGTGGCCCGAGGATCCGCACATGGAGCCCAGGCCGTACGAGGAGGCCGCCGCCGCGACGTTTCGACCGCCTCTACTGCCAGTGAAAACCCGCCGGGTGCCGGGTGCAACCGGCCAAGTCCGGCACCGTCCTTCACCCGAGGGCCGGCCCGGCCGCGGCCCGGAAGCGACCGTCGGAATCGTCCAGCAGGCAACTATGCGGAAACCTCAGAGATAGCGAGGGCGCTCACGGCTGGTGACCGCGACGGGACTGCCCTCGGCGGTGAGGCTGATCCGTACCGACCTGATGTCGGCCGCGTCGACCTCGGTGCGCAGCGGCGGAACTCCCTCGACCCGGACCTCGACCGCATGCCGCCCGTCCGGCACCTCGACCTCCACGGACCTGGCCAGGCCGATCTGCAGCCGGGTACGCACTTCGGTCTCGTCCAGCACGACCGCCCCGTCCACCGAGACCGTGACGTGCTGCCCGCTGAAGCCTTCCTCCAACGCGATCTTCAGTACGTTCATGGCACTGGCGCACTCCCTCGCCGACGTGCTGCCCAGGTCCAGGCCACGGAGATCGGACAGACACCCCTAGGTCGTGTCCGCACAGCGATTCTCAGTCACCCGGCGACCGGCCGCAACGCGGCTCCGCAGGGCCTCGGACCCCTATGCCGCGCCCATACTGCGCACGCCGCCACTGCGCAGGCCGCGGAGTCCTCAGCGGCTGCACGGCAACGGTCAGTGCTGGTAGGTGCCCATCAGCGTTCCGCCGGCCAACTCCCTTCCCTTCACGGCGCGATGCACCGCATCGACCGTCGGCCTTCCCTGCAAGGGCAGCGACTCCGACACGGCCCACAGCCGGAAGAAATAGCGATGTGTCCCGTGCCCCGGCGGAGGCATCGGACCGCCCCAGCCCACCCGGCCGAATCCATTGGGCCACTCCCGACCGCCGGGAGGCGGCTCCCCCTCCGCCACACCGGAACTCCGCGGGTCGATACCGGTGACCAGCCAGTGCAGAAACGCCCCACCCGGAGCATCGGGATCCTCGCAGAGCAGGACCAGCTCCGCCGTACCGTCCGGCGCGGACGACCAGGTCAGCGAGGGCGAGACGTCATCGCCCTCCCCGGTGTGGCGTCGAGGGATCTCTGCATGGTCGGCGAACGTGCCGCTCGTCAGCTGAATTCCGGTCATGCGCGCGGCTATACCCGAAGCGGACCGGTCGGGACCGGCCCAGGCGGGCAGAACCCCCGATTGGCGGAGCACGCCGGCCGACGGAGCCGGGAACCGTAAGACCGACCTACAGGGAGCACCGGATGCCGACGAGAATCCTGCTGGAGGGACGGCCCGGATCGGGCAAGACGACCGTTGTCCGCCGGTTCGCCGCGCTCCTGCGTACCCGTAGGGTCGTCGGCTTCACCACGGAGGAGATCCGGCAGGGCGCCACCCGGACCGGTTTCGCGCTGGAAGCGCTGGCGGGCGGTCCGCGCGCGGTGCTCGCCGATATCGGCTTTCCGGGGCCACCGCGGGTGGGCCGGTACGGCGTGGACCTGGGCGTCATGGAGCGGCTCGCGCTGCCTGCGCTCAGGTCGGCGGCGGCGCATCCGGATCCCGGGGAGCTGGTGCTGATCGACGAGCTCGGGCGGATGGAGCTGGCGTGCACCGAGTTCCAGGACACGGTCCGGCGCCTGTTCGCGTCCGACGTCGACATCGTCGCCACGGTCCATGCGAAGAGCGACCCGTTCACCGACGTGCTCAAGCGGCGCGCCGACATCGAACTCATCCAGGTGACCCGGGCGAACCGGGACGCCCTCCCCGCTGATCTGGCAGCCCGGATGGAGCGTCGGTGACGACCTCACGGACCATCACCAGCGCACCACCGCACAGCCGTGGCTCCACCGCTCCCTCCCCCGACGCCCGTCCGCCGTGCACGGTCAGCCCATGCTCTTGGCGCCGTCCAGGCTCTCGCGGATGATGTCGGCGTGGCCCGAGTGCTGGGCGGTCTCGGAGATGATGTGCATCAGCACACGGCGGGCCGACCAGCGCTCATCGGACTCGAACCATGGCGCCTTGGGCAGCGGCTGGGTGGCGCCCAGATCGGACAGGGTGGCGACCAGTTCGTCGGTCCGGCGCGCCACTTCGGAGTAGCCGTCCAGCACCCCCGCCAACGTCTCCCCCGGCAGCATCCGGAACTCGTCGGCCCGCCGCGCCCAGTCGGCCTCGGTCATGGCGGTGAAGTCACCCATCGAGCCGGGGCCGTCCACGATGAACTCGACCCAGCTCCGCTCCACCGAGGTGACGTGCTTGATCAGCCCGCCCAGGCACAGCTCACTGGCCGTGGTACGCAGCCCCACCTGCTCATCGGTGAGGTCGCGGGTGGTGAAGCGCAGCATGTGCCGCTGCTTGGCCAGCATCGCCAACAGGTCCGCGCGCTCGCCGGTGGCTGCCGACGTGCGGGCCGAAATCCGGGTGGTCGACTCGGTGACAGTCATGGTCTCCGCCTTGTGTAGGTGTGGGTGTTGGCCTTGAGCCTGGTGGCCTTGGGCTGGTCTGCTCCGTGACGCACCATCCAAGCTAGTGACCATGTAGGTCGGATGCTGACCTACATCTCATCGGAGGCGAGCGCAATCTCGCAGATCGATGTGACGGCCAAGACGGCGACCGCCGGCAAGCTGCCCGGCTCCGGGCGCGGTCCGGCGGTGGCCCGGCGGCCCCGGCGTCCGCGTCGGCGCCCGAGAGGACCGCTTCGACACTCCAGAGTCGCCTACCGCTGGTGCAGCCCACCGACACTTAGACTCTGCAAACGTTGCACTGACGAACGGTCAGGCGGACGGTCACGCGTGTCAGCTCAAGGCCCACCCGTGCCACCTCGTTTCCCGCGACGAGGTCGAGACACCGTGGCCTCCCAACCCGGAAGGCGACCATGTCGTACCAGTTCTCGACGCAAGGGCGCCCGCAACTCCCCACCAGTGGAAGGGGCTTCGTGGCGCGCTTACCCATCCGCCTCTACCAGGCGGGATTCGGTCCGCTCTTCGGCAAGCGGCTGCTCCTGTTGCACCACACCGGCCACCTCACCGGACTCCATCGCCGGGTCGTGCTGGAGGTGATCGCCTACGAACGCGACGGTGACCGACTCGCCTGGACGGTGGCCTCCGGCTTCGGGCCGACCGCGGCCTGGTACCAGAACCTGCGGCACTCCCCGCGCGTCATGGTCCAGTTCGGCAACCTCCGCTACGCCGCGACCGCGCGCTTTCTTCCCCCTGAGGACGGCGGCGACATCATGGTGCGCTACGCCGCCGCACACCCGCGGCTCGCCCGTCGCCTCTGCGCCCTGATGGGGTTCGACGTGGACGGCGGCGACGCGGACCTCCGCAGCGTCGGGTCGTCCCTTCCCTTTGTGCGGCTGGAGACCACTCCCACTACCCGGGGTCGCGTCGCCGCCGGGTGGCTGCCACGACCACGACGGTGACGCTGATCAGCAGCGACCAGGCGCCGAACTTGTCGAGGGAGACCGGTTGCCAGCCATGGAGCTGGTAGGGGTAGCGCCAGGCGCCCAGGTAGGTGGCGATGTTCTCGGCCAGCCACAGGAAGAAGCCGATGAGCGCGAAGGACAGCGCCAGCGGCATGCGGTAGCGCGCGGTCCCCACGCGGAATCCCACCGACGTACCGGCCGTGACGGCGACCAGCAGCGCGGCGAGTGGCCAGCGCATATCGGGCAGCCAGTGGTGGCTGAAGAAGTTCACGTAGACGGCCGCGGCGACTGACGCGGTCGCGCAGCGGGTCTGCAGCCGGGCGAACAGGAACAGCTGCGGCAGGGGGGCGACGATCGCGGTCACGGCCAGAGAGACGAGATTCGTGGCCGTGGTGGTTCCAGGGGCTGTGGTGGTTGCAGAGGCCGTGGTGATGCCGGCGGCGCTGTCGAGCCCCCGCGCACCGCCCCGTACCTCCGTGCAACCTTCGCAAGATTGGCAAACGGCGGCCGGAAGATTCGCAGAAGTTGGCAGGCGTCCACGATTGATGGCACTGAGTGCCAGTGCCAGAGTCATCGGTGCGGCCCGCCGGACACCGGCGGCCACCGCTCGGATCCGGGGCGCGATTCACGCCCTGACGTCGGAGATCCCGGCGCCGGCGGGGTCGCGTTACGGCAGCGTTGCCCACCTCCGCCCCATGGCGTGACGGCGGGCCGCATCCCAGCCATAAGACACACAGTGCCATCTCCATTGATGCAGGCCGGAGATTGGCAGACGAGACAAACCGAGGAGACGGTGACAGTCATGACAGAGGCGAGGACGCAGGCGGCCGAGGAACTCGCGCGGCGCTGGGCCGCCGACCCCCGGTGGCAGGGCATCGAGCGCACCTACAGCGCCGACGACGTGATCCGGCTGTCCGGCAGCGTCCGCGAGGAGCACACCCTGGCCCGGCGCGGCGCCGAGCGGCTGTGGCGGCAGCTGCACGAACAGGACTACCTCCACGCGCTCGGCGCGCTGACCGGCGGCCAGGCCGTCCAGCAGGTCAAGGCCGGCCTCCAGGCCATCTACCTGTCCGGCTGGCAGGTCGCCGCCGACGCCAACCAGGCCGGCCACACCTACCCGGACCAGAGCCTGTACCCCGCCAACTCCGTGCCCCAGGTGGTCCGGCGGATCAACAACGCGCTGCTGCGCGCCGACCAGATCGCCACCGCCGAGGGCGACGGTGACACCACCGACTGGCTGGCGCCGATCGTCGCCGACGCCGAGGCCGGGTTCGGCGGACCCCTGAACGCCTTCGAGCTGACCAAGGCGATGATCGCGGCCGGTGCGGCCGGTATCCACTACGAGGACCAGCTGGCCTCCGAGAAGAAGTGCGGCCACCTCGGCGGGAAGGTGCTGGTGCCGACCTCGCAGCACATCCGCACCCTCAACGCCGCCCGGCTCGCGGCCGACATCGCCGATGTGCCGACCTTCATCGTCGCCCGCACCGACGCCCTGGCGGCCAACCTGCTGACCAGCGACGTCGACGAGCGCGACGCCGAGTTCGTCACCGGCGAGCGCACGGCGGAGGGCTTCTACCGGGTCCGCAACGGCATGGCGCCGGTCATCGCCCGCGGCCTGGCCTACGCCCCGTACGCCGACCTCATCTGGGTGGAGACCGGCACCCCGGACCTGGCGCAGGCCCGTGCGTTCGCCGAGGCGATCCACGCCGAGCACCCGGACCAGATGCTGGCCTACAACTGCTCGCCGTCGTTCAACTGGAAGGCCGCTCTCGACGACGACCAGATCGCCAAGTTCCAGCGGGAGCTGGGCGCGATGGGCTACCGCTTCCAGTTCATCACCCTGGCCGGCTTCCACTCCCTCAACCACGGCATGTTCGACCTGGCGCGCGGCTACGCCGAACACGGTATGACCGCGTATGTCGACCTGCAGGAGCGGGAGTTCGCCGCGCAGGCGGAGGGCTTCACCGCGGTCAGGCACCAGCGCGAGGTCGGCACGGGCTACTTCGACCTGGTCTCCACCGCCGTCAACCCCGCCTCCTCCACCACGGCCCTGACCGGCTCCACGGAGGAGGAGCAGTTCCACTAGGCCGCCCCTTCCGGGCGTCGGTCCGGTCCGTCCCCTCCTGAGCGGGGGTCGGACGACCGTCCCGTCCGACCCCCGCTCCGCTCCCTCCCGCAGGAGAACCCGATGACCACCAGCGCCCTCGCCCACCGTGTCCGCGTCCTCGGCGCCCCGGGCGACCGTCACGACGAGATCCTCACGCCCGCCGCCCTGGACTTCCTCGGGCACCTGGCCGCCGCCTTCGGCGAGCGCCGGCGGGACCTGCTGAAGGAACGCCGCCGACAGGCCCTGCGCCTGGCCGCCGGCTCCCCGCTCGACTTCCCGCTGGTCACCGCCGCCGTGCGGGCCGATCCGTCGTGGCGTGTCGCCGCGTCCGCTCCGGGCCTGACCGACCGCCGCGTCGAGATCACCGGCCCGCCGGACCGGCGGATGACGGTCAACGCGCTCAACTCCGGCGCCCGGGTGTGGATGGCCGACTTCGCGGATGCCACCGCCCCCACCTGGGACAACGTCATCGGCGGGCAGCTGAACCTGCGCGACGCCATCGACCGGCGCATCGACTTCACCAGTGACGACGGCAAGGAGTACCGGCTCTCCGACCGCGACCGGCTCGCCACCATCGTCGTCCGACCGCGCGGCTGGCACCTCGACGAGGGGCACCTGGAGTTCGCCGGCGGACCGCTGCCCGCCGCGCTCGTCGACTTCGGCCTGTACTTCTTCCACTGCGCGCAGCGCCAGATCGACGCCGGGCACGGCCCGTACTTCTCCCTGCCGAAGCTGGAGAACCGCTACGAGGCCCGGCTGTGGAACGATGTGTTCGTCCTGGCCCAGGAGCTGCTCGGCATACCCCGCGGCACGATCCGCGCCACCGTGCTCATCGAGACGATCACCGCCGCCTTCGAGATGGAGGAGATCCTCTACGAGCTGCGCGAGCACAGCTCCGGCCTCAACGCCGGCCGCTGGGACTACCTGTTCAGCCTGATCAAGACCTTGGGACACCGCACCGGCTTCCTGCTGCCGGACCGGGCGAAGGTGACGATGACCGCGCCCTTCATGCGGGCGTACACCGAACTGCTGGTGCGCACCTGTCACCGGCGGGGCGCCCATGCGATCGGAGGCATGGCCGCGCAGGTGCCGAGCAGGGATCCGGCCGCCAACGAGGCGGCGCTGGCCAAGGTCCGGCTGGACAAGGAGCGCGAGGCCGAGGACGGCTTCGACGGCTCCGGGGTGGCCCATCCCGGGCTGGTGCCACTGTGCCGCGAGGTGTTCGACGACGTGCTCGGCGAGCGGCCGCAGCAGATCGACCGTTCCCGCGACGATGTGGCGGTGAGCGCCTCGGACCTGCTCTCGGTGCGCCGGATCAGCGGCCCGCCCACGGCGGAGGGGGTGCGCGCCAACGTCGCGGTGGCCCTGCGCTACTTCGCCGCCTGGCTGAGCGGCCAGGGGGCGGTCGCCCTGTACGGCCTGATGGAGGACGCCGCCACCGCCGAGATCGCCCGTGTGCAGATCTGGCAGTGGCTGCGCCACCGGGTCGTGGACCGGGAGACGGTCCGGCGGCTGCTCGACGAGGAACTCGCCGCGCTCGGTGCCGAGTACCCGTGGGCGCCTCTCGAAGAGGTGCGCGCGCTCTTCGAACGGACCGCGCTGGCACGGGAGTTGCCGAGCTTCTTCACCCCGGACGCCTACGCCCGCCACCTCGTGCGGAACGCGGAGCCGCGGTCATGAGCGCGGGCATCCAGCGCGTCGGGGTGGTCGGCGGCGGTCAGATGGGCGCGGGCATCGCCGAGGTGTGCGCGCGGGCCGGTCTCGACACCGTGGTCTGCGAGGCCGACGCCACGGCCGCCCGTGCCGCGCGGGAGCGGGTGGCCGCCTCGCTCGACCGCGCCGTGCGGCGGGGGAAGCTGGCGCCGGTCGCCGCCCAGCAGGCCCTGGACCGGCTGCTCTTCACCGGCAGCCTGGAGGACCTGGCGGACCGGCAGCTCGTCGTCGAGGCCGTCGTGGAGAACGCGGAGGCCAAGACGGAGGTGTTCGCCGCACTCGACAAGATCGTCGAGGATCCCGGGGCGGTGCTGGCGACCAACACCTCCTCCCTCCCCGTCATGCGCCTGGGCATGGCCACCAACCGCGCAGACCGGGTCGTGGGACTGCACTTCTTCAACCCGGTCCCGGTGCTGCCGCTGGTGGAGATCGTCACGTCCCTGCACACGGCACCGGAAACGGTCGCCGTCGTGGCGGACTTCGCCACCGGCACCTTGGGCAAGACGGTCGTGCGCTCCCAGGACCGGGCCGGCTTCGTCGTCAACGCCCTGCTCGTCCCCTATCTGCTCGCGGCGATCCGCATGGCGGAGTCGGGCTTCGCCACCGCCGCGGACATCGACACCGGCATGGAGCTGGGCTGCGCCCACCCCATGGGGCCGCTCAGGCTCGCGGACCTGATCGGGCTGGACACCGTCGCCTCGATCGCCGAATCGCTCTACGACGAGTTCAAGGAACCCCTCTACGCCCCGCCCCCGCTGCTCCAGCGGATGGTCGAGGCGGAGCTGCTGGGCCGCAAGACCGGCCGGGGGTTCCACCAGTACGACCAGAGCTGAGGATCTGGTCCGGCCGGGCTGAGGGGCCCGGACCGCGCCGCCGGCCGAGGGACCCGGCGGCTGCTCACAAGGGAGGGCGGGAGACGCATGTGCGGCGTTTCCCGCCCTCGTCGCGCTTCACACCTGTCGCTCGCGTGGCTCACCTCACCTTCCGAATGGTGGACCTGGACGTACCGCATCGCTCGACGGCCCTTAGGCTGACCCGTGCAGCTGGTTCGCCCCGTCCGCCAGGCGGGATGCGTCGCAAGAGGGAACCCGGTGGGAATCCGGGACTGCCCCGCAGCGGTGAGCGGGAACGACCGCCGTCATACGCACTGGGTCCGACGAGAGGGCCTGGGAAGCGACGGCCATTAGATGTCCTCCCCCGCGAGGACGTGCCCGCGAGTCCGAAGACCTGCCATCTGCCCGGGTGCGGACGACTCGCACCCGGATATCCCGGTGACCTCGTGGGCGGGTCGGCGTACATACCAGGCGGATGACCGCGCCTTACCGCGCGAGGTCGTCTCGCACGGTTCGCTACCCCTTCGCGCCTTCGTCCCGTCGCCGGGATCTCAGGGATTCATCTCGCGAAGGAGATCTCCGTGAACACCAAGTCCGCAGCCGCGGCAGCGCGGGCCACCGTGTACGGCTACCCGCGCCAGGGCCCGGACCGGGAACTGAAGAAGTCGATCGAGGGCTACTGGAAGGGCCGCGTCACCGCCGACGCCCTCCGCGCCACCGCCGCCGAACTGCGCCGCACCGCCTGGCAGCAGCTGGCCGGGGCGGGCCTCGACGAGGTCCCGACCGGCGACTTCTCGTACTACGACCACGTCCTGGACACCACCGTCATGGTCGGGGCGATCCCCTACCGCCACCGGGACGCCGTCGCGGCCGATCCGCTCGACGGCTACTTCGCCATGGCGCGGGGCACGCAGGATGTCGCACCGCTGGAGATGACCAAGTGGTTCGACACCAACTACCACTATCTGGTGCCCGAGTTGGGGCCCGACACGGTGTTCACCGCCGACTCCGCCAAGCAGGTCACCGAGCTGAAGGAGGCCCTGGCGCTGGGGCTGACGGCCCGGCCCGTGCTGGTCGGTCCCGTCACCTATCTGCTGCTGGCCAAGCCCGCGCCCGGCGTGGTCGCCGACTTCGACCCGCTGACCCTCCTGGACCGCCTGCTGCCCGTGTACGCCGAGGTCCTTGCCGACCTGCGCGCGGCCGGCGCCGAATGGGTGCAGCTGGACGAACCCGCTCTCGTCCAGGACCGCACACCGGCCGACCTCAGCACCGCCGCCCGCGCCTACCGCGAGCTCGGCGCGCTGGCCGACCGGCCCAAGCTGCTCGTCGCCTCCTACTTCGACCGGCTGGGCGACGCGCTGCCCGTGCTGGCCAAGGCCCCGGTCGAGGGACTCGCGCTGGACTTCACCGAGGCCGCCGCCGGCAACCTGGAGGCCCTCGCGGCCGTCGGCGGACTGCCGGGCAAACGGCTGGTCGCCGGCGTCGTCAACGGCCGCAACATCTGGGCCAACGACCTGGAGAAGTCCCTCGCCACGCTCGGCACCCTCCTCGGCCTGGCCGACCGGGTCGATGTGTCGGCCTCCTGCTCCCTGCTGCACGTCCCGCTCGACGCGTCGGCCGAGCGGGACATCGCCCCGCAGGTCCTGCGCTGGCTGGCCTTCGCCCGGCAGAAGACGGCCGAGATCGTCACCCTCGCCAAGGGCCTGACCCACGGCACCGGCGCCATCACCGCCCAACTGGCCGCGACCCGGGCCGCCCTGGCTTCCCGGGCCGACTCCCCCATCACCCACGACCCGGCCGTCCGCGCCCGTACCGGCGCGATCGGCGAGAGCGACGCCCGCCGCTCCCAGCCCTACGCCGAACGGACCACGGCCCAACGCGCCCACCTCCGCCTGCCGCTGCTGCCGACCACGACCATCGGCTCCTTCCCGCAGACCGGTGAGCTGCGCACCGCGCGGGCCGATCTGCGCGCGGGCCGGATCGACACGGCCGGGTACGAGGAGCGGATCAAGGCCGAGATCCAGGAGGTGCTCTCCTTCCAGGAGAAGGCCGGTCTGGACGTCCTCGTCCACGGCGAGGCCGAACGCAACGACATGGTCCAGTACTTCGCCGAGCAGCTCACCGGCTACCTCGCCACGCGGCACGGCTGGGTCCAGTCCTACGGCACCCGCTATGTCCGCCCGCCGATCCTGGCCGGCGACATCTCCCGCCCCGAGCCGATGACCGTGCGCTGGACGTCCTACGCCCAGTCGCTCACCGACCGCCCGGTCAAGGGCATGCTCACCGGCCCGGTCACCATGCTCGCCTGGTCCTTCGTCCGCGACGACCAGCCCCTGGGCGACACCGCCCGCCAGGTCGCCCTCGCCCTGCGCGACGAGGTGGCCGACCTGGAAGCGGCCGGCACCTCCGTCATCCAGGTGGACGAGCCGGCCCTGCGCGAGACCCTGCCGCTGCGCACCGCCGACCGCCCCGCCTACCTGGCCTGGGCCACGGAGGCGTTCCGGATCACCACCAGCGGCGTCCGACCGGACACCCAGATCCACACCCACATGTGCTACGCCGAGTTCGGCGACATCGTCCAGGCCATCGACGACCTCGACGCGGACGTCATCAGCCTGGAGGCCGCCCGCTCCCATATGCAGGTCGCCCGCGAACTGGCCGCCCACGGCTATCCGCGCGAGGCCGGGCCCGGCGTGTACGACATCCACTCGCCGCGTGTGCCGGGCCCGGAGGAGGCCGCCGAACTGCTGCGCACCGGCCTGCAGGCGATCCCCGCCGAGCGCCTGTGGGTGAATCCGGACTGCGGTCTGAAGACCCGGGGCTGGCCCGAGACCCGGGCAGCTCTGGAGAACCTCGTCGCGGCCGCGCGGACGGTGCGCGCGGAGCTGTAGTACGCGATGCGGGCGGGGCCGGCGCCAAGGAACGCCGGCACCGCCCGCGGACGCGGCACGGGCCGGGCGAGCCCCGCGATCACCTGTATTTCATCGGCATTTCAGCGCTCCCCGCGACAGTGGGCGCACAACGTGTCGAACGATCGGTCGCGCGCTTACGTCGTATGCGTACCGAGCAAGTGAACGGGGACCCTGTGGATGATCTCTTGCACAAGCTGGTTTCTGCCGCCATCACGGGAGCGCTGATCGCCCTGGTGGGCTATTTGAGCATGGCTGCTCGCAGGCGCAGGGCCGCCAGGGAGGAGGCGGAACAGCAGGCAGCGCGGGCGCGAGGCGACGCCGGCGGACTGCGCTGACCGACCGGTCCCGACCGTGGGGGCCGCCACGGTCGGGACCGGTCGCACCGCACACCACGGCGCGATGGCGCGGTCGGCGTCGCTACCCCGTCACCCCGTCACCGCGCCAACCAGACCGCCTCGTCCGTCCCCAGGCGGCCGTCCTCGATGTGTCCGCTCGCCAGGACCACCGCGTCGTGTTCCGGGAGGGGGTAGGGGTCGGCGGAGAGGTTGACGACGCAGGCGAAGCCCGGTTCGCGGGTGAAGGCGAGTACTCCGGGTGGAGTGTCCAGCCAGGTCAGAGCGGAGTCGCCGAGGGCGGCGTGGTCCCGGCGCAGATGGAGGGCGCGGCGGTAGAGCTCCAGCATGGAGGTCTCGTCGCCGGTCTGCGCCTCGACGCTGAGGGCGTGCCAGTCCGCCGGCTGGGGCAGCCAGGGCGCGCCGGTGGCGTCGTCGGGGCTGAAGCCGAACGGCGCCTCCTGCCCGGACCACGGGATCGGCACCCGGCACCCGTCACGGCCGGGGTCGGTGTTTCCGGAGCGTTCCCAGATGGGGTCCTGGAGGACGTCCTCGGGCAGGTTCTCGACCTCCGGCAGGCCCAGTTCCTCGCCCTGGTAGACGTATGCGCCACCGGGCAGGGCGAGCATCAGCAGGGCGGCGGCGCGGGCGCGCCGGATGCCGAGTGGGAGGTCGAGTGGGCCTTCGGGCCGGTAGGGCACATTGGCGGTCCACTTCCTGACCACCTTGCGCCCGTAGCGGCTGGGGTGGCGTACGACATCGTGGTTGGAGAGCACCCAGGTGGCGGGGGCGCCGACGGCGCCGAGGCTGGCGAGCGAGCTGTCGATGACCTCGCGCAGCGCCTTGGGGTCCCAACTGGTCATCAGGAAGTCGAAGTTGAAGGCGGTGTGCAGGCCGTCGCGCCGTACGTAGCGGGCGAGCCGCTCGGGGTTGGGGGCCCATGCCTCGGCGACGAACTTGCGGTCGCCGGGGAACTCGTCGGCCACCCGGCGCCACGAGCGGTAGATCTCATGGACCTCGTCGCGGTCCCAGTGCGGGTGGTCGACCGGGGCCTGGGCCTCTGGGGAGTCCGGGTCCGGGGGGACCGGCAGGTCGGGGAGTTCGGGGTGCTTGATCAGGCCGTGCGCCACGTCGATGCGGAAGCCGTCGACGCCCCGGGTGAACCAGAACCGCAGGATGTCCTCGAACTCGGCGCGTACTTCCGGGTTCTTCCAGTTGAGGTCCGGCTGCTCGGGGGCGAACAGATGCAGGTACCACTGTCCGTCGGGCAGCCGCTTCCAGGCCGGGCCGCCGAAGCAGGACGTCCAGTCGTTGGGCGGTTCGGCGCCGTCGGGGCCGCGCCCGTCGCGGAAGACATAGCGCTCGCGCTCGGGGCTTCCGGGCCCGGCGGCCAGCGCGGCCTGGAACCATGCGTGCTGGTCGGAGGTGTGGTTGGGCACGATGTCGGGGATGACGCGGATGCCGTGCCGATGCGCCTCCTCGATGAGCGCCTCGGCCTCCGCGACGTTGCCGAACAGCGGGTCGATCTCCCGGAAGTCCGCCACGTCGTATCCGTGGTCGGCCATCGGCGACTTGTACCACGGGTTGATCCACATGGCGTCGATGCCGAGGGACTTGAGGTAGGGAAGGCGTGAGCGGATGCCTGCGATGTCACCGATCCCGTCGCCGTTCCCGTCGGCGAAGCTGCGGATGTAGACCTGGTAGATGACGGCGCTGCGCCACCAGGGTGCGGTGCTGGGCATGGTCGGGCGTCCTCCTTGGGGAAGAGTGTGCGGTGAGCGGTACGGAGGGCGGGCGGGCTACTTCGCCGCGCCGGCGGTCAGGCCGGCGACGATCCGGCGCTGGAAGATCAGCACCATGATCACGAGCGGGATGGTGACGAGGACCCCGGCCGCCATCTGGCTGCCGAACGGCGTCTCGAACTGGGTGGCCCCGGAGAACTTGGAGATCGCCACGGGTGCGGTCTGCATCTCGGCCTTGTTCGTCATCGACAGGGCGATCAGGAACTCGTTCCAGGAGGCGATGAAGGTGATGATCGCGGTGGTGAAGATGCCGGGCGCGGCCAGCGGGATGATGACCTTGCGGAAGGCCTGGCCGCGGGTGCAGCCGTCGACCATGGCCGCATGCTCCAGTTCGTCGGGCATCTGCCGGAAGAACGCGGTGAGGTTCCACACCGCGAGCGGCAGGGTGAAGGACATGCTGGGCACGATCATCGCCTGGTAGCTGTTGATCCAGCCGAAGTCGACGAACATCTTCAGCAGCGGGACCACGATCGACACCACCGGGAACATCGAGGTGGCAATGATCAGGGTGAGCACCAGCCGCTTGAGCCGGAACTCCAGCCGCGCCATCGCATAGGCGGTGAAGGTGGCGAGGACCAGGGCCAGGACGGTGGTGATGCCGGCCACGACGATGCTGTTGAGCAGGGCACGGGTGAAGGACTGGGAGGGGTCGAGGACCGCGAGGTAGTTCTCGAACGAGAACCGGGTGGGGATCAGCGAGTTGTCGAAGATGTCCGACGTGCGCCGGAGGCTGGAGACCAGCATCCAGTAGAACGGTGCGAGGCAGTAGGCCACGACCAGGGCGACTCCCGCGTACAGCAGCCACTTGCGCCAGTTCGGCGAGTACGTCATGCCGCCACCTCCGTACGGCGGCGCAGGCGCCGCAGACCGCGCTTGGGGGCCGCGTCGTCGTCCCCGACGACATTGGCGCCGAGCAGCCGGACGAAGGCCAGCGCGATCAGGAAGACATAGACGAAGAGGATCACCGCATAGGCCGCGGCGGGTCCGAACCGTACGTTCGCCGCCTGGTCCTGGGCGAGCATCGACAGCGTCTCCACGGAGGTCTTCTGGGCGCCGATGAGGAGGTACGGCAGGTCGAACATGCGCAGTGCGTCCAGCGTCCGGAAGAGCACGGCCACCAGCAGGGCGGGCTTCACCAGGGGCAGGGTGAGGTGCCAGAACTGGCGGAGCGCACTCGCCCCGTCGAGCCTGGCCGCCTCGTAGACCGCTTTGTCGATCACCTGGAGGCCGGCCAGTACGAGCAGCCCGATGAACGGCGCGGTCTTCCATACGTCGGCGATGATGACCGCGACCTTGGCGTGGAAGCCCTCGGTCGTCCACAGCACATGCCGGCCGGTGACGGCGTTGGCGATGCCGTCGCTGTTGAAGATCCACCGCCACAGCAGACCGCTGACGGCGGTGGGTACCGCCCACGGCACCAGGATGCTGGCCCGGACCAGCGCCCGGCCCTGGAACGCGCGGTGCATGACCAGCGCCATCGCCACTCCGATGACGGCTTCCAGCGCGACGGTGGTGACGGTGAGGAAGGTGGTGTTCCAGAACGCGTTCCAGAACCGGGCGCCCGCCTCCCCGAAGATCGCGGTGTAGTTCTCGACTCCCACGAACGGATCGGCGTCCCGGACGAATCCGGTCTTCGGGTCGAGTCCGGGGGTGCCGAACAGCGAGTCCTTGAGGGCCACGATCGTGGGGTAGAGGACCACGATCGTCAGTACCAGCAGGGTCGGGGAGATCAGCAGAGCCGCGAGCCGTCCGGAACCGGAGGTCGCCTTGCGTCGTCGTCCCGGGGGTCTGGCCGGTACGGACAGCGGGGCCCGGGGCGCTGCCGTGGTGTGTGTGGTCGCCATGGCGTACTCCTCGTTCCTCAGTCGCTCGCGGGCTGTTGCCGAAGGGTCCGCTGGAGGTCCGTCAACGCCTGTGCGCTGCTCTTGGCGCCGGTCAGGGCGGCATAGCCCTCCCGCTGGACCGCCGCGGTGACATCGCCGTACTGGAACACCCGGGGCCTCGGCACGGCGCGCAGGACCGACTTCTTGAGGGTGGGGAGGTACGGGTACTGCTTGATCAGCTTCGGATCGTCGTAGAGCGCGTGGTAGGTCGGCGCTCCCGGTGCGCGGGACAGCGTGAACCGCTGGATCTCCTGGCCGGCGAAGAACCTCATGAAGTCGATCGCGGTGGCCTTGTTCTCCGCCGAGGCCGACAGGGCCAGGTTGTGGCCGCCGAGGCTGGAGGTGCCGGGGCCGTCGAGGCCGGGCAGCGGCGCGGCGGCGAACGTGTCGGCGACCTTGCTGGAGCCGTCCTTCTTGGACGTCAGGGAGTACATGTACGGCCAGTTCCTCAGGAAGACCAGCTTCCCGGCCTGGAAGGCGCGGCGGCCGTCCTCCTCCTGGTAGGTGAGGGCGTCCTTGGGGATCGTGCCGTCCCGGAAGGAGTCGACCAGGAAGTCCAGGCCCTTCTTCGCCTGCGGGCTGTCCACGTGCGGTCGGCCCTGGGGATCGGTGACGATGCCGCCGGCGGAGTTCACCGCCTCGGCGAAGTTGACCGTCAGGCCCTCGTACTTCTGGAACTGCCCGGCGTAACACGACATGCCCTTCGCCTCGGGCAGCGTCTTCACCTTGGCGCAGTCCGCCTTCAGCTGCGACCAGGTGGCCGGCGGCTTGGCGATACCGGCCTTCTTGAGCAGATCGGTGCGGTAGTAGAGCATCCCGCCGTCCGAACTCATCGGGACGGCGTACAGGCCACCGCGGTACTCGCCGGTCTCGACGATCGGCTTCAGCATCTGCCGCAGCGGGAAGCGGTTCTCCGGCAGCCGGTCGACCCAGCGGTGCGCGGCGAACTCCGAGGTCCACACGGCGTCGAGGGACAGCACCGTGTAGGCATCGGACTTCGTCTGCGCGTTCTGGATCATCTGCTGACGCTGGGCGTCGGGGTCCGTCGGCAGCTGGATGAAGGTGACCTTCTCCTTCGGGTGCAGCTTGTTCCAGCGGTCGAGCACGGACTGGATGACACCGCTGGCGTCCTTGCCGGCGACGTAGGTGATGGGGCCGCGCCCTTCGAAGGAGGGCCTGCCGCCCGCCGCGGTGACGGCACCGCTGCCGCCGCACGCCGCGACGGACGCCAGCCCGGCGAGAGCCGCGCCCGCGCTCAGCGCTCTGGTGGTCCTGGTCTTCACTCTGTCTCTCCTGGTCGAGCGGTACGGCACGTCTCTCCTGGTCGAGCGGTACGGAGCGACGAGCCGGTCACCACGGCGGCGGAAGGGCGGCCGGGCGACATCGAGGGAAATGTGACGGGAAGGCGAGAGAGGGACATAAAAGCACGGCAGATGCGTCGTGACTGCGCTGCCTCCCTCATCAGCCATGATGAAATCGCAGGTCAAAGCGTCAGAGGTTCGCTCCGAACGAGTTACTTCGACTCTTCTGTGACAGCGCTTTCACGCTAGGAGTCCACCCAGGGGAAGTCAATGCGTTACGTCGCGGTAATGCACGGGCCATTCGCATGCACTCTGCAGCTTTCCCTGGGCACGACGCCCACGGATACCGCCGCACACCGCAATGACAGCGCTGTCATTGCCTCGCCGTACACCTGTGCTCGCTGTGCTACCGTCCGCTCATGCCTCCAGCTCAACGGCACCCCACGATGGCCGACGTCGCCGAGCGGGCCGGGGTCTCCGCCTCCACCGTCTCGCGCACGCTGCGCGGTCTGTCGACGGTCTCCCCCGAAGTCCGCGCGCGCGTCGAGCGGGCCGCCCGCGAGCTGAACTTCGCGGTCTCCCGGCAGGCCGCCAGTCTCGTCACCGGCAAGACCGGCGTGGTCGCGGTCCTCACGCCCACGCTCAACTCCTGGTTCATCGGCTCGGCGGTCTCCACCCTCGGGCCGCAGCTGCGAGCGGCCGGCATGGACCTGCTCGTCTACGTCACCCCGGACATGACCGAGCGCGCCGACTTCTTCGAGCGACTCCCGGCCCGCCGGAACGCCGACGCACTGCTGGTCTTCTCCTTCGACCTCACCGAGGAGGAGACCGCGCGGCTGGACGACCTCCAGATGCCGGTGATCTACGTCAGCCAGCACGCCGAGGGCTGCCCGAGCGTGTACGTCGACGATGTGGAGGGCGCCCGCCGCGGCACCCAGCATCTGCTCAATCTCGGGCACCGCCGTATCGCCTTCTTCCAGACGATCGGCGCCAGCGGCTTCGCCTTCAGCTCCAACGAACGCCTCGTCGGCTACCAGCAGGCGCTCACCGAGGCAGGCGTCCCCCTGGACGACGCTCTGGTGGTCGCCGCCCCCGTCGCCGACAAGCGCAGCATCGCGGAAGCGGTCGGCGAGCTGCTCAGCCTGCGGGACGCTCCCACGGCGCTCTTCGCCGAGCAGGACGAGCTCGCCGCCTCCGTCATCTGGACGCTGCGCAAGTCACGTATCGCCGTACCGGAACGCCTCTCCGTCCTCGGCTTCGACGACCACCCGATCGCCGAATGGTCCGACCTCACCACGATCGCCCAGTCCCCCGAGGACATCGGTCGCGCCGCCGGCGAACTGGCCTGCTCCCTCGTCAACGACCCCGAGGCCGACCCGGCGCAGCACATCATCCTGCCGACCCGCCTGATCCCCCGGGGCAGCACGGTCCCGCTGCCGGATGCCGGCGGGGAGACGGGTGACGGCATGGGAGAGGCCGGGGCTTGACACCCGGCTTCGCCGGATACCGGTGACGGCAGCGCGGGCCGGACTGGCCAACGAACCCCTGCGCACGTCGGCGTGGTGCGTGCCCGCAAACTGCCGCTGCACTAAGCCGAGTTCAGCGAAGAGGCCCCTGCGAGGGCGATCAGGAGCTTCGCCGGACGACACCGCGCTGCTCGTACTCCGTGGCGGCGGTGAGGATGGGGTGGTCGAGCGGGAGGATCACCTGGAGGGTGCGGAAGGCGACGCGGCCGATGCGGCTGGCGGTGACGGCGCGGACCACGCTGCTGGTGGCGCGGGCGTAGCCGGCGAGGGGACCCTCGCCGGCGCTGGGCGGGTCCACCCGAGCCCTTCGGTGGAGCGCACGTCGTGGGCTCAGGGCTACGGACGCCTGGGGCCGCTCGTCACCGAGCCGAACTGGTGAGGCCGCTACCAGTAATGTCGTCGACCTCCGACCGCGTGTCCTATCGAGCCGAGAATCCACAGCACCGCGCCGATGACGAGCAGTACGAGCCCGATGGTCCACAGGATGGCGATGCCGGTCAGGAAGCCGATGATCAGCAAGATGACTCCGAGAACGATCACAGTGCTCTCCGATCTCGTATACGTCTTCTTTCAGATTGGTCCCGGCCTTTGATAACGGCAAATGCTGGCGGATCGACGCCGGCCGGGCTCGCCCGCACTGCGGTGAGCTAAGGGCTGTCGTCCGGTGCACGATTCGGTTCGTGCCGTTCCTGCTGGGAGGTCACGGTCTCATCGAGCTTTCGGCGCTCGTGTCGGGCTCTTTCCCGGTCTTTTGCGGAAGCCTCGGTGACATCGAGGAAGATCTGGTGGGCGGTCGGCCATTTCTCCCGCATTTCCTGCTTGACCCGCACCAGCACCTCCTCGACCTCTTCGCTGTCCAGCCCGCCGACCAGGTCGATCCGGGCCGCGACCAGCGTCGAGCGGGGGCCCAGCCGCATGCTCTGCAGCCCGGTCACGGTGTCGATCTCCGGCTGTTGGTCGAGGAACTCCTGCATCGCCTGGCGCAGGGCCGGGTCGGCGGCCTCGCCGATGATCGCGCCGCGTGACTCCTCGGCAAGCCGGTAGGCGACGAACATCAGCAGCACCCCGATGATCATCGATGCGCCGGCCTCCCAGCCCACGTCCCCGGTGAGCAGGTGCAGGCCCATGCCGGCCATGGCCACCAGCACGCCGATGCAGGCGGTGGAGTCCTCGGCCAGCACCGTGCGCAGTGCGGGATCGTCGCCCGCCCGGATCATGCCCAGCGTGCTGCGGCCGGTGGCCCGAGCCTGACCGTGCACCTGCACCAGGGCGCGGACGAGGGAGGCTCCTTCGGCGATCAGTGCGACGGTGAGCACGATGAGCCCGGCCACATAGCCCGCATGGCTCTCCGTACGGTCCGAGCGCAGCGCCTCGATGCCCTGGAAGAAGGAGAAGCAGCCGCCCATGACGAAAATGCCGACGGCGGCGAGCAGCGACCAGAAGTACCGCTCTTTCCCGTAGCCGAAAGGGTGCTTGGTGTCCGGAGCCCGTGTGCTGCGCTTGAGCGAGGCGAGCAGAAACAGTTCGTTGAGGCTGTCGGCGAGAGAATGCGCCGCCTCCGAGAGCAGTGCGGGGGAAGCCGCGAAGATCCCGCCGATCAGCTTGGCCAGGGAAATGACGAGGTTGGCGCCGAGGGCCACACATACCGTGACCGCGGTCTTGGCGTCCGTCTCGCCCTTGTGGGGTTTCCGCTCACCTCGGCGGAGTTCCTGCTCACCCCGGCGGAGTTCCTGCCCGTCGTCCGTCAAGCGTCGCCTCCCGGTGATCGATCGGATAGCCCACGTGAGCGTATGCACCGGCGGGCGGAGCCGCGCACAATCGGTGGTCGTGTTGCGCTCAGAGCATCAGCAGCCCCAGCAGGGTGACGCCCGCGAGGAACCAGGCCACATAGTCGCCCACATGCCCGGAGTGCAGTCGGCGCAGCGCGGTGGACCAGCGAGCCGGTTCGCCTGTCCGCCGCCGTACGGCCAGCAGTGCGAGCGTCACGGCCAGGGCGGTGGCCAGCAGGTCCCACAGCACACCGGACGCCGTCCAGTGCGGCGCGGGAGTGGGTGCGGGCTCCGACGGCTGGCCGTACAGCACGGCCGCGAGGTAGCCGCCGTGGTCGGTGAAGGCGTCGGCGGCCTGGCCCGCGCCGGTCCACAGGCCGGGGAGCAGGCCGATCGCGAGCGCGCCGGCGAGCAGCGCCGCGGGGACCACGAGCATGCTGTCCGGGATCCGCGACAGCAGCCCGCCCCGGGTCTCCGGCTCCTCCGCTTCCCCGGTCGTCTCCTCCGGGGCATCGGGCGGACGGGCTCCCAGCCCGAGGAACACCCGGGCTCCGGCACGTAGGACAGCGCCGGCGGTCATCGCGGATACGAGGACGAAGAGTGCGGTCGCCCAGCCGCCTGCCGCTTTCTCCACGGCCGCCTTGCCGAGACCGGTGCCGAAGGGTGGCAGCCCGGCCAGCGCCAGGCCGCCCAGCGCGAACATCGCCGCCACCCAAGGGAGTTCCCGGCCCGCGCCGTGCAGCTGGTGCTCGTCGACGCTGCCGTAACGGTCCAGCAGGATGCCCACGCAGGCGAAGAGCGCGGCCTTCACCCCGGCATGGGCGAGGACGTAGAGGGCGACGCCGCCGATTCCCTCCGGGGACAGCGTGGCCAGGCCGATGAGGAACAGGCCCATGTGCGCCACCGTGGAGTAGGCGAGCAGGCGTTTGAGATGGCGCTGCTGCCAGCACAGCGTCGCGCCCACCGCGGCCGTCAGCACCCCGAGGGTCAGCAGTGCCCGGTGTGCGTCGGGCGCCGGCAGGCCGCCGGGACCGGCGAACACGGTCCAGTAGATCCGGGCCGTTCCGTAGAGGCCCAGTTCGACCATCACCCCCGACAGCAGCATGCACACCGGTGTGGGCGCGACCGCATGGGCATCGGCGAGCCAGAAGTGGAACGGCACAGCGGCGGCCTTGACCAGCAGCCCGGTGACGACGAAGACGAACGCGGCGGCCGTCAGCGGGTCCGGGCCGCCGCCGGGGCGGGCGTCCAGCGCGGCACCGATCTGGGCCAGGCCGAGTTCGCCGGTGTGGGCGTAGAGCAGTCCGATGCCCAGCAACGTGGTGTACCCGCCGAGGGAATTGATGACGCCGAACACCAGGGCGCCCTGGACGGCGCGGGCCTCCTCCACGCGGTAACCGGTCAGCGCGTAGCCGACGACGCCCATCAGCTCGAAGAAGACGAAGGCGTTGAAGAGGTCCCCGGTGAGCACGAAACCGCACATGCCCGCCTGGAACAGCAGCACCAGCCCGGGGAAGGAACCGGCATGGCGGCGCGGCGGTTCGTCGAAGTACCGCCAGGCGTAGACCAGGGCCGCCAGTACCAGCAGCGAGACCAGCGCGGCGAGCCCGAGTCCGATCCGGTCGCCGACCAGCACGATGCCCACGCTCACCCCGCCGTGCGGCCGCCAGCCGCCCAGCCACTCCACGGGCCGCGCGGTGGACGAGGGGGTGGCGGCCGCGGCGTACAGGGCCGGCGCCGCGGTGCCCGCCGCGAAGAGGCACCCCAGGCTCTCGGCGACGTACCGCGGCAGCCGCCGGCCGGCGCCGACCAGCACCGCCGCGCCGAACAGCGGGGTGGCGACGATCAGTGGCAGGAGCTGTGCGACGGTCACCCGCGCAGCTCCGAGAGTTCATCGGGGTCGACCGTGCGGTGCCGTTTGGCGACCTGGATGACCAGGGCGAGCAGCAGCGCGGTGACGGTCGCCCCGATGACGATGTCGGTGAGGGTGAGGGCCTGGACGACGGGGTCGACGAGCGGGCGGGAGCCGGGGGCGAGGTCGGAGAAGACCGGGGCGGTGCCGCCGCGCCGGTAGCCGACGGCGAGCAGCAGCACATACGTCGAGGACTGGCAGACGGTGAGGCAGCCGACCGCGTGCAGGAGGTTGCGGCTGGTCGCCAGCCCGTAGCAGCCGATCAGGAAGAGCCACCCCGCGATCAGGTACGGCAGCACGCTCATGTCCCGGCCTCCGCCCGGTCGTCGCCCGGCCCGCTCTCGATCTCCACGGCCTGGTCCAGGAAGCGGGCCAGCAGCACGACGACTCCGGCCGCGACCTCCACACCGATGGCGGCGTTGAGCAGCGGGACGGTGCCGCCGGAGCCGAGCGTGTTGAACGTGCCGAGCGGAAGGAAGTTGGCAAGGAAGGCCGCCCCCACCAGCAGCCCGGCGGCGCCCACGAGGAGGTAGGCGGCCTCGCCCGCCGCGTCGGCCACCTCGTACCGGCCCACCGGCCTGATCCGCTCCAGCGCCCGGTAGTCCACCGCGATGTAGAGCAGGTGCAGCGCGGTCGCCGCCACCACCCCGCCCTGGAAGCCGCCGCCCGGGCTGAGCTGGCCGTGTGCGATGACGTACAGGCCGATGAGAAGGGTGACGGGCAGGGCGAGCAGGGCGTAGCGGGACACGGGTGGGGCGACCCGGGCCGGCTCGGGCGGCAGCCGGTGTTCGTCGCGGGTCTGGCGGAGCAGGACCACGGTGCCCAGGACCGCGCCGAAGAGGATGGACTCCTCGCCGAGGGTGTCGAAGGCCCGCTGGTCGAAGTTGACCGAGGAGACGGTGTTGGCGGTGTGCCGGGCCAGCGCCGCCCGTACCGCCCGGTCGCCGTACGGATGCCACCGTCCGCCGAACGGGGGCAGACCCCAGCAGGCGACGGTGAACAGCACGGCCGTGCCCAGCCCGCCGAGGGCCATGACCCACCGCCGCAACCGCATGCTCATGCCCGCTCCTCCCGGCGCTCGCTGCGCGCCCTGCGGCGTACCTTCCGTACGGTCAGCAGCACCATCAGCGGTGTCAGCACCGAGCCGACCGCCAGCTGGGAGAGCGCGACATCGGGGGCCTGCAGCAGCAGGAAGAGGGTGGCCAGCGCCAGTCCGAGCAGCGACAGCAGGAACGACTGGCGTACCGGGTCGCGGACCAGCACGGTCCCGGTCCCGGCGGCGGCCACCAGCAGCAGTCCGAGCAGTACGGGTACGTCGTCAGCCATCTGACGCTCCTTCAGTGGAGGCGGGCCGCCCGTCCTGCGCGGCGACGGCGGTCAGCGCCCGGCCCGCCACCCGGCTGCCCAGCACCAGCAGCGCGCCGATCACCAGCAGTTTCAGCGCCGCTCGGCCGGGACCGGCGGCGAGGCACAACGGCACCACCACCGCCGCCACCGCGAGGTAGTTCAGCCTGGTCGTCGCGCGCAGCGTGCGCGACCGCGGCGGATCGACGGCCAACCGGTCGGCGAGCAGCCGCACATAGAGCAGGGTGCCGGCCGGCCCCAGCACACAGAGCACCAGCGCGGTGTCGACATAGGCGGTGCGGCCGAAGCCCTGGGCCAGCAGCAGGAAGACCAGTGCGAGGAGCGTGGTCGTCAGGTTCTGCGCGGGCACCCGCCGCCCGACCGACCCGGAGGCCGCACCGTACGCGGCCGGAGTGACGCCGCACAGCAGCAGCGCCGTCCCCGCGGCCGTCCAGCCGTTCACCGGCCGCCGGCCGCGCGCCGCGCCCCGCGTGCCGCAAGGGCGGCGATCAGCCCGGCCGCGGCGCCCACGAGCCACTCCAGCGCGTCGACCGGGCCGATCAGCACGATCCACAGCACCGTCAACGCCGCCCACCAGCCGATGAGTTCGGCGCTCGCCGCCAGCTGCCGGGTCACCGCCTGCGCACCTCCTGCCGACCGACCGGATCCCGGCCACAGGCTCACATGCGGGGCCGGGGCCTCCCCGTCACCGCGCCGCGCGTTACTCCGTCGGGGTGCGCGGGTCACGCGGTGGCGCCCTGCGGGACACCGGGCACCGCTCACCCTCAGGCCACGGGCTCCCGCCTGGGCATGGGGCACGCACAGCTACCGGCAGTCGCCCGGCGTGAACCTGCGCAGGACCAGAAGGAAATGCAATGATTTAGCCCGGTATAATCAAGAGATCAACCAAATGCACCGTATACCATGTAATGGCGTCTTTTGATCTGGCGCTGGCAGCATGTCGTCTCCGACCTCGGAGAAGGGAACATGGCCGCAGGTGAAGAGGACGAGGCGGCGCCGGGTCGGCGCCCGTCCAGCCGGAAGACCGGCGACAAGACCGCTCAGAAGACCGCCAGGAAGAGCAGCGGTACACAGAGCGGCAGCCGGGCGAGCGAGGACGGCACGCAGCACGCGGCCCGCCGCGTTTCGGCGTCGCAGGCCCTTCGGCGTGCGGCCCAGCAACTCAAGGAGCTGCTGGGCAAGGCGCCCGAGTCCGTCTCCGCGGTGAAACCGACGGCGGACGGCTGGCAGGCGGACGTCGAAGTGCTGGAACTGGAACGCGTCCCCGGTACCACCAGCGTGATGGCGAGCTACCGGGTGACGTTGGACGAGGAGGGCGAACTGATGGCGTACGAGCGCACCCGCCGCTACACCCGAGGGCAGATCGACCGCCGATGAGGTGGCTGCGGGTACCACTCCGCCGTTCCGTTCGCCGGGCGAGGAAGACGGCCGCTCCACGACCGGGGTGAGCCGGTGAAGGGAGGCACCGTGACTGTGGTGCCGCAGGGAGAAGGAACCATCGCCAGGGGTGGCCAAGGCGGCTCCGGCAACCTCTACGACGTGCTCGACCTGATTCTGGACCGCGGTCTGGTCATCGACGTCTTCGCACGGGTCTCACTGGTGGGCATCGAGATTCTGAAGATCGACGCCCGCATCGTCGTGGCGAGCGTGGACACCTATCTGCGTTTCGCCGAGGCATGCAACCGCCTCGATCTGGAGGCCGGGAACAAGAAGCCGAGCGAGCTGACGGACATCGTCGGCGAAGTGACCGAGGGCGGCTCCCACGGCAAGGCCAAGGGCGCTCTCAGCGGAGCCGCGGAGGTGGTGACGGACGCCCTCAAGGGCAAGGGCGGGGACGACGAGGAAGACGAGGAAGACGACGATCACGAGGAAGCCGAGGAGCGGCAGAAGGAGCCCGCCGGAAGGCGGGAGCGGCCGTCCCGCCGACCCGTACGGCACCGGAAGGACTGAGCGATGCCCGTCTACGTCTACTCCATCGTCGCGGCCACCCATCCACAACGCCTCGACGGCGTCGACGGCGTGGGTGATCCGCCCACCGCGCTGCGCACCGTGGCGGCCGGCGGGCTGTCCGCCGTCGTCAGCGACGCCCCCGAAGAACTCCGGACCAAACGACGCGACCTCGCCGCCCACCAGGCCGTCCAGGAACGGCTGATGGCCGACGGCACGGTCCTGCCCCTGCAGTTCGGCTTCACCACCACGGACGACGACGCGGTACGCGCAGTGCTGGAGGAGAGGGCCGAGCGGTTCGCCGAACGGCTCCAAGCGCTTGAGCACTGCGCCGAATACCACCTGAAGTGCTCCCAGGACGAGAACGCCCTGCTGCGTCAGATCCTCCTCGACAACGACCAGGCACGCGACCTCAACGAGCAGATCGTCAGCGGCCGCGCCGGGCCCGACGCGCCGCTCGCCCTCGGTGAGTTGGTCGCCCAGGAAGTACAGGCCCGCCAGGACCGGCTCGTCGCCTCGGTCGTCGAGGCACTGCGCGGCCTCGCCCGCGAGGAGCGGGTGTCCGAGCCCACCGGCGACGACTTCCTGAACGTGTCGTTCCTGGTGGACCAGGAACACGAAGACCGCTTCCGCACCGCCGAGAAGGAGCTCGCCGACGAACTGGGCGGCGACTTCGACCTGCGACTGCGCGGACCACTGCCCGCCTACAGCTTCGTCTAAGGAGTCCCCATGGGCCTGTTGACGCACCTCGCCACCCTTCCCCTGGCGCCGGTGAGGGGGGTGGCCTGGGTGATGGAACGGGTGGTCGAGGCCGCCGAGCGCGAGGCATACGACCCCAGGCCCATCGAGCAGGAACTCGCCGATCTGGAGCGCAGGCTCCTGGCAGGCGAGATCGACGAGGAGACCTTCGACCGGCGCGAGGACGAACTGCTGGACCGGCTGGAAGAGATCCGGGCCCAGCGCTGGGGCACTGCGCCGGACCCGCGCATCGAGGGGAGCGGCCGTGAGTGAACCCGTCGCCAGGAGGATGGGCGACTCCCCCTCCAGAGCGACCCCGTACGGCCAGGGCTCCTCGGCCAACCTCGCCGACATCCTGGAGCGGGTCCTGGACAAGGGCATCGTCATCGCCGGCGACATCCAGATCAACCTGCTGGACATCGAGCTGCTCACCATCAAGCTGCGGCTGCTGGTCGCCTCCGTCGACAAGGCGAAGGAGATGGGCATCGACTGGTGGGAGCACGACCCCGCGCTGTCGTCCCGGGCCTCCGACGGCTACCGCTCGCTCGCCGAGGAGAACAAGCGGCTGCGCGCCGAGATCGCGGAGCTGCGCGAGGACGCCGAACTCCCGCCCGCCGAGGAACGGCAGAAGACGGCGCGGGCCTCCAAGCCTTCGCGCACCACCAGCGGCAAGCGCACCGGCACCGGCTCCCGCGGCACGAAGCGGGACGAGCCATGACCGGCACCGTCAGCTACGCGTACGCCGTGGCGCGGGACGCCGACGGCTCGTTGGAGGACGCACTCGCCGGGCTCCCCGGGGTGGCGGACGCACCGGTGCGGCTGGTGCGCACGGGGCAGGACGCCGATGTGGTCGTCGTGGTGAGCCCGGTGCCCGTGCGGGACTTCGACGAGGACGCGCTGCGGGCCAACCTGGAGGACCTGGACTGGCTGGAGTCGGTCGCCCGCGCCCACCACCGGGTCATCGAGGCGCTGGCCGCCCGCACCACCGTCCTGCCGCTCCGGCTGGCCACCGTCTACCTCGACGACGAACGGGTGCGGCTGATGCTCGAAGACCGCCGGCAGGCGTTCACCGAGCGGCTCTCCGCACTGGACGCGCAGGTGGAGTGGGGCGTCAAGATCTACGTCGAGTCGGCGGCCGGGCAGCCGGATGAGCCGCCGCCGGACACCGGCGCCGACACCGACCTGAGCCCCGGGCGGGCCTACCTCAGCCGCCGCAGAGCGCAGCGGCACGCCCGCGAGGACGCCTACCGCGGCGCCGAACAGGCCGTCCAACGGGTGGCGGACGCCGCGCGTGCCTACGCGGTCGACCGGGTCCAGCACCGGCCGCAGCAGGGCGAACTGGCCCACGGCCCCGGCGAGAACGTCGTCAACGACGCCTACCTCGTCCCGCAGCAGCACGCGGAGGGATTCCGTACCGACGTGCTGCGGGCCGCCGAGGGGCTGTCCGGCGTACGCGTCGAGGTCACCGGGCCCTGGGCCCCGTACTCCTTCGCCACCCCCGCCGAAGCCGCACCGCTGAAAGGAGCCGCGCCGTGAAGGCCGCGGACGGTCCGCCGGCCAGGCTCGGCGCGGCCTCTGACGAGCCGCTGCCGGACCGGCAGATCGCGCTGATCGACCTGCTGGACCGGCTGCTCAGCGGCGGCGTGGTGCTCACCGGGGACGTCGTACTGTCCATAGCCGACATCGACCTTGTCCGCATCTCGCTGCGCGCCCTCATCGTCGCGATCAGCGAGGAGAACCCCGGCCCCTGGTCCGCCGCCCTCGCACCCGCCGGCACGGCCCCGCGAGGCGGCCATGACGAGTGACGGGGCGGCCGTGCCGGGTGAGGGCATGACCAGTGAGGGAGACGGCCGCCGGCACGGCACCCGCTTCGACGACGTCGCCGAGGCGGCGACCCGCGCCTTCCGCCTGCTGCCCGCGGCGCCGCAGGACACCCTGCCCCCGTCCGGCGCGGCGCGGCACCGGCCCGCACACCGGATCAGCACCGACCCCGACACCGTGGAACGGGACCTGGTCAAGCTCGTCCTCACCCTCGTCGAACTGCTGCGGCAGCTCATGGAGCGCCAGGCCCTCCAACGCGTCGACTCGGGCGACCTCACCGAGGAACAGGAGGAACGGCTGGGCGCGACGCTGATGATCCTGCACAGCCGGATGGTGGAACTCTGCGCCCGCTACGACCTGACCATGCAGGACCTCAATCTGGACCTCGGGCCGCTCGGCACCTTGCTGCCGCCGTCCGAATGACCCTCAGCAGTGACGACTCAAGGCGACTCGATTCAAGGGGAGCACGAGATGGGTATCGGAGAGAAAGCCAGAAACCTCGGTGAAATCGCCGAAGGGAAGGCCAAGGAAGTCATCGGAAAGGTGTTCGGCGACACACAGACGGAACGGAAGGGAAAGGCCGAACAGCTCAAGGGGAAGATGAAGCAGGCCGTGGAGAGGGGCAAGCACCCGTTCAAGCACTGACCTTGGGAGCGGGGAAGGCGGGACTGAGCAGGGACTCAAGAGGGACTCAAGAGGGACTCAAGAGGGAGGCAGGCCCCCCATCACTCCTCTTCTTCGTCCTCTTCCTGCTCGCCGTTCCCGCCGTCTTCCTCCTCCTCGTAGCCCTCTTCGTCCTCGTAGCCCTCTTCGTCCTCGTACTCCTCCCCCTCTTCTTCCTCCATGGCCTCTTCGTGGGTCCGTACGACCTCGCCGTCGCGCACCTCACCGCGCCAGCCCTCCGGCGCCTCGTCCGCGAACGTCACAAAGCGCTGGAAGTGCTTGAAGTCCAGCCGCAGCCGCCGGCCCTGGGCACGCCACAGATTCCCGGTCTTCTCGAAGAACCCCGAGGGGTAGTACTCGACGACCAGCACGATGCGGGTGAGATTGGGCGCGAGTTCATGGAAACTGACCGCGCCACGGGTCGATCCTTTGCTGCCTTCGGACGACCAGACGATGCGGTCGTCCGGAATCTGCTCCTGGACGGTCGCCTTCCAGCTCCGCGTCGACGGGCCGACCTTCACCTTCCAGTCGCTGGCCGTCTCGTCGTTCACCGACACACTGCGGACGCCCTTGGTGAAGCTGCTGAACTTTTCGTACTGCGTCCAGTGGTCGTAGGCGGTACGCACCGACACACCGACATCGAGCACTTCGACGATATTGGTGACCTTCTGACTCCCCGAGCCGCTTCCCTTTCCGCCGCCCAGGGCTTCCTTGGCCTTCCCCAGCACCTTGTCCTTGACGCCCTTCGCGGTTCCGCTCAGCACGGCCTTGAGGGGGGAGTCCCCCTTGAGCAGGCCGGATCCGATGGCGGACAGCGATCCGCCGTTCTTGGTGACGTCGGTGAGCTGCTCCGTCACATCGACCAGCTTGTCGCCGGCGCGTTCGGCCAGATTCCCGGCCCACGCCGTGAGGAAGTCACCGAGCTCCTCGCGGAGTCGCTCGACCCCCGAGTCCACATTGCCCTGTTCGGTCTTGGCCATGCCCGGTCACCTCCGGCCCGTAGTGCGTGACGTCGTCTTCTTGGCGGATTTCCTGGCGGTCTTCCTGGCAGGCTTCTGGGTGGACTTCTTGGCGGGCCGCTGAGCGGTCTTCTTGGTGGCTCGGCCGGTAGATTTCTTCGCAGTCGCCTTGGTGGTCTTCTTCGCGGGTGCCTTCTTCGCCGCGGCCTTCTTGGTCGACGCCTTCTTGGCCGATGCCTTTTTCGCCGTGCTCTTTTTCGTGGTGCTCTTCTTCGCGGCAGCCTTCTTCGCCGTGCTCTTCTTCGCCGGAGCCTTCTTCGCAGCCGTCTTCTTCGCGGCGGTCTTCTTGGAGGGGCGCTTCTTCGCCGCGGCCTTCTCAGGTGCCTTCTTGGCCGGCTTCTTCTTTGCGGGAGCCTTCTTCCGCGCGGCAGTTCTGCCGGCTGACGGCCGGCGGGCCGGCTCCGCCCGCTCTGTGCGCCGGCGCCCGCGGCGGCGCGGCCGTTCCTCGGGCTCTTCCTCGGCCTCTTCCTCCAGCTCTTCCTCCGGTTCTTCGCCCTCCGGCTCCTCTTCCTCCTCTTCCTCCTCTTCCTCCTCCTCTTCTTCCTCGCCCTCCTCCTCAGGCTCGCCTTCTTCCTCCTCGTACTCCCCCTCTTCCTCCTCTTCCGCTTCTTCTTCCTCCCCCGGCACCAGACCGCTTTCGAGCTGGCTGGTGCGGTCGTGAAGTGAATCGGCGAGGTCGTTCAGACGGCGGTTGGCGGCGGTTGCCACGGCCTGCCGGCCGGCGTCCATGACCTCGCCGCGCAACTGCTCCCCCAGCTGCGCGACCTGGGGGATGTCCCCGAGCCGTCGTGCGCCCTCGGCCAGTAGCTGGCGCGGCTGGAGTCCGAATTGCCGCCCGGCGAGATAGGTGGCAGCCGTGAGAGCGAGCCGGGCCTTCTTCGTTCGGCCCAGTACGTACCCGCCGGCCAGTGCCGCGGCGAGCATGATCTTGGTTCCCTCATTCATGGATGCCTTACCTTTTCCCGGCGGTGCTGCCGATAGGCGCCTCCCTTCCAGAGTGGTCCGTGTCGTGACCTGCGCATCCCGAGCGGTCCAAAGGTGGACATCTGCGGTGTTGCACCACATGGGTGAACAGCGCCGCTGGGTGCCGGGCTGCCCGGGACGAAGTCACCGGTCCACCGCCGGTGATCGCCCGGCGGACATGCGGCTACCTGTAGTAGCGGGTGTCCTCGACGTCGACCACTGGTGCGCCAGGAGAGGGCGGTTGGGTACGCCGCCGTTTGAGGATGCTCACGTATGCCGTCAGGCCGATGACGCCGACGACCATCAGAATGACGCCCACAAGGTCGAGATTGACTCCGGCCATGTGCCAGTCCACCGCGAACGTGAGGATGGCCCCCATCGCTAGCAGACCGATGCACCCGCCGATACCCATGGTGTTCAGCCTCCATAACTGGTGTGCCGATCGGTGCCGTTGCGGGTCGCCTACCCTGAGGCGGGCGGCTTACCCGGCGCCGGCGGCCTCCCGCACCTCTCCGGCGACCTCCCGGTCCAGCGCCGCGCGCACCAGCGCCGAGGCGAACGCGGCCGCCTCGTCCGTCGTGACCAGCCGCGCCAGCTTCGTACGGTCGGCCGGCAGCCCCAGCCGCTCCGCGCCCTGGACGGCCTTCGGATCGAGGAACGGAGCGAACTCCGTCCAGACTCCCTGCACCTCGCGCAGGAAAATGGCGGATCCCCTGGGCCCGATGCCGGGCTGTTCCTGAAGCGCCCGGCGCAGCTCACCGGCATCGCCGTCGGCCGCCTCCCGCAGCCTCCGCAGATCGCCGCGGCATTCGCCCAGCAGCCGCTCGGCGCCCGCCCCCAGCCGGGTGGCGGTGCTCTCGTCATAGCGCCGGTAGCCGCCCTCGCCGAGCGCGTCCACGCGCTGCTGCCAGGTGGCGTCGAGCATCCGGCGCGGAGTGCTCATCCCTGCGTCGAACAGGGCCCTCGCCGAGGCGACGGCCACCGAGGCGCGAATCCGCGTACTGAGCAGATCGGCCAGCACCAGGAGCTGGTAGAGCGGCTGCGGGGTGTTCCGCAGCTTGATGCCGCACTCCTCGGCATAGGTCTCGCCGAGCCGGTCCAAAAGGGCCCGAACGAGGGCGCGTTGCCTACCGTCGGCTCTCATGCCGCCCTCCGCGATATACGCCGGTGAGGTCCGTGATTCCTCTCCCGTCACTGCCATCCCTTCCCCAGAGGGAGGCATGCACAGGCTCGTACGTACGGGTGCTCCGTCCCCGGGCAGAGGGGGACTGCCGCGGCCCCCGCCACCGTCCGTCGTACGGTGGAGGGTGGACGGAACGCTCTCCCCCTTGGACGGAGGACGCCATGGCAGCGCCGCAGCCCCCGGGATCGGCCGGCCTCACCCGCCCCGATCCGGTACCGCCCACACCGGGGCCGGACCCCGGCCCGCTGGGTCCGCAGCCGGGCCCGGGCCCCGGTCCGGTCCCCGCGCCCGGCCCCGACCCGGTACCGCCGCCCCCGCCGCGCCCCGAACCGGACCCAGTGCCACCTCATCCGGCGCCCCCGACGCCAGGCCCCACGCCCGGCCCGGCCCCCGATCCGCGCCCCGCCCCGCACACGGGCCCGCCGGGCACCGGCGGCCTGTCCGCCCTTCTGCCGAGCCCGACCCCGGCCAAGTAGCGGGCGGGCAGCGGGGACAGCTTCGGCAGCGGCTTCCAGTCACCGGCGTCCCGGGTGCCGCGCAGGAGGCGGCGGACCTGGTCGGCGTGGAGCGTTCCCAGGACCGCCAGCGCCGTGAGCGGCAGCACTTCGAGGAAGCTGCGGATGTGCGGCTCCACGGGGCGGACCTCCCGCTCCTCGACGGCCGTGCTCACGTCGCTGTGGTGAGGCGTTCCTGCTACGCCGTCCCCGTCGTGCCACGTGGCAGCCGGGCCACCTCCGGCGACTCGGTGTCCAGCGGCACCGACCATGGGGCGACCATGCCGAGGCTGACGCCCTGGCGGGGCAGCAGAGAGTCCAGGAGCCAGTCGGCGGCCACCCGGACGCGGTTGCCGGGCATCGCCATGAGGTGGTAGCCGCGGGTCACGGCGCCGGCGACCGGGCCGGAGATCGGCAGGTGCAGAGGGTTGGCGGCAGCCTGGATCCCGCCGAGATCGACCATGAAGCCCAGGTCGTGGTGTTCGTAGGCGCGCGGGGTGCCCTTGCCGCAGGAGGCCGCCACGTTGCGGGCCGCGGCCCTGCCCTGCCGCTGGGCGTGCTGAGCGGTCATCGGCGTCACCTCGCCCGGACGGGTCAGATCCGGTACGGCGGCGGCGTCACCGCAGGCGAAGACCTCGGGCCGCCCCGGGACATTCAGGTACGCGTCGACGCACAGCCGCCCCTTGTCCGTGGGCAGCCCGAGGGAGGCGACCAGCGGGTCGGGGCGTACGCCCACGCACCAGATCAGCGAGCGGCTGGCGATGAACCCGCCGTCGTCGAGCAGCACCCCGTCCGCCGTCGCCTCCTTGACGGAGGTGCCGGTGCGGACGTCGACCCCGCGGGCGCGCAGCACCCGGTCGGCGGTGCGTGACAGCCGCTCGTCGAGTCCCGGCAGCAGCCGGTCGGCGACGTCCAGCAGCAGCCAACGCGGCCGGGGGCCGGCGCGCAACCGGGCGTTCTGCCGGGCCAGCGCCTGGGTGTACAGCACGCCGTGGGCGGCGACTTCGGTGCCGGTGTATCCGGCGCCGACCACCACGAAGGTGGACCTGGCCGCCCGCTCGTCCTCGTCGTCGGTGGCACCGGCCAGCTCGATCTGGCGGGTCATGTGGTCGCGCAGGTAGAGCGCCTCGGGCATTCCCCGGAAGCCGTGGGCGTGCTCGGCGACACCGGGGACGGGCAGCAGCTTGTTGACGCTGCCGACGGTCAGCACCAGCCGGTCGTACGACAGGGTCCCTTCCCGCTCCTCGGGGTCGGTGTAGGCCACCCGGCGGGCATCGAGGTCGACGTCGTGGGCCTGCCCGAGGACAAGTCGGACATCCGGCAGGGTGCCGGTCAGCGACACCGACACCCGGCGCGGTTCGAGGATTCCGGCCGCCACTTCGGGCAGCAGCGGGACGTACAGAAAGTAGTCGAGGGGGTTGAGCAGCACGATCTCGGCGGCTCCCTTGGCCAGCCGGGAGAGCGTGCGGGCGCAGTTGTAGCCGGCGAAACCGGCTCCGACGATCACGATCCGAGGGCGACGTCGCATCACGTGGACTCCTGCGGTCGAGGGTGTGTCGAGTCAGGAGCGGGGGCGTTTCTCCCGCCTCGCGTCTGAAGGCGTCGGGTGCCCGTTGGCGGGCGTGTTGGTCACCCGGTCCAGGTCCATTCGGCGACCTCCGGCAGATCGGTTCCGTGCTCGCGGATCCAGGCGTGGTGACGGCTGCGTACGTCCGCCATCTCCTGGCGCAGCGCGACGGCGCGGTAGCCGAGGCCCGGGACCCGGTCCACCACGTCCATCACCAGGCGGTACCGGTCGAGGTCGTTGCGGACGACCATGTCGAAGGGCGTGGTGGTGGTGCCCTCCTCCTTGTAGCCGCGGACGTGCAGATGGTGGTGGCCCGCGCGGCGGTAGCAGAGCCGGTGGATCAGCCAGGGGTAGCCGTGGTAGGCGAAGATGACCGGTTTGTCGGGGGTGAACAGGGCGTCGTACTCGAAGTCCGGCATGCCGTGCGGGTGTTCTCCGGCCGGCAGCAGCCGGGCCATGTCGACGACGTTGACCACCCGTACGGCCAGCTCCGGCAGATGCCGGCGCAGCAGAGCGGCGGCGGCCAGCGTCTCCTGGGTGGGGACGTCCCCGGCGCAGCCCAGCACCACGTCCGGGTCGTGGCCGCCGACCTCGGTGCCGGCCCACTCCCACACACCGGCGCCGCGGGCGCAGTGCGCGCGGGCCTCGTCGAGGGTGAGCCAGTCGAAGGTCGGCTGCTTGCCGGCCACGACCACATTGACGTAGTCGCGGCTGCGCAGCACATGATCGGCCACCGACAGCAGGGTGTTGGCGTCCGGCGGCAGATAGACCCGGACCACTTCGGGGCTCTTGTTGAGGACGTGGTCGACGAAGCCCGGGTCCTGGTGGGAGAAGCCGTTGTGGTCCTGTCGCCAGACATGCGAGGTGAGCAGGTAGTTCAGCGAGGCGACGGGGCGCCGCCAGGGCAACCGGCGCGCGGTCCGCAGCCATTTGACGTGCTGGTTGACCATCGAGTCGACGATATGGGCGAATGCCTCGTAGCTGGAGAAGAGCCCGTGCCGGCCGGTCAGGAGGTAGCCCTCCAGCCATCCCTGGCACAGGTGCTCGGAGAGCACCTCCATGACCCGGCCGTCGCGTGCGAGATGCTCGTCGGTCGGCAGCGTCTCGGCCTGCCACGCCTTGCCGGTGACGTCGTAGAGCGCGTCCAGCCGGTTGGACGCGGTCTCGTCGGGACCCATGACCCGGAAGTCGCGGCGCTCGGCGGTGGCCGCCATGACCGCCGCCAGCAGCCCGCCCAGCACCCGGGTCGGCTCGTGCAGCACGGTGCCGCGCTTTTCGACCTCCACCGCGTGCCGCTCCAGCGGTGGCAGCGGCAGCTCCCGCACCAGCAGGCCCCCGTTCGCATGCGGCGAGGCACCCGGCCTGCGCGTCCCCTCGGGCACGCAGGCGAGCACCTCGGGCTGTGGCCGGCCCTCCGCGTCGAACAGCTCCTCCGGCCGGTACGAGCGCAGCCAGTCCTCCAGTTGCCGCAGATGCTCGGGGTCGTCGCGGACGCCGGCCAGCGGGACCTGATGCGAGCGCCAGGTGCCCTCGACCGGCTGCCCGTCGACCTCGCGCGGCCCGGTCCAGCCCTTGGGGGTCCGCAGCACGATCATGGGCCAGGCGGGGCGCTCCGTCGCGCCGTCGGTACGGGCCCGGCGCTGGATGTCGGAGATCCGGTCCAGGCAGTGGTCCATGGCCGCGGCGAGGGCCTGGTGCACCTCGGCGGGGTCGTCGCCGGCGACGTGGAGCGGCTCATGGCCGTAGCCGCGCAGCAGGGCGGTCAGCTCGTCCTGCGGGAGCCGGGCGAGCACCGTCGGGTTGGCGATCTTGTAACCGTTGAGGTGCAGGACGGGCAGCACGGCACCGTCGTGCACCGGGTCGAGGAACTTCGTGGCGTGCCAGGACGCGGCCAGCGGCCCGGTCTCCGCCTCCCCGTCCCCGACCACGCAGGCGACCAGCAGCCCCGGGTTGTCGAACGCCGCGCCGTAGGCGTGCGTGAGCGAGTAGCCCAGCTCACCGCCTTCATGGATCGATCCCGGCGTCTCCGGCGCGACATGGCTGGGAATCCCGCCGGGGAACGAGAACTGCCGGAACAGCCGCGCCATGCCCGCCCCGTCCCGGCCGACGTCGGGGTAGGTCTCGGAGTACGTGCCGTCCAGCCAGGAGTTGGCCACCACCGCGGGCCCGCCGTGCCCCGGGCCCCATACGCACAGCGCGTCCAGCTCGCGGGCCTTGATGACGCGGTTGAGGTGGGTGTGCACCAGGTTCAGGCCGGGCGAGGTGCCCCAGTGGCCCAGCAGCCGCGGCTTGATGTGCTTGGGGCGCAGCGGCTCCGTCAGCAGCGGATTGGCCATCAGGTAGATCTGCCCGACGGACAGATAGTTGGCCGCTCGCCAGTGCGCGTCCAGCCTTCGCAGTTCGTCGGCGTCGAGCGGCCCCGTTGCCGACGGGTCGGGCACGGTCCCCGCCGTGGTCCAGGGGTGCGGGTGCACATCGGGCATGCTCATCTCCTCAACGAGAGGGGTGCGCGGGTGCGTTCACAGCTCGCGCACTGCGGGCAGCAGCTCGGCCTGCGCCCAGCGCAGGAACGGCTCCTGGCGTCGACGAGTTCGCTTCTGGGCTCGGTGGCGATCACCAGGTCGCCCAGCCGTACCGGCGCGGGCGGCCAACCCCGGCCCACCACATGCTCGTTGAGATTCTCGCCGGAGCCGAGCCCCAGCCCGAACCGGCCCTCCGACAGCAGCTGCACGGTGGCCGCCTGCTGCGAGTGCCCCTGCGAGGCCAGCCACGGAGAGTAGTGGTCCGACGTGGCCGAGGAGCCGAAGCCGGCGCGCTCGGCGGCCACCACGTGTTCGACCAGGTCGCGGGGCCCGGCCTGCTTGGTCGTCATCGCGTAGCCAACATGCACCATTCCTCCTACCTTGCGACGATGGCTGCACCCAGGCAACCGGTGTGGGCCGGCCCGCCGGGCTCAGTCGGGCGGCTCGGGGGACGGGTTCTCACCGGGTCGGGCGCCGGGCGGCTCCGCAGGGCCCGGACCGGGACCCGGCTCCCCCGGTCCGGGCGCGGCGGGAACCGGGTCCCGCGGCACTGGATCGGGCTCGCTGGGCACGGGGCCCGGGCCGTCCGGAACCGGCTCGGTGGCCAGGGCGACCAAGGCGCTCGTGGCAGTCATGGCAGTCATGGCAGTCATGGCAGTGGTAGCAGTCATGGCGCTCGCCTTCCTCGCCGTCGCGCCCTGTATTCCCCCCGGTCGGCCGGTTTCGGGAATCCACCGCCCGTCGTGGCGCTTGCCCGCCTGCGCATGCGTCGGCCTCCGGGGTGTGCGCACCGTGAGCCGGTGGGCCTTGTGGGCCTTGTGACAACGGCGAGGAGCGATGATCGTATCCGTGGTGTCGATGCCGGGAGGGAGGGTCACTCGCACCGACATGTCCGAGGCGCGTCAACGTCTCGCCGAGTCCGACTTCCTCCTCGTCGATATCCAGCTCTCCGACGAGCTGCCGCCCGAGGAGCAGCCGATCGTCCACCAGCTCGGCCTGGAGCCCGAGCGGCTGACCTGGTTCGGGCGGGAGGGAGAACCCGCGCGGGCCGAGTTCCTCGGGGACCTGGCGGGCTTCGTCGTCCCCGTGATCGAGGACGACCAGGTCACCCACGTCCACGTCGTGGTGAGCGAGCGGCAGCTGATCACCGTGCACCGAGGGCCGGTCCGGGCGCTGGAGAACCTCACCGGACGGCTGGGGCAGGAACGGCCCGCCGACACCGCGGCCGTGCTGTTCCTGCTGCTGCAGGATGCGCTGGAGACCTATCGCCGGGACGCCGTGCAGGCCATCCTGGCGGTGGAGGACCTAGAGGACGAGATGTTCGAGCGACGACACCCCGAGCAGATCTTCCGGCTGGCGAAACTGCGACGGCGCGCCGCCCTCCTGCACCACTCCCTCCTGCCGTACCTCCAGGTGACGGACGAACTCTTCACCCGGCGGATGCTCAGTCGCAGTTTCCCGGAGGAGCGGCAACGGCTCGCCCGGGAGTTCCAGCACGCCGGCAGGCTGGTGCTCACGGAGATCGAGTCCCTTCAGGACGCCGCCCGGCGGGCATTCGCCAGCCATTCCTCCCTCGTGTCCGGCGAGCAGAACGGCGTGATCAATCGGCTGGCCATCGTGTCGACGATCTTCCTGCCGCTGACGTTCCTGACCGGGTTCTTCGGCATGAACTTCGACTACCTGACCAACGAGCTGGAGAGCCGAGCCGTCTTCTGGCTGCTGGCCGTCGGGTTGCAGGCGATCGTCCTGTTCATCGCCCTCTATGTGCTGCACCGGACCCAGATCTGGCGGAGGCTGCGGGACGAAGAGGAGCCGGGGGGACCGGAAGACCGATGAGCCCGTACGCAGGGTACGCAGATCAGTCGATCAGCCGAGCCGGGCCACGAGGTGGTCGCCCACCCGGAGCGCGTTCGCCATGGCCGTCAGGGACGGATTGACCGCGCCGATGCTCGGGAAGAAGCTCGTGTCGACGACGTACAGGTTGTCCAGGTCGTGCGCCTTGCAGTTGACGTCCAGAGCGGAGGACGCGGGGTCGTCGCCGAATCGCACCGTGCCGGCCTGGTGTGCGGTGGCGCCGATCGGCATGCCCTTGTGCAGATAGATGCTGTGGGACAGCAGGCGGTGTTCGTGCATGCCCAGGTGGCCGAGCAGGTGCTCCAGCTTGTGCCGTAGGCGCTGGAGTCCGGCGATGTTGTTGTTCTCGTCGAGTGCGAGGTGGATGCGGCCGTCGCCGTCCAGCGTGACCCGGTTGTCGGGCTGTGGCAGGTCCTCTCCGCAGAGCCAGAAGTCGACGGCGTGATGGGCCAGGACTTCGAAGGGCATGTCCGGTGCCACCGCCCCGGCCCAGCGCGGGGCCTCACCGTGGATCTGCTCGGCATCCGACTTGCCGAGCATCTGGATTCCGCCGAGGGGGTAGTCGAAGTCGTCCGCGCCCAGGTACCAGTCGTGCAGGGCGAGCGTCTTTTGGAACTGGGTGTCGTTGGGCTGGTGCGAAATGGCCATGAGGGCGAGGTTGTTGTGGCGCATGTAATGGCGGCCGACCACGTCCGAGCTGTTCGCCAGCCCGCGGGGGTGCCGCTCGTTCGCCGAAGCCAGCAGCAGGGCGGCGGAGTTGACCGCACCGCAGGCCACGACCACGATGTCCGCCGAGAACCGGACCCGTTCCTCGCCGGGGAGTTCGGCGACGACCGCCGTGACGCTGCGCCCGGTGGGATCGGTCTCCAGCCTCCTCACCCGGGCGCGGGTGATCATATCGACGTCGGGGTGGCGCAGTGCCGGCTCCACGCAGATCACCTGGGCATCGGACTTGCCGCGGACCAGGCACGGGAAGCCGTCCACCCGGTTGCAGCGGATGCAGACGCTGGAGTGGGTGGCCCGCCCGTTCTCGTCCTGCGTGAGGTTGACGCCGATGGGCAGGTGGAAGGGGTGCAGTCCGCGCTTCTCCAGGTCGTCGCTCAACTGCTGGATGCGCGGCTCGTGTTCGACCGGCGGGTAGGCGTACTGCCCGCTGCACGGCCCTTCCCAAGGGTCCTCGCCGTGCCGGCCGTGCACCAGGTAGAGGTGCTCCGCCTCGGTGTAGTACGGCTCCAGATCCTCGTAACGGATCGGCCAGGCGGGAGAGAGGCCGTCGTGGTGGCGCAGCTCGCCGAAGTCCTCGGGGCGCAGCCGGAACAGCGCCGCACCATAGAACTTGGTGTTGCCGCCGACGTAGTAGTTGACCTCGGGCGGGAACTGGTCGCCGTGCTTGTCGAGCCAGAACTCCTCGGCCCGGTACTTGCCCTTGACGAACACGGCGGTGGAGTCCCAGTTGTCGCGTTCACGCGGCAGGTAGTCGCCGCGTTCGAGGATCAGCACCCGCTTGCCGGAGGGGGCGAGCCGGTGGGCGAGTGTGCCGCCGCCGGCGCCGGTACCGATGACGATGACGTCGTAGTGGGAGGAGTCGCCCATGGCGACCACCGTCCTTGCTTCTGCGGTCCCCGGCCGTTGCCGGAGCCGGCCGTAGCCTTCCCTCTTCGAACGTATACGCCCGGCGGCAGCGCGGCACCTGGAACAGCCCGCGTCCCGGCGCGGTCACAGCACGGCGATCGGGTTCACCGGAGAGCCGGTGGCCGCGGGCAGCCGCAGGGGGGCGATCACGCACAGGAAGTGCCAGCGGTCCTGCCGTTCGCACTCCGGTGCCAGTTCCTCGAAGTCCAGGTAGTCCATCAGGTGCAGCCCCATGGCGTTCATGGCAAGTACGTGCACCGGGAACGGGATCTCGGCGACCGCGCTGGGGGCCGTGTCACTGTTGCCGTCCGACCCCAGGGCCGCCACCCGCCGCTCTGCCAGGAAGTCCATCGCCGTGGGATGGAGACCCGCCCGGGCCCGGGCCGCGTCCCACGCACCGAGGCTCCGGCGCCGGCGGCGGTGCCCGACCCGCACGAAGAGCAGATCGCCCGGCCCGACCGTGACCTGCTGCGCGGTCTCGGCCGCCACCAGGTCTTCGGTGGTGACATGGTCTCCTGGTTCGAGCCAGGGCACGCCCCGCAGGCGCGGGATGTCCAGGAGGACGCCGCGACCGACGATGCCGTCGCGCACCAGGTCCAGCGTGAGCGCGCCGGCACCGTCCGGCGTGACGCTGCTCGCCGGGACACCGCCGTAGAGTTCGCCGTCGAAGATGACATGGCACAGCGCATCGAGGTGGCTGTCGGCGTCCCCGTGCACGTTCATGGCGAACCGGTCGAGGGCGAACCGCAGCCCGCGGCCGCCGTCCTCCCCGACCGTCGGCACGGTCATCCGGTGGGACGCGGGCTGGGGGTTGTCGGGCCCCGGCGTGGTCTCGATGAGGGCGGCCAGCGACACGGTGCGTCCGCAGCGGACCTCGGCGGCAGCGGCCAGCACCCGCTCGGGCGTGAGCCGGCCCAGTGCTCCGCGCCGCTGGTCCACGCCCTCCCGGGCCTGGTCGCGCAGCCGGCGGTACAGGGACCGGAAGGCCGCTTCGGACAGGGAGTGCGTCATATCAGCTCCTCCTCGTCCGGCGCGGGACTCATCTCCCACTGTCGGCGCGCCCCCGCCTCCCCGCATCCCGGGGCCTTCCGGCGTTGCCGCAGGGAAGCGTCCACGCCGGCACCTTCGCGAGTCAGTCGATGATGGCGTCAGTCAGTCGATGATCGCGTCGACCTCCAGCTCGACGAGCCAGTCAGCGTCGATGAAGCGGGAGACCTCGACAAAGGTGCATGCCGGACGGACCGCTGCGAACCGCTCTCCATGCGCTCGCGCGGCCTCCTTCCATAGCGTCACGTCCGTGAGCATGATGCGGGTCCGCACGACATCCTCCAGCGCCGCCCCCGCCTCCTTCAGAGCGGCCTCGGCAATATCCAGGCACCTCACGGTCTGGGCATAGACGTCGCCCTGCCCCACCGTCGCCCCGTCGTCGCCGATGGGCGCAGTGCCGGCAACCGCGACATGCTTCCCCTTGCGGATCGCCCGGGAAAATCCGATGCGGGGCTCAAGCGGCGACCCAGAACTGATCATCTGTCGAACATGTTCCATCCCGCCATGCTCGCAGAGCGCCGCGCTTTCGGCACACGCCCCTGGAAGCCCTCAAAGGATCAGTAGTCCTTGAGCCGGAAGGCGGCGACCTTCTCGAAGACCCTGGCGAAGTCCGGCTCCTCAAACCTGGGGAGCACCTCGATCAGGTCGGTGTCCGCTGCGTGCTGTTGCCGCATGTGGGCGCGGGTGACCAGGGCGATTTCCTGGTTCGCCGCCACGAACCCGCGCAACTCCCGTTCGTACGTCGCGAAGGCGGTGCGATGGTCGCCGGCCGCGTCCCGCAACTCGCCCGCCAGGACATACGCGGCGGCCATGGCCATGGTGGTGCCCTGGCCGGAGGCGGGCGAGGCGCAGTACCCCGCGTCGCCGAGGAGGACGACCCGGCCGCGGGACCAGGAATCCATCCGGATCTGCGCCAGGGAGTCGAGGTGGAAGTCGGGGGCGTCCCACATCTCCTTCAGCAGCCGCGGCAGCTCCCAGCCCGCATCCGCGTACTCGCGGGCCACCAGGCGCTTCTGCTCCATGACATCGCGGGGGAGGAACCGCGCGGGCGGCTCGTCCGACTCGATGCCGACGAAGACCCGGGCTTCTGTGTTGTCCCGGACACTCATCACCATCGGGCCCCACTGACGGCCGTCCCCCATGCGGCAGACCACTTCCCAGCGGTCCAGGCCCAGGTGGTTCGGTGCCGACCACACGCCCAGGTAACTTCCCAGATGGCGAAGGTAGTTCTCCTCCTCGCCGAAGACGAGCCGCCGGGTGTGGGAGTGCACCCCGTCGGCGCCGACGACCAGGTCGAAGGTGCGTGCCGTGCCACTGCGGAACACGACCCGGACCTCGTCGTCGTCCTGCTCAAGGGTGGCGATGGAGTCGTCGAAGAGGTACTCGATCTCGCCACCGCCCGCGGTGAACAGGATCTGCGCCAGGTCGTCCCGCAGGATCTCGACGTCGGGGCTGTCTATCTCCCCTCCGCTGGCGGTGCGCTCGGTGCTCCTGGACAGTTCGTTGCCGTCGCCGTCGACGACCGACATCCCGCGCAGGGCGGTGCTCTGGCGGCGGATCTCCGCCAACACCCCCATGCGCTCGGCGACTTCCAGCGCCGGGCCTCGGACGTCGATCGCCTGCCCGCCGGGGCGAAGGCCGGCGGCCCGCTCCACCACCGTGACGTGGAAGCCGTACCGGTTCAACCAGTAGGCAAGGGTGGGACCGCCGATGCTGGCACCGGAGATCAGCACGTCCATGCCCTTCGGGCGCTTCGTTTCCCTGCTTGCGGACACTGCGGGCTCCTCGTCGGTCTGCGACAGTCTGCGGATTTGGTACGTCCGAGGCTGGCCGACGACGCCGACGAGGCCCCGATAGGGCACTGACAGGCGCCGACGAACACCGACAGGGCACCGACAAGCACGGACCGCCGCGCAGAGGGACCAGGTCTCACCCCCGTGCCGAGACCGTCACCGTCACCCGCCCGGTGGCGCCCGGCCGCGTCCGCACCCGGATCGTGCCCCGCTCCCCCGGCGGCACCGTACGCGGCCGGGCCACCGCCGGGCCCCGCACCGACACCCGCCAGCCCGCGGAGGTGGACGGGGCGGACAGCTCGCTGAGGCCGGGGCGCCCCGGGGAGTCGTAGACGAGGCGGAACGTGCGTGCCGCGGGGTCGTAGCCCTGCTCGCGGACCCTGCCGGCGACGGCAGGGGCGTAGGGGCGCGCGGTCTGCTCCTTGTTGGCGTGGAAGCGGCCGTCCTCGCCAACAGCGCAGTACCCGCCTCCGTAGCACCACACATAGCCCGCCCAGCCGGAGCTGTAGCGGTCGAGGGAGGCGAGGGCGGCACCGTAGAAGCGCGCCATGTTGGGCAGCGAGCTGTCGCGCGGGCCCCATTCGCCGATGACGACCGGTATGTGCTGGGCGCTCGGGTAGCGGGTGACGGTGTTCTCGTAGGTCTCGATCCAGCGCGCCGAGGGGTCGTAGTCGCCGCCCGCTTCCATGGTGGCGTTGTAGAAGTGCGGTGCGTAGACGACCTTGGGGTCGTGGATGCGGCCGAGGCCCGTGGGCAGGCCCTCGCCGACGATCGGGGTCGGTTCGACGAACAGCCTGCTGTGACGGTCGGCCGTGCGGATGGCGGCCGCGATCCGGTGGTACATCGGGGTGAGTTGCTCGGACTCGATGCGGTGGGCGGCCGCCGGAAGGTCCTCGCCCGCACGGAGCCGCCCCATGGGCTCGTTGATCAGGTCGTAGCCGAACACGGCGGGGTGGTGGGCCAGGCGCCGCGCGAGCACCTGCCACATGCGGGCCTGCGCCCGCTGGAGGTCCCGGTCGTCGTAGAGGTGCTCGAAGGCGGCCTGCACGGCGGGTTCGAAGTACTCCGCGAACCAGTCGTCAGGGTGCGGGGTGAAGGGCAGTCCGTCGGTGCGGGTCGCCCACTCGGGAATGCCGCGATGGCCGAACTCGGGCCCGAAGACGTCCTGGTGGGCGTCGATGACGACCTGGATGCGCCAGCGGTGGGCCCAGTCCAGAATCCGCTCGATCTTGCGGAGGTAGCGCGCGCTGTAGTGGCCGGGGCGCGGCTCCAGGTCGTCCCAGAAGACCAGCAGGCGGGCGAAGTTGAGCCCCTGATGGTGCATATCGCGGAAGTGCCGCTCGGTGACGGCGGTGAGCGCGTCGGCGCCGCGGTGCGTCTTGTCCTCGACGTTCCAGCCGCGCAGGGTGAGCGTGCGCCCGCGGTCGTCGGTGAGCGGCGGGGGGGTCGGGGGCGGTGAGGGGGACGGGGGTGGCGACGGGTCCGCTCGGGCCGCGACCGGGGCGAGCAGCGCGAGGACAGCGGCGAGGACTACTCCCGCCTTGAACCTGAACCTGAACCCACGCCCGGCCATGGTCCCCCCACGCTGCACGCCGATACGCCCTATCGAACAGATGTCCGGTCGCTCGTCCGCTGAAACCCCGGACGGTTCCGGTTTTCTTCGGGCACAGTCGCGCGGCCGCGTTCAGTGCCCCAGTCGCTCCAGGGCCGATTCCGGGTAGCGCTCGCCCGCCACGGCCTCTTCGGGTACGGCCTGGCGCAGCAGTTCGCGGTCGGCGTCGGTCAGGGCGAGGGCCACGGCCGCGACGTTCTCCTCCAGGTAGCGCCGACGCTTGGTACCGGGGATGGGCACGATGTCGTCGCCCTGGGCGAGCAGCCAGGCCAGTGCGGCCTGGGCGGGCGAGCAGCCGATCCGCTCGGCGACGTCCCGTACGGCCTGGACGAGCGCCAGGTTGTGCTGGATGTTCTCGTCGGCGAACCGGGGCCAGCGCCGGCGGTTGTCCTGCGGGGCCAGGTCGCCGCGGGAGGAGACGGCACCGGTGAGCATGCCGCGCCCGAGCGGGGAGTAGGCGACGACGGCGATGCCCAGTTCCCGGCAGGTGTCGAGCAGTTCGCCCTCCACCACGCTGCGGGTGAAGAGGGAGTACTCCACCTGGACCGCGCTGACCGGGTGGACGGCATGGGCCTTGCGCAGCGTCGCGGGGCTGACCTCGCTCAGTCCGATGTGGCGTACCAGTCCGGCCTCCACCAGCCGGGCCATGGCGCCGACCGTCTCCTCGATGGGGGTGGCGGGGTCGCGGCGATGTGCGTAGTAGAGGTCGATGTGCTCGACGCCCAAGCGGCGCAGCGAGGCCCGGCAGGCGAGCGGAACGTAGTCGGCGGAGGTGTCGACATCGCCCACCCGGCCCGTGGCCGCGTCATGGCGGAGCCCGAACTTGGTCGCCACGACCACCCGGTCGCGCTCATGAGCGTGCCGGCGCAGCCAGCGGCCGACCAGCTCCTCGTTGCCGCCCTGCCCGTAGGCGTCAGCGGTGTCCAGGAGGGTGATGCCCGCCTCAAGCGCGCCGTCCAGGGTGCGCTGGGACTCCTCCTCGTCCGGGACCCCGTAGGCGATCGACATGCCCATGCAGCCTAAGCCGATCGCGGACACCTCGGGGCCGTCGGCGCCCAGCTTGCGGTACTTCATCGAACTTTCCTCTCGGTGGGGCCAGGGGTGGACTGGACGGTGGATCGATCAGTGGAGCGGTGGCCGGTGGTCCGGACAGCGGTGTAGGCGCGGGCGACGTGCAGCAGCCACCCGACCTCCTCGGCGTAGCCGCCGTTCGTGGCGGCCTGCTCTGCGGCGTCGCCTCCGTCCGTGCCGGCTTCGGGGCCGGCCGCCTCGGGATCCCGGACCGGCGGACGGTCGTCGCGCTTGGCCCGCAGGGCCGACACCAGCGATCTGGCCTGCACCATGGCGTGCAGCCGGTCGCCCGACAGCCCCGCCTCCTCGGCCGACCGCCGAGCTTCCGCGGCCACGGCCGGGGCCATGTACGGCCGCAGCGCGAGCAGACCGTCCTGGATCTCGATGACCATGCGGTAGAGCCGGTAGCTGATGTCGCCGGGCAGGAAGCGGGCGAGGCGACCGGCGTGCTGCGGGTTGAGGGCGATGTCCGGCACCGCCGCGTACAGCGCCGCCCACAGCGGATGCAGCCGCTGGTAGGTGACGAAGTTGCGGACCCGACGCCGCCACTCGGCGAGGCGCGGCCCCCAGGAGGGCATGGTGAGTCCCGCCACCAGGAAGAGGATGCCGGTGCCGTTGGCCACCGGCGTCAGCAGTTCCCATTCCAGCGGGTCCAGTCCGCTCTGCACCGCGATCAGCGAGAGCAGGCGGTTGAGGCAGTAGACGAGGCAGGCGCTCGCGCCGATCGCCGTGCAGTACAGACCTCTTCGCAGCCACTGCCGTCCGGCCACCCGCCCGTAGCGGCGGCACAGCCGGATGATCTCGATCATGCCGGCGCCGAACGCGCTGACGTAGAGCAGCAGATAGCCGGCGACCAACGGGCGGTGCGCGTTCTGCAGCAGATAGTGGGCGCTGCGGTGCTGTGCGCCCGTGCCCGCCACCGCCCACATGGTGACCATGGCGACCGCGCACAGGGCCGCGATGAGCAGCCGGACCAGGGCGCGCCGCCGGGCGGCCTCGGGTGGGTACACCCAGTAGACGATCGCCGTGAGGAAGGCGGCACTGGACGCGACACCGCCGAAGAGATGGATGCCCAGCGCCCCGATGTCGGACACGCCGAGGCGCGCGTCCACGGCCTCCGCGACCGAGGGCGTGGAGAGCGTGAACGAGATGCCCTTGCAGCCGAAGGCGATGAGCAGGGCGAGCAGTGCCGGATCGCGTCTGTGATGGCGCAGATCGCGCAGCTTGTAGAGCAGCGCGAGTGCGCACAGCACGGCGCACGCGGGGAAGACGACGGCCTTCACAGCGGTCATGAGAGCTCCTGACGGCCGAGGGCCCGACGCTGTGCGAAAACCCCAGGGCCTGTCCGATCCTGACCCATCGGACAGGCCCTAGTGGGCATGCGGTCCCGAGCCAGGGTTGAGCGAGCTCTCGATACGACCGACCGTCTCGGCGTCAGCGGACGGAACGCTCCACACCGACTCCACCGAAGGACGTGTGACGCGTTCGAGGATGAGGGAGGCGACGATCTCCGCCTCCTGCTCCTCCGCGGTGGAGTAGCTGGTGCGGCCCAGCATCTCCCGCACCCGCTGTGGATCCAGATTCGGCATCAGATCGCGCATCATCGCCGTGTTGAATCCGGCGGAGTCGCAGTGGTCGCACAGCATGTGCGCGAGCTCGTGGGCGATGATGTGGTCCCGGTGCAGACGGCTGGTGTCCGACTCGACCACGATGACGTCGAAGGTGTCCGTCGCCAGCCACATACCGCAGGGAGCCGTGGCACCCAGGGGAAGCGATATCAGCCGGATCGGGCGTCCTCTGTCCGCGCTGAGTTGTTCCACCAGCGTGGTGATATCGCAGCCGTCGGACAGGTCCAGGCGTGCCAGTAAGGCATCCGCGGCCCGTCGCAGGTGCTTGAGTTCCTTCTTGCGGGGCTGCTTGTGAGCCCTGGAGGTCAAGGCCACGGCCTATGCCTGCTCCTTCCCACCGCCGGTCTCGCCGTCTCGCCGAACGAAGGCACGCCCGCCGGAGTCATGGCGTGCCGCACAAGACACCCGAGCACAGTAGCTCGTCTGATAGTGCGACGCATTTTCCGGATGCGTACCGATCGGCGGCTCCGGCGAAATCACGCCCAGAGGGCGGCAGTTGGCCCGACCGGTAGGCGGGCAGGGCGAGCAGGTCCGGACGCTCGCAGGTCAGGGGCTTGGAGACGGCGGTCGGCGGGGGCGCGCAGGGCTACGGTGTGTGGGCGCAGCCGAGCTTTGCGTAATACCACTCGTACTGGCCCATCACCCACGCATCCGCCGCGATCGTGAAGGTGCCGTGCGGGCGGGGGCAGTGAAACGTCACGGTGGTGGTGTCGGGACCCGGCGGGGGTCCGGGCGAGGCGGTGGCCGCGGAAGCGGTACCGGCGCCGCCGAGGGCGCACAATGCGGCGATGAACGCTGTCGCGATGAGCTTCTTCATGGCTCCTCCCAGTTCCCACGCGTGCGTGAACTACCTGTGGGGGCTGGGCACTCAACCGCTTCACGAGCGGCCGAGGCCGCACACCCCCACCTCACCACGCACTCAGGGCCGCAGCTTCACGGAGACGTACAGGGGACCTTACAAGCAATTGCCCAAAATCGGAACAATCGCAAAATTCCCTCTCATTGGTCCGCTCGGCCTATGGGTCTGCACAGCTGTTCCCGCGATGCTGGAGGCAGGAGGGGATGTGGTCGGTGGTCCCGGCTCAGCGGAGGTGCGTCATGAGCGGCTCGGTCGTCAGCGGCTCGGTCGTCGTCGGCGTGGACGGCACCGGGAACAGCGTGCCGGCGGTGCACTGGGGTGCCGCGGAGGCAGCGGCCCGCGACCGGCCGCTTCACCTCGTCGATTCATGGCGCTCACAGCCGCCGGGCGTCCGCGACACGCAGCGGGCCGGCGACAGGGAGTGCTGCGGCGCCGAGGTACTGCACACGGCGGAAGCGGCGGCGCGGGCCGCCTGTGCGGGCGAGTCCGTACTGGACTTCGGGTTCACGGCCGCCGACGCCCATCACACCGGGCTGCGGGCCGTGCGCGTACGGCAACCGCCCGACATCGGTGGTCTCGTGCCGGGCGCCGTCGGCCTCACCTAAGCGTCGTCCTCCTCGGCCGTGAGCCGGTCGATCACCTCGACCACGCCGTCGACGCTCTCGCACAGGCGCACGGCGATGGGCACAAGACTCCCGCGTGCCACGGTGCCGCTGAGGGTCACCGTGCCGTCGGCGACGTCCACCGTGACGGCGGAGGGCGCGATGCCCAGGGTGCGGGTCAGGATGTCCTCCAGGATCTCCTCCTGGATGGCACGGTCCCGCCGCAGGAACAGCTGCACGAGGTCGCTGCGGCTGATCACCCCGATGAGCCGGCCGGTGTCGTCGACCACCGGTAGGCGTTTGACCTTCCGCTCCTCCATCGTCCTGGCCGCCTGCACCGCGCTCCAATCGGGCCGCGCCACCACGGCGGGGCTGGTCATGATCGCACCGGCGGTGGTGCGGCCCCGCTCGTCGGACGGCCGGCGCAGCAGATCGGCTTCGGAGACGACACCCACCGGCCGCTCGTCCTCGTCGACGACCGGGACGGCGGTGATGTCGTACTCATGGAGCAGCCGCGCGATCTCTCGGAACGGGGTGCCTGGTTGGGCGACGACGGCCTGGGGCGTCATCAGGTCGGCAACGCTGCGGTGCCGCATCTCGTGCTGGTCCTTTCTCGCGTCCTGTGTGAACGTCACGTCCTGTGTGGACGTCACGTCCTGTGCGTACGGGTCTGTCGCAAGTCCCGTTCCTACGAACCTCATGTGCTGTGCTGACGAGCCTGCCGCGCCCGGCGGTGGTCTGCCGCACGCCGCACCCCGTGGCGGGAACGGGGTCGGCTCCCGCTGGCCGGCGCCATCGAGCCGGCCCGGGCACTCGGCCGGTTGCCCGGAGGGTTCACGGTCGCCTTGCCTCACTCGTGCGGGACCACGGCCACGGGGCAGGTCGCATGGTGGATCGCGGCGTGTGCGACAGGTCCGAGGCGCGAGGCGAGCAGCGGGCGGTGGCGCCTGCGGCCGACCGCCAGGAGTTCGGCTCCGGAGACCGTCTCGATCACGGCCCGCGCCGGGCTCTCGGGGAGAACGGTCAGCCGCACCGCCACGTCCGGGAAGCGCTCCGCCCACGGGCCTACGGACTCTCGCAGCTCGGCGTCCGCTTCCTTGGTGATCGCGTCGGCCACATCGGGGTCGACCCCCCAGGGCGCGTAGGCGTGCACGGGGAGGGACCGTCCGTGCACGGCCTGCAGCGGCAGTCCACGGGTCGCCGCGGCATCGAAGGCGAAGGCGAGCAGGGGGTCGCAGGGACCGTTCAGGCTGACGCCGACGACGACCCGCGGCTCCCGGCCCGAGGGGGCCTCGTGCGCCGCCTCGGCGCGCTGCGCCTTGGCGGACCAACCGCCCCGCACCAGAACGACCGGCCCTTCGGCCCGGCCCACCACGTCCAGGCTCACATCACCCAGCACATAGCTCTCCCACGCGGTGAGCGCCCGCGTCCCGAGCACGACCATCCGCGATTCGTCGGCCGCGTGCAGCAGTGCCGCTTCGGCCTCGGCGCCCACCAGGTCCTCGACGATCCGCACATCAGGATGGCGTTCCCGTACCTCGTCCAGAGCCTGGCGCACGATCCGGCGGGCGCCGGCGTTCTGGTCGCGGTCGGGCGGGGTGTCCGGCGCCTCGGCGGCGAGCAGTATCCAGGCGTGGAGGAGCCGCAACACGGCCTTCCGCCGGTCCGCTTCGTCGGCCGCCCACTGTGCGGCCGCCAGACTCTCCACTGATCCGTCGAGCCCCACCGTGATGATCTCCGGCTCCATGGCTGTCCTTCTTCCCACGCGGCTGCGTGGATCCATCGCGGGTCGCCCGGGTAGCCGACCCTTGTTGTCCAGCCTGCGGGACATTCCGCCTCCGCACCAATGAGCCGTTGGGCCTTGCCAGGGGGGCCGAACGGCCCAGATTCGCTCGGCGGCGAGGGGGTCACGGTGTGATGGTCAGTACCTGGTCCACCGGTCGGCGCGGTGTGCGCGGGCCCTGGGGGCCGTAGCCCGGACGCAGGATCATCTGCACATTGCCGGTGCCGTGGACCGGGTCGCGCAGCAGCCAGCGCAGGTCCGGCCATTCCAGCGCCTGGGACGCGCAGGAGCTGGCGAGCCCTTCGCTGGTGGCGAGCAGCAGCACGCGTTCCAGGGCCTGGCCGGCGCGGAGCCAGTCGGCGGGGCGGTCGCGGGTCCAGCTCCGCTGTTCGGCGTCCCGTGCGTCGTCCATGCGGTCGTAGCCCTCGGCGTGCACGATCAGGTCGGAGCACCTGGCCAGACGGGCCGAGAGCGCGGGCGGCGGAATGACCGTCGAGGCGGGGCCGGACGGCGACACCCGTCTGCGGTGGTGGGCACCGCTCCCGGAACAGCACCGGCCGGCGGCGCTCCGGCCGCCGCGCCAGACCTTCGATGAGCAGGCGCTCAGTTCCCGTACCGCCCCATGCCCGTACCGCCCCATGTCCGCGCCGGACACCGTGCCGCCCCGTGTGGCGAGCACCGCGGCCTGGATGCGTCGCTCGACGCCGAGTTTGGACAGCAGAGGGGAGATGTGGTTCTTGACGGTCTTCTCGGACAGACAGAGCCGCGCACCGATCTGACGGTTCGTCAACCCTTCGCCGATCAGGTCGAGGATCTCCCGCTCCCGTGGCGAGAGCCCGGACAGCGCGTCCTCCTCGGGCCGGGCTTCGTCCTCCACGCCCCGCAGGCGGCGCATCAGCCGCGCCGTGGTAGCCGGGTCGAGCATGGACCGCCCCGAGGCGACCGTGCGCACGGCGGCGACCGGATCCGGCCCCCTTGATCTCCTTCAGCACATAGCCGGCCGCCCCGGCCGTGATCGAGTCCAGCAGCGCGTCATCGTCGTCGAACGAGGTGAGGATCAGGCAGGCCGGCCCCGGCATGTTCGAGCGCAGCTCACGGCATACGGAGACGCCGTCGTCATGCCGCAGCCCGCCGATGGGGACATTCGGCCCTCGCACCCGCCCGCCTGTGGTGAGACCCTCGATACCAGCAGGTGAAGGGGGTGCGGGATGACTCCTTGGAAACCGCACGCACCATGGCGGCGCGAGCCGCTGCGACGTGGCACGGACGTGGCGCAGTCCTGGCTGGCGCTGCTCACGGGGCTGGTCATCGCGGTGGCGGCGCCGGCCGCCGGGGTGGTGGCCGGTCAGGCGGTGCACGCCGCGTCCCAGCAGCAGCGCGCCGGATGGCACTCGGTCAGTGCTGTGGTGGCGAAGGAGCCGCCCTCCCGCATCGGCGTCGACACCAGTGGTGGCTCGGCAGGCCGGGTGCAGGCGGTGGTCCGGTGGATGGCCCCGGACCACAAGGCGCGCACGGGAGAGACGACCGTGGCGCCCGGCGTGCGCGCCGGGGACCGGACCACGGTGTGGCTGGACGGGCATGGGGCGCTGATACGGGACCCGGGCACCCCTGGGGACGCCCTGGCCATCAGCGTCGTGGCCGGCACCGTGGCCGCGTCGGGCACCGGATTGCTGCTCTTCGGCGCGGACAAGGCCGGCGTCCGCCTGCTGAACCGCAAGCGCTCCGCCCAGTGGGAGAAGGAGTGGGCGGAACTCGACGCCCAGGGGCGGCACCACCAGCAGTGACCGCGCCGAAGGCCCCTGGACTTCCCGTCCCGTACGGCACCGTCGTCGGGCACCGGAGCCATCGGATACCGGCGTCATCGGACGCCGGCGCGATGCAGGTACCAGCACCATTGGATCGTCCCGCGAGTGGCCGCTGAGCGTGACCGCTCGGTCCGCGACCGTGACTCGTAGAGGCGGGCGGATGTGTGCCGATCGGTCTCGACCGTAACGCCAGGGTCCGACAACGGCTCGATCCGTCGAGGGCGCCGCCGTACGGAGGGTTCGCCGCGCCACGTGCCGGGCGCTACGTACGAGGTGCGAAGGGCCGTATGCGGGCGATGAGGAGGGCGACGTCGTCCGGGTCGTCGGGGCGGCGGAGTTCGCGCAGGAGTCGGTCGCAGGTCTCTTCCAGGGTGCGGTCGGGCGCGTCGAGCAACTGGCGCAGGGCTTCGAGGCGTTCGTCGATGGCGTGGTGGCGGGTTTCGACCAAGCCGTCGGTGTACAGGACCAGTTGGTCGTCGGGGCCGAGGTCGATGGTGGTGGTCTCGAAGGGGACCCCGCCGACTCCCAGCGGGGTGCCGGTGGGCAGGTCGAGGAACTCCGGGCGCCTACCGCTGCGCACGAGGGCGGGGGGAAGATGGCCGGCGGTGGCGATATGGCATTCGCCGCGGTGCGGGTCGTAGGCCGCGTAGACGCATGTGGCGATGTAGTGCTCCAGCCCCGAGGTGATCCGGTCGAGGTGCTGGAGCACCTGGGCGGGGTCCAGGTCGAGGTCGGCGAAGGCGCTGGTCGCGGTGCGCAGGCGGCCCATGGTCGCGGCGGCGTCGATGCCGCTGCCCATGACGTCGCCGACGACCAGGGCGGTCTTGTCGCCGTCGAGCGGGAGGACGTCGTACCAGTCCCCGCCGATCTCGTAGGTGGCCAGCGCGGGCCGGTAGCGGGAGGCGACCTGGAGACCGGGGCGGTGGGGCGGATGGTCGGGGAGCAGGCTGCGTTGCAGGGTCTCGGCGGCGGCGCGCACGCTCTCGTGCGTGCGCGCGTTGTCGATGCAGACGGCGGCTCGGGAGGCCAGCTCGGCGGCGAGGGCGAGGTCGTCCTCGCTGAAGGGCAGGGGGTTGCGGGCGCGGCTGAGGCCGAGGAAGCCGAGGATATGGCCGCGGGCGGTGAGCGGGGCCATCATGTAGGAGTGCACCCCGGCGCGGGCCAGGAGCTCGGCGGCGTGGTCGTCGCGGGCGATGCGCGCCATGTCGGCGTCGTCGATGTGGGAGATCAGGATCGGCCGACCGGTGCGTACGCACTGGGTGGCCAGGCGGTCGGCGTCGAACGCGGCGATCTCACCGGGGCGGTCGACGGCGTCGACGGCCCCGGTGGGGTAGGCGGCCTTGACCGCGAGGGCGCGGAAGACCGCGGGGCCGCCGGCCCTGCTGGCCGGGCGGTGCTCGTCCAGTACGGAGTCGAGCACATCGACGGTGACCATGTCGGCGAGTTCGGGAACGGTGACGTCGGCCAGCTCGCGGGCGGTCTGGTCGACCTCCAGGGTGGTGCCGATCCGGGCGGAGCCGTCGGCGATCAGGGCCAGGCGCCGACGGGCCTCGGCGGCCTCCGTTGCCGCCTGATGGCGGTCGGTGACATCGACCACCAGGTCGGCCACTCCGAGTACTCGCCCCTGGGGGTCCTCCAGCCGGTACAGCGAGATCGACCAGGCGTGCTCGTGGCCGCCCGGGTCGGCCGGGGTGCGGCCGACAATGGTCGACTGGTCGACCATGGGAACCCCGGTCTCCATGACCTTGCGCATCGCGGCCTCCGGCACCGCGAACTTCGACGCGGTCATGATCTCTCGGTAGTGCCTGCCGAGGTGGTCCTTCGCGGGGATGCCGTGCATCCGTTCCAGGGCCGGGTTGACGGCGACGTACCGCAGATCGGTGTCGAGGATCGCCACCCCGATGGGCGACTGGGAGATCAGCCGGGTGGACAGGGCGACGTCGCGCTCCACCTCGCGCAGCGTCGGCGAGTCGGTGCCGAGCCCGAGTGCGTAGAAGTCGCCGCGGTCGTCGAGCAGCCGCATGTTGCGCAGCTCCACCATCCGCGCGGTGCCGTCCTTGTGCCGTACGGGGAAGGTGCCGCCCCAGGTCTTGCCGGTCTCCATGACCTCGGCGAATTCCTTGAGCACCAGGTCCCAGTGCTGTTCCTTGACGAGCAGCTGGGCGGCGAACTCCCCGAGCGCCTCCTCGGCCGGGTAGCCGTACAGGTCCTCGGCCTGCGGACTCCACAGGACGATCCGTCCCTCGGCGTCGAGCAGCACCGCGGCCACGCCGAGGAGATCCAGCAGTCCGCTCGGTTGGGGCGACCCGGCTGCCGACTCGGCGGAGCCGGCCGGAAGGTCATCGGCTGCGCTCACCGGGCCCTCCTTCCGGTCGCCGGACCACGCACGCACTCCCCTGGCTCCGGGCCGTGGCCTGCCGACGGGTGTGCCCCCGTCCCCACGTCCCGTGAGTGCTTCCGGCTTCCATGGTCCCCCCGGACCGGCCGACCGGACACCTCGCCCGGCCGAGGTCCCTACCCCCACGCCCCAGGGCGCCCCACAGAGCGTTTCGCGGGGCCTCGCCACCGGCCGGCGACCCGTCACCCTCCGTTACGCTCTGTATGCCGCGACTACCGCGGCCTCCTCACCGCATGTGGCTGACGGAGGCCACGGAGTCACCGGCACCGTGGACCGGTGGCGGCTCAGGCGCGCATCCCGCCGTCGACCCGGAGGACCGTACCGGTGACGTAGGAGGAGCGGTCGCTGAGGAGCCAGGCGGCGGCCTGGGCGATCTCGTCGGGATCGGCCGCGCGGCCCAGCGGGGTCTGGGCGTTGAGCTGGTCGATGGTGCCGGGGGACTTCTCGTCCCACTCGTGGAGCATCTCGGTCAGCGTGGTTCCCGGGGCGATGGCGTTGACGCGGATGCCCTCGGGGCCGTAGGTCGCGGCGGCCGATGCCGTGAGGCTGTTGACCGCCCGCTTCGCCGCGCCGTACGCGGGCAGCCAGGGGTTGGCCATCAGGCTGCCGACGCTGGAGGTGTTGACGATGGCGCCGCGTCGCGCGGTGTCGCGGATGGCGGCGATCTCGGCGGTCATGGCCAGCCACGGACCCTTGAAGTCGACGGCGCAGACATGGTCGAAGTCGGCCTCCGACAGCTGGTCCATCGGACCGGGCGGCTGGCCCGTCGCACCGTTGTTGAAGGCGACGTCGAGCCGGCCGTACAGCTCCACGGCCCGCTGTACGGCGGCACGGACGCCGGCCGCGTCGGACAGGTCGCACAGCACATAGTCCGCGATCCCGCCCACTTCCCGGATCTCCTCGGTCACCGCCTTGAGCTGGGACTCCGTACGGGCCGCGAGCAGGACCCGGGCGCCTTCCCTGGCGAACAGCCGCGCCGCGGCCGCACCGATGCCCCTGCCGGCACCGGTGACGAAGGCGACCTTGTCGGCGAGCAGGCCCGCGGTCGTGGTGGATGTGATGCGTGTGTGGTTCATGCCGACGAGCCTGTGTCCGACCGCCCCGCTCATCCAGGCACCGGCAGTACCTGGCTGGGCGATTCGATCACCACGCACACTGGGGAGGTGAATCGAAGAGAACTGGCCGACTTCCTGCGCAGCCGGCGTGAGCGGATCACCCCCGCCGAGGTGGGGCTGCCCGCCGGGCCGCGCCGCCGCACCCCGGGGCTGCGCCGCGAGGAGGTGGCGCAGCTGGCGTTCATCTCGACCGAGTACTACACGCGGCTGGAGCAGGCTCGCGCCCCGCACCCCTCCCGGGAGGTGCTGGCCCAGCTCTCCCGCGCCCTGCGCCTGTCGGACGCCGAGCGCGACCACCTCCACCACCTCGCCGGTGCCCCGCCCGGGCCCCCTGCCGGGCCGTCACGAGAGGTGCGGCAGAGCGTCGTCGACCTGCTGGACCGGCTGCCGGAGGCCGCGGCGCTCGTGATGTCGGCGACGTACGAGGTCATCGCCTGGAACCACCTGGCGACCGCCCTGTTGGAGGACTTCTCCGCCCTGTCGCGCCGCGACCGCAACCTCATCCGGCGCCACTTCCTCGGGCCGTACCGGGACGGCCGACGGCTGTACGGAGCCTCGGACGCCGCGGAGTTCGCCCGGACCTCGGCCCAGCACCTGCGCGCCGCCGCGGCCCGCTATCCCGACGACCCGGAGGTGACCGGTCTGGTCGAGGAACTCCTGTCCGGTAGCGAGGAGTTCGCCCGGCTCTGGGCCGCCCACGACGTGGCCGCCCGGCCCACCCTCTGCAAGACCTTCCAGCATCCGCTGGTCGGCCCCGTCGCGGTGGCCTGCGACGTCCTGGACATCACCGACCGGGACCAGCGGGTCGTCATCTACACCGCCACCCCCGGCTCACCGTCCGCAGAGGCACTGCGGCTGCTGTCCGTCGTCGGCACACAGCACATGGGCGTGCCCGGCTAGGTGCGAGAGCGCCGAGCGGCTGTCCGCCGCTCCGGGCTCAAGTGGCCTGTCGGTTCTGCTCGGTGAACATCTTGAGCATGGCCTGGGGTGTGTTGTTCCCGGAGTCGCTCCCGTGGACCTCGACGCCTTTGACGGCCTCGGCGCTGCGGACGAACATGGCCTGCTCGTACTCGGTGAGCGCGGCCTCGATGTCGTCGGGGCGCGCGGCGAGGGCCCTGCCGAGTTCGGCGCCGTCGAGCATGGCGAGGTTGGCGCCTTCGCCGTTCGGGGCCGCGAGGTGGGCGGCGTCACCGAGCAGGGTCACCCCCGGCACCCGGTCCCACCGGTGCTCGGCCGGCAGGGCGTAGAGGGGGCGCAGGACCGGTGCGGTGTCGCCGTCGGTGATCAGCGCGGTGAGCTCCGGTGCCCAGCCGTCGAACTCTGCCGCGATCCGCGCGGCCGCGGCGGCGGCATCGGCGAAATCGATGGCGGCGAACCAGTCCTGGGGCTCGGACAGCCCCACGTAGGCGTGCAGAGTGTCGCCGCTTTCCCGGTGGGCGAAGATCTCCCTGCCCGGGGAGGGCGCGATCATCGACCCGCCACCGACCGCTTTTGCGGCGGCCGGGTGCCGGGTGTCGGCGTCGAACAGATAGGTCTCGACGACCGACTTGCCGATGTACTCGGGTGTGGCGGTGGAGAGCAGCGGCCGGACCCGCGACCACGCGCCGTCCGCACCGACCAGCAGACTCGTGACGACGGTGCCGCCGTCGGCGAAGGTCACCTCGTAGCGGCCCTCGCCGAGGGCACGGGTGCCGTCGACCTTGTGCCCCCACCGGACGGTGCCGGCCGGAAGCGAGTCCAGGAGAATCCGTCGCAGCTCGCCACGCAGCGCCTCGGGGCGGCCCCCCGTGCCGTCGTCGGCTTCTTCGAACAGGAGGGTCCCGTCCCGGTCGAGGACCCGCATCGCCTGGCGGCCCTCCAGGACTATGGCGTGGAACGCGTCCATCAGACCGGCCGCCTTGAGCGCGAGCTGCCCGTTGTAGTCGTGGATGTCGAGCATCCCGCCCTGCGTGCGCGCCGTCGGAGAGGGCTCGGCCTCGTAGACCGTGACCGGGATTCCGTGGACGTGCAGCACGCGGGCCAGCGTGAGGCCGCCGAGTCCGGCGCCGATGATCGTGACGGGGGTGGGCATGGGCACTCCTCGGGGTCGGGACCGCCCGGCGATCTTCGGCGGCCGTTCCTGAAAAAGTGCCAGGCCCCGCCGACACGCCGCCGACAGTGCACCCACAGCCCCCGATAGACGACCGACACCCGACGCCGGCCATGTACGCAGGTCACTCGCCGCCGCACGGGACATAGCCGAAGCGAGACTGCGCGACACCGGCGACCTGACCCGCGAGGACCTCGACGGCTTCATCGAGCTGGAGCTGGAGGCGCACCGCCCCGGGCAGCCGGTCGCCACCTTCGACCTGACGGGCCGGATCCCCGCCGAGCCGAAGGAAGGCCCCTTCCGATGCGACTGGTCCGACGTCCCCCTGGACGAGCCCTGGAACCTGCGCTGCCACCGGGGAGGCCGGTACGGATGGAGAACCTGTTGTGCTTCTGAACGTGCGCGGCGGCCGACAGACAGCGTGACCGCTGCCGACGGCTCGGGCTGCGGCCCGGCCGGGTGTACGCCCGGCCGGGCCACCGTTCGGCGGCCCGCCCGATCCGCCTGAGGTAAGGGCCGTGGTCACGCCGTGGTCATGTTGCGGTCATACGGCCTCGGCTTCGGCCTCCTGGCGGACGGGGGCGGGACGTGCGGTACGCAGAATGCCCGCCGCGCCGGCGGCGACGAGGCAGCACGCCACGGGCAGGAAGAAGGTGAGGTTGAGGGGGACGAGGCGGGTCAGCGGGCCGATGAGGGCGGGCCCGGCGAGCATGCCGAGGTAGCCGAGGCCGGCGACGCGCGAGACATTGGCACCGGCGGCGTCCAGGTCGGTGTGGCCCGCGGCGCTGAAGAGTTGGGGGATGCAGCCGGACAGCCCGGCCCCGAACAGGGTCCAGCCGGCCAGCGCCGGGGGCGTCCACGGGGACAGCGCCGCCACCGTCAGCCCGAGCGCCGCCAGGGACGCGCCGTAGCGGAGTATCGCCACCGGGCCGAAGCGCGCGGCCACCCGGTCGGTCAGCAGACGGCCCAGGGTCATGGCCGTGGCGAAGGCACCGTAGGCGAGGGCGGCGGTGGCGGCCGGAGCATCCAGGACGTCCCGGAGATGGAGCACGCTCCAGTCGTTGGCGACGCCCTCGCACAGCATCAGCATCAGCGCCAACGCGGCGAGCAGCCAAATGCGCCGGGCTGTGCGGGGCCGGGCCGGGGCCGCGGTGGGGGCCGGCGCGTCGGGGTGTGCCTCCGTGGGTGCGTGCACGGCGCGAGAGGGCTCGGGGTGCAGCAGGGCGGGAGCCGCCAGTACGGAGACGATGACGCCCAGGAGAGCCGCCGCGCCGAGTGTGACCGCCGGTCCCGCGCCGCCGTCGAGAGTGCGCGCGCCGACCAACGCGGCCAGGACGCCGCCGATGGAGAAGGTGGCGTGGAAGGCGGACATGACGGGCCGTCGGTAGCCGCGCTCCACCTGGACGGCATGGGCGTTCATGCTGACGTCCAGGCAACCGTTGCCGAACCCGAGCACCAGCAGCGCCACGCCCAGCAGCCAGCCGTTCGCGGCCAGTCCCGGCAGGACGAGCGCGGCGCTGCACAGCACCGCGCCGGCCGGTACGACCCGGCGGGCACCGAGGCGGTCGGTGAGCCGGCCGGCGAGCTGCATCCCCGCGAAGGCTCCCGCGCCGAGCAGCAGCAGGAGCCAGCCGAGCACGGCATGGCCGACCCCGGCGCGATGCTCGACGGCGGGGATGTGCACGACCCACATCCCCATGAGGAAGCCGTTGAGGGCGAAGTAGACGAAGGTGGCGAGCCGGCCGGCTCGTAGCGTTCTCTCCATGCAAACGAACATAGCGAACATGATTGATGTTCGAAAGATTGCTATTCGAGCAGAATCGATGTTCAATATGGGCATGGTGAGCACGGATCGACTGAGGCAGATCTCCGACGCGGTACGCGGGGCCGGCCGCATCGGCGTCGCGGAGCTGGCGGCCCTCACCGGGGCCTCGGAGATGACCATTCGCCGCGACCTGGAGGTACTGGCCGACCAGGGCGTCTTGGAGCGCTACCGCGGTGGGGCGAGAAGTCTGCTGCTGCGCGGCGACGAGCCGCCGTTCGCGCTGCGGGTGCAGGAGGGGCAGGAGACCAAGCGGCGCCTGGCCGCCGCGGTCGCCGAACTGATCGCCGACGGCGAGTCCGTCGTCCTCGACAGCGGAACCACCTGCCTGGAAGTGGCCCACGCACTGCAACACCGCCGTCTGACGGTGATGCCGCTCTCGCTGCACGCCGCCAACGCGCTGGCCGCGGCACCGCAACTGACGCTGCTGGTGCCGGGCGGCCGGCCGCGGCCGGGCGAACTGGCGCTGACCGGCCCGCTGACCGCCGCGTCGCTGGCCGCCGTGCGCTTCGACACCGCCGTGGTCGGCTGCTGCGGGGTGACCGCGGCGGACGGCCTGACCGCGTACGACCTCGACGACGCCGCCGTCAAGCGCGCCGCGATCGCCTCGTCGCGCCGCATCATCGCCGTCGCGGAGGGCGCCAAGCTCTCCCGTACCGCCCTCGCCTTCGTCGCTCCCGCCGCCGCCCTGCACACCCTCGTCACCGACGAGGCCGCCCCGGTCGACGAGGCCGGGGCGCTGGCCGCCGCGGGCGTGACGGTACGGACCGTGTGAGCGTACGGACGGGGGTGAGCGTACGGACGGGGTGAGCGCCGGCGCCGTCCAACCGGTCGGCCGGCCGGGCGCCGGTTACCGGGTCGGTGCCGACGCGGCGGAGCCGGGGTGCGGGCCGTACGACGTCAGGAAGCGGTCGCGGAAGGCGTCCATGTGCCAGACGGGCGCCTTCGGGCCGGGCTTGAGGCCGGTCTGCCAGCCCCAGTCGGAGATCCGTTCCAGCACGGCCGGATCGTGGGCGACGATCGCGACCGGTACGTCCCGGCCGGCGTGCTCGCCGGTGACGGCCGGAACGGGCTGGTGGTCACCGAGGAAGACCAGCACGGTGTTCTTGTTGCCGTACTTCTCCACGTAGGAGATGAGGCTGCGCAGCGAGTACTGGATGGCATGCCCGTATTCGACAGGCACCTGTGCGGGGTCGCGCCACACCTCCGTGGGGTTCTTGCCCGCCTTCTGTATGGCGTTGTAGACCGAACCGTCACCGACCTCGTTCCAGCCGAGCATCTTGGGCAGCGGCGCCCAGGGGTTGTGACTGGACGTCAGGATGATCTCCGACATCAGGGGCTTACCGCCCGGCTTGCCGTGCTGGAGGCGTTCGAAGGCGGACAGGCTGTACTGGTCGGGCATGGTCGACCAGCTGAACTTGGGGCCCCGGTAGCCGAGGTTCCGGGAGTCGTAGACGCGGTCGAGACCATAGAACGTCCCCTCCGGCCAGGACCGGGTGACCCCCGGCATGATGCCGACGGTCCGCCAGGCCCCCGTGCGCCGGAAGGCACCGGTCAGGCTCAGGCGGTCGCTGGAGGTGACGGTGCGGTAGCGCTGCTGGTTGTTGATCCACAGGCCCGACATCAAGGTGGAGTGCGCCAGCCAGCTGCCCCCGCCCGCGGTCGGCGAGGTCAGCCAGGCGCTCCGGGCGGAGAACCCGGCCTTGCGCAGTCGGCGGGTCCCGTCCGCGAGTACGGCGTCGACCCCCGGAGCGATCTTCGGGTCCTCGACGGCGCTGCGCCCGTAGCTCTCGATGAAGGTGAAGATGACGTCCTTGCCGCGCAGCCCGGTCAGCAGTCGGTCGGGCGGAGTGTCGTGGAAGGCGTCGCCGGCGGCCGCCTCGGCGAACGCGCGCTCGTCCTTGAGGTCCGCACGCACCTGGTCCACACGGTTGCCGACCAGCTCGGCAACGTTCCTGGAGGAGACCGGGACACCGGCGATCTGCACGCCGAGCGCCGTGACGGCGACCCAGGACGTCCCGAGCAGCAGGGTGGTGCCCGTCGCCGCGGCCGTGTGCCGGGAGATGACCTGGCTCAGCCGGACGACCGCCAGCGTCATGAGGACCAGCAGGGCGACGACGAGGACCAGCACGCCGATCACGGCGCCGATGGCCCCCGCCTCGCCGGCCGAGTCCCTGAGGAAGGACTCGGCGTCGCCGAAGAGGCCCCAGTCGAGCACGGGGTCGAAGGGTCGGGCCAGCACCGAATAGAAGCCCATGTCGAGGAAGTCGAGGACGGTCAGCAGGCCGAGGGCCACCCCGGCGAGCACCGCCGCCACGCGCCGCGCCTTCGGCGGCAGCACGAGCAGCAGAGCGGCACCGGCGATCCCCTCCACCGGGATACGTGCGAACTGCCCTGGTGTGAGTCCGGAGAGCTGGTCGGGCAGGAGCAGGGCGAAGAGTACGAGTACCGCGGAAAGGACGGTTGCCGTCCGCGCCAGGACCCGCGCGGCAGCCGGGTGCCGATCGCGCCACCCGCCGACCGCCCTGCCCTCCGCCCGATCCTTGGCCGGAGCGGACACCGCCGGCTCCGCGCCGCCCTCGTCCGGCGTCCGGCCCTCCGCCTCCTCCGTCGCCCGGTCCGTCTCCGGCAGCTGAGGAGAGCGCGTCAAGTGCGGCACCCGATGGTCCTTCCCTACGAAGCCCGGTGGCGGTACGGCGGGCGGGCCCCGGGAGGCCGAAACCCGCCGCTGTCTGTATCTGTACGGGCTACGGGCGGGCTGCGTTCAATCACCGGACCGGCGCTTCGCACGTTTCCCGTTGGCGACGATAGGGACGATAGGACCATGCGGGGAGCAGGAGCCTTCCGGCACCCGCGCCGGGAGGCCGGACCGGGTCAGCGGGCCGGTGTGTCCAGCAAGTGACGGCGGGTCAGCGCTTCTTGGGGAAGGCGGTGCGCAGTCCGGATCCGTTGACGAGGAAGGCAGCCGCGGCCAGGGCGATCGCACATGCACCCTGCATCGCGATGAACCACACCGGGAGGGCACCGGGGATCGTGTCGATGGCGACGATCACGGGCGGCATGACGATCGTGATGATGCGTATGCGCAGATAGGCCCAGCGCGCTCCGCGTGCGGCGAGGACCGTCAGCCAGTAGGTCACCGCGGCGCTCGCCAGCACTCCGGCCGACCGGCCCCACATGAACGAGGTCACCGGCTGTGCGGTGAGCGCGAGGACGGCGACCGTGACGAGGACCGCGGCACTCAGCACGCCGTAGACGGCGACGAGGACCTTCACCTTGCCGAAGGCCGGGTGGGTGTCGGTGCGGTTCAGGTGAGTGGGCTCGACCGTGGTGCGCTGGGTGGTTTCCATGTCTCCGTCTTCCGTTGCGTTGTCTTTGTGCGTTGTCTTTGTGCGTCGTCTGGTGCGTCATCTGTCGCGTGTCCGGTGCGATCTCCGGTGCGATGTCCGATGTGGACTCCGGTGCGATCTCCGGTGTGATGTCGACGTTAGGAAGCGCATGGGTGGCGCGGTATCGGCCTGGACGTACGGCTGGGTGGGGCTGGACCCACTCCCGAGCCGATCCGTGCGGAATCCGGCTCCGGTCGGCGCACAGTGGACTCACCGAGCCGAAGTGAGAAGGAAGAGACATGCGACAGCTGATGACGTGGGTGGCAAGCGCCTGCGTGGGGTTCGTGCGAGCGTGCATGGTGGCGGTCGTCACCCTGCTGGTGCCGGCCGTATGGGCCGCCGCCGTGGCCCTGGGGATCTGGTGGGGGGCGGCGAACCCGTGGTCGTGGCTGGCGCCGCTCGTGCTGGTGAGCGTGGGCACGCTCGCCCTGTCCCGCCCGGTCTGCCAGATGGTCCGCCGCCTCGTCGCGAAGTGGACCGCCACCGAGATCCCCTCCGGATACCGGCAGGCCGGACCGGTGACGCAGTTGTCCACCGGGTACTGGTGGAACGGCTTCGGCTACGAGCGCACCAGCCGCGACGCTCTCATGGACCAGAGGTGGCGGGTCCGGTGGCGCGACCCCGCCAACTGGCGCGACCTGCGGTTCACGGCCATCGCGCCGCTCACTGCGGGTGTGGTCGCGTCACTCCCGCCGGCCGCCCTGGTCGCGGCGGTCCTCGGGCTCGGCCAGTCGGAGCCCGCCGCACGCGTCATAGGGGCGCTCGGTCTGGTCGTGGCCGTCGCCGGTGCCCCGTACGCCTGGCGACCCGTCGAGCCGGTGGCCGTCCGTTTCCTGCGCCCGTCGCCCGAGATGGCGCTGGCGGAGCGGGTGGACGAGCTGACCGCCCAGCGCGCGGACACCACGGTCGCGCAGGCCGCCGAGATCCGCCGGATCGAACGGGACCTGCACGACGGGGCACAGGCGCGCCTGGTCCTGCTCGGGCTCTCCTTGGCCACCGCGGAGAAGCTGATGGAGACCGACCCCGAGCGGGCCAAGGAGCTGCTGCGCGAGGCGCGAGCCGGCGCTGCCACGTCGCTGACCGAACTCCGCGAACTGGTCCGGGGCATCAACCCGCCGGTGCTGAACGACCGGGGGCTCATCGACGCGCTGCGCGCGCTTGCGCTGGACAGCCCGCTCGAAGCGGCGCTCAGCGCCGAGGTGACGCTGCGCCTGGACCCGCCGATCGAGTCCGCCCTGTACTTCGGAGTCGCCGAGCTGATGACCAACGCGGTCAAGCACGCCCGCGCGACCCGGGCGCGCATCATCGTCTCCCGGGACGGCAACGACATCGTCGTTGATGTCGAGGACGACGGTCAGGGCGGGGCCGACGAGCGAACCGGCGGTGGGCTCGCCGGGCTGCGCCGCCGCCTCGCGGTCTTCGACGGCACTCTGGAGATCAGCAGCCCGGTGGGCGGTCCGACCCGTGCAAGGATGGTCGTGCCATGCGAATCGTTGTAGCCGAAGACCTCTACCTCCTGCGCGACGGGATGGTCCGCCTCATCGAGGCGTACGGACATCAGGTGGTGGCGACCGCGACCACCGGCCCCGAGACGCTCGACGCGCTGCTGAAGTGGCGGCCGGACGTCGCCGTCGTCGACGTCCGCATGCCGCCGACCCAGACGGACGAGGGGCTGCGGGCGGCCCTGGCCGCGCGCCGCGAACTGCCCGGACTGCCGGTGCTGATCCTCTCGCAGTACGTCGAACAGCTCTACGCCCGCGAGCTCTTGGCCGATGGCTCCGGTGGCATCGGCTACTTCCTCAAGGACAGCGTGTTCAACGCCGACCAGTTCGTCGACGCCCTGGAGCGGGTCGCCGGGGGCGGGACCGCCATGGACCCGGCCGTCATCGCGAAGCTGCTGTCCAGCGGACCCTCGAACCGGCGACTGGGGCAGCTCACGGAACGCGAACACTCCGTGCTCGGCCTCATGGCCGAAGGGCTGTCCAATCAGGCCATCGGCCGACGGCTCTTCCTCAGCGACAGCGCCATCAGCAAATACACCACCTCCATGTTCGGCAAACTCGGCATCACCGATGACGACAACAGCAATCGCCGCGTCCTCGCGGTCCTCGCCTACCTGAACACCCCCTGACGTCTCGGGCCCGGACGGCCACCGAGTCCGGGCTCTGCGGCCGTTGTCAGTGGCTCGGTGCATCATCGTTCCCATGACACAGCGCACCACTGAACCGCTGCACACGCTCGCCCACGAGCACCTGCCCGCCGAGATCGCCGAGCGGTGGATCGGCCTGCTGCGGCCGAGCCTGCGCCTGGAGAAGGCCACGGGCACGAGTACGAGTACGAGTACGAGTACGAGTACGAGTACGAGTAGCGGTACCGGTGCGGATACGGGGCCAGTCGTGGGTCGGCTCGGCGGCCTGCCCGAGCTTCCGGAGAGCCAGGAGTGGCCCGTGTGGGAGGGGCACGGCCCGCTCTCCTTCGTCGCCGCGCTCGACTGTGCCGCGCTCCCCTCCGCCGCCCTCGACATCGCCCTGCCGGCAGACGGGACGCTGGCCTTCTTCTACTTCGACGGGCAGTTGGACGACGGCTGTGCGGTGGTCGCGCCCGATGAGCCCGACAGCTGGGCGGGGGCGCGGGTGCTGTACATACCGGCGGACGTTCCGGTCGCCGAACGGACCGCGCCGGCAGGGATTCGGCCGTACCCCGAGGTAGCGGTGACGGCGCGGGTTGAGGAGACGGCGCCGTTCCCCGAGCATCCGGTGATGCACCGGGAGTTCGCGCAGCTTCCCGAAGACCACCCGTTGCACGACGAGGAGTTCGCGGACGCCCTGTGGGACCACTGCGAGGGCACGGAGCACCGCCTCGGCGGCCACGCGACACCCGTGCAGGCCGAAGTGGAGTTCGAGGTCGCCCGCGGCGCGCTGGGCAGCCCGCCGTGGGACGATCCCCGCATCGACGAGGAGGCTCTCCGCTGGGTGCTGCTCGCCCAGTTCGACTCGGACGACGACGCCGACATGATGTGGGGCGACTGTGGTGCCCTCTACTGGCTGATACGCCCCGAAGACCTGGCCGAGGCCCGCTTCGACCGCGCGATGTTCACCTGGCAGTGCGGCTGACGGATCCATCCGGCCCGGCCGACTCGGACGTCACCCCCTGACGGAGCCGGGCCGGCTGACGGGTGGGAAGGGGCGGCTCTCCGCCTTGGCGGGCGGGCCGGTGATGAAGTCCTCCGCGCGCTCCTCCCCCGCGGGCTGGTCGGCCGCGTCCGGCATGGCGCACTCCCGCCGCAGCGCGGCCGCGCAGTGGTTCATGACCTCCACCAGGTCGTCCTCGTAGTGCACGATCTCCCCCTCGCCTCTCATCCACGACCTTCCCGTCACCTCTCGTGCACGATCTCCCCGTCACCTCTGGTGCACGATCTCCCCGCCGACGACTACCGTCTCCGCGACCGTGCCGGGGATGTCCTCCGGCCCGGTCCGCAGGATGTCCCGGGAGAGGACCACGAAGTCGGCCAGCTTGCCGACGGTCAGCGAGCCCCGGTCCTCCTCCAGGAAGTTGGCGTACGCCGAGCCCATCGTGTACGCGTGCACCGCGGTCTCGACGCTCACCGTCTCCTCCGGCTGCCAGGCCGCACCGCCCGCCAGCGGCTGCCGGGTGACCGCCGTGTAGATGCCGATCATCGGGTCCATCTCGGCGACGTTCCAGTCGCTGGAGAAGGCCAGTACGGCGCCCTCGGTGTGCAGGCTGCGCATCGGCCATGCCTTGTGCCAGCGCTCCGGGCCGACGTTCTGCGCCCAGTCCTGACCGGGTCCGGCGATCTCCGGGGCGCAGTGCCGCGGCTGCATACAGGCCACCACCCCCAGCTCGGCGAAGCGCGGGGTGTCGCGGGGGTCGAGGCATTCGACGTGCACGACCTGGTGGCGGGCGTCGCGCGGCCCGTTGACCGTGCGGGCCCGTTCGACCGCGTCGAGGACGGTGCGGATGCCCCGGTCGCCGGTGGCGTGGACGAAGCACTGGAAGCCGCGGGCGTCCAACCCGGTCAGCAGGTCGCCGAACTCCTCCGCGGGGTAGAAGGTCTCGCCCCGGTGGTGGCGGCAGCCCGCATAGGGCTCCAGGAGGGCGGCCGTCCGCGGCTCGACCACATCGTCGATATAGAGCTTGAGGGGGCCGACGCGCAGCCGGTCGTCGCGGTGGCGGCGCGCCGCCTCGGCGAAGTCGTCGAGGTCGGCGGCGGTGGTACCGCGCGGGTGGAAGAGCGCCGCGACGATCCGGGAGCGCAGCCGGCCCTCGGCACGGGCGCGCTCGAAGAGGGCGAGGTCGTCCAGGGAGTTCTGGGGTTCGACGACGGTGGTGAGGCCGAAGCCGATGGCGTCGTCGAGGCTCTTGGCGAGGCGCCCGTACTGGCGGTCGGCCGAGGCCCAGGGCACGCCGAGTTCCTTCAGGGCGCGGTGTCCGGCGCGGGAGAGGCCCTTGATCGCGAAGTCCTTGACGAATCCGGTGGGTTCGCCGGTCTCCGGGTCGGTCTCCGCCTCACCGAAGGGCAGGCTCGTCCGGTTCCGGTCGATGCCGAGGCGGCGCAGGGCCGCGGTGTTCAGCCAGGCGGTGTGCACGTCGTAGCTCAGGACGAAGGCGGGGGTGTCGCCGGTGACCGGGTCGAGGTCGCCGGCGCGCGGCATCCGGCCGCCGGGGATCGCCGAGTAGTCGAAGCCCTCGGCCTCGATCCACTCGGCGTCCGGGTGGGCGGTGCGCCAGGCGCGGATGCGCTCGTCGATCGCCTCCAGGGTGCGCGCGCCCGCGAGTTGGACGCAGGCGTCGTCGGAACCGAGCCGGACGTGGTTGTGGGCGTCGATGAAGCCGGGCAGCACCAGCCGACCGCCGGCGTCGATCACCCGGGTGTCCGGACCGGTCCACGCCGCCGCGTCCGCGCCCGTGCCCAGCCATACGATCCGGCCGTCGCGCACGGCGAGTGCCTCGGCCTCGGGCAGGGCGGGATCGACGGTGTGGATACGGGCCCCGGTGAGGACCAGTTCGGCGGGGGCGGCGGGCGGGGTGGTACGGGTCATGAGGGTGAGGCTCCCGGTGGCACGTAGGGGGAAGAGGGGCGAGGTGGGTGAGGCGAGGTGAGGTGAGGCAGGACGGGACAGGGGGCGTATCAGGCGGCCGGTGTCGTGGCGGACAGGCCGCGCCCGGCGAGCGCCCAGTAGGCGAGGCCGGAGACGACCGCGCCGGCCAAGGTGAGGTCGGCACCGCCCAACGGCGCGACCAGGGGGCCCGTCCACAGCTCGGAGTCGCAGGTCAGGGCGGCGAAGAGCATCCCGGCGAGCAGTGCGGCCAGCCCCGCCGGGTGGTAGCCGGAGCGGTACCAGTACGCGCCGGCGCGCCCGGAGTGCAGCGCCGCGGTGTCGTACCGGCAGCGGCGTAGCAGCATGTCGGCGAGGAAGACACCGCCCCAGGGGGCGAAGACGATGATCAGCAGGGAGAGGAAGGAGAGCAGCGACTCGGTGAAGTCGGTGAGGAAGAGGGCGCCGAGCGAGCCGAGGGCGGTGACGGCGGCGCTGATCACGATGGCTTTGGCCCGGCTCCAGGGGATGCCGAGGACCTGGAGGTTCAGCGAGGAGGAGTAGAGAGTGATGATCGAGTTGGTGACCGAGCCGAGGAGGACCAGGGCGAGGAAGACCGGCTGGAACCATCCGGGCAGCAGCCGCTCCGTCCCGGCGACGGCGTCGGCCATATCCGTCCGGCTCGCCGCGGCCACGCCGATGACGCCGAGCGCGACGGAGGACAGGAAACCGCCGAGGGCACCGCTCCAGGTGAGGGCGCGCAGTGACGTCGTCTTCGGCAGATATCGGGTGTAGTCGGCGGGCATCGGCACGTACGAGAACGGCCCGGCGAGCATCACCACGAACGCCAGGCTCCAGCCCGCGGCTCCGGGGGCGCCGTCCCGGGCGGTGAGGTGCGCTCCGGGCAGGACGAAGACCAGCAGCGCGGCGAAGCCGACGGCCAGGATGTAGGCCATCCAGCGTTCGGCGAACTGGACCGTGGCATGGCCCCACATCGCCACCACGAAGGTGAGCGCGAGGGTCACCGCGAGCGCGAGCGCACGGGCGAGGTTGCCGCCCTGCCAGCCGAGGTCGGCGAAGAACGCCTCCAGGGCGAGGGTGCCGACGACCGTGTTCACGATGGTGTAGCCGATGCTGACCACCCAGTTGAGCAGTCCGGCCGGCCAGTTTCCGCGGACGCCGAAGGCGGCACGGGAGATGACCAGGGTGGCGGTTCCGGTACGGACCCCGCTCAGACCCGCCGCGCTGATCGCGAAGAACGACAGCCCGCCGAGGACCACGACCGCGGTCGCCTGCCAGAAGGAGAGCCCGAAGCCGACCGCGAGGGCGCCGTTGATCACGTAGGTGAAGGTGAGGTTGGAGCCGAACCAGAGCCAGAAGAGGTCCTTGGCGCTGCCGTGCCGCTCGTCGTCGGGGATCGGATCGATGCCGTGGGTCTCGACCCGGAACACCTCGTCGGTGGCGGTGGGGTCGCCGTCCGCGCGGGCGGCGGGTGCGGATGCGCCACCCGTCCCCGTCGTCCCGATCGTGTCCGCGTTCGGCTGCTGTGCCATCCGCACACCGCCCTTCCCTGCCGGATCCAGATCTTGAATGCCGTTCTAACTTTTAGAACGGCATTCAAGGTGTGCGACCACTCCCCCGCCCGTCAAGCCCCCTGCGCGAATTCGTGGATAGGGTTCGACGCACAGGAGGACGTCACAGGCGAAGCCGGTACGTCACGGGAGACCGGGAAATCCGGGACGGCGCAGAACAAAGAGCAGGGGCGATACGGGTGGCACGGGCGGCACGGCGGCGGGACGGGCATATCGCCCAGGAACGGATGCTTGAGGAAGCCATGGCGGCCATCGCCGAGGACGGCCTGGCCGGGCTCACCATGTCCGCCCTCGCGGAGCGCCTGGGCACCAGCGGCGGCCACATCCTGTACTACTTCGGCAGCAAGGACCTCCTGCTGCTGGAGGCCCTGCGCTGGAGCGAGGCCGCCCTCACCGAGGAGCGGCGGGCACTGCTGACCCGCCGACTGTCCGCCGAGCGCAAACTCGACCTGTTCCTGGATCTGTACCTGCCGCGCGGCCCCCGCGACGCCCGCTGGATGCTGTGGATCGAGCTCTGGGCCCGTACGCCGTCGAACGAGTCGCTGCACCAGGCCCAGGAGGAGATGGACCAGGGCTGGCAGGACGACCTGGAGTCGCTGCTGTCCAAGGGCGTGGAACGCGGACGGTTCGCACCGCTGGACGTATCGGCGCGCGCCTCCGAACTCCTGGCGCTGCTCGACGGGTTGAGCACCCGGGTCGTCCTCGGCCAGCGCGGCAGCGACCGCGCCGGGGCGCTGGCCGCGGCCCGCTCCGCCGCGGAACGCCTCATCCCCCGGCCGACCGACGCATAACCGATCGCTCCAGCGCACGACACCGAAAAAGCACGCCCGGAAGTGACGTCCATTCGTCAATGACAAGGTGACGACGAGACAGGTCCTCCCCGCACCCCCTCACCTTCACTCGTACATCACGTACTCCGGCCGCGGGGTGAGTGCGAGGACCTCCTTCGGGGTCATCAAGCGGCTCCCCTCCGCGTCCTCCTCGTAGAACAGCTTGAAACCGGAGTGCACGCCGTCGGGCAGCCGCGCCACGAGCCGGCGCCAGGTGCCCCGCTTCAGCCCCGGTGAGCCGATCCCGTCGACGCTCTTGATCAGCGCGACGCCGGGCTGCGGCCGCAGCGTGGGCTCCGCCCGTACGACGGACGCCGCGACCTGGTGGAAGACCAGCGGTTTCTCCGGCAGGTCGTACCTGGCCACCAGGCCGGAGAGATAGCGGGCGACGCGGGTCAACTCCTGTCCGCTGGTGTGCCCGTACTTCCTCCCCGGCACCTCGCCGGCCCCCATCTCCCACTCCGGGTCGAGTGCGATGCCGACATCGGGATGGACCAGCCACTCGCGCAGCGCCCGTACCTCGTCCAGGGGTGCCGCGCGGCCGGGCTGGATGTTCAGCAGCAGCAGCGCGCGCCGCTCGCGGGCCACGGTGTGAAAGCGCCGGATCGTGGCGGCCGGGGTCCGCGAACGGTAGCTGCCGTCGGGTCCGGCCGACGCATTGGCGACCGTCGCCAGCAGTTCCAGCACCGGCAGCGGCTCGCGCCCGGCGGCGTACCCGTGCGCCACCTTCTCCACCTCGGCGGCTCGGGCCCGCACGTCGCCTATGCCGAGCCGGCCGAGCGCCGCCGCGCCGGGCACCCCGCAGAAGCCCACCAGCCGGTATCGGGGGAACAACTCCCTTCCACCACGCGGGAGTTCGGGTCGGCGATGTGATCCGTGCCGACCGGATCCGGCGGACGCGGAACGGGACTGCTCCGCGGAGGCGGAAGGGGAAGGCTCCGCGGAGGCCGAGGGCTTCGAGGTTCGGGCCGGACCTGTCGACCCCGTCGGTCCCGACGCCCGTGGGGGCGGCGGCGCACCGTTGGCCGGATCGTCCGGTGCTGCCGATCCACCGCATCCGGCGAGGAGCCCGAGCCCGGTCGCCACGGTGGCGGCGAGCATCGTCCGACGACTCGCCCCACTCTCCCCACTCGCCCCGTCCGGTCCGCCCGTCGTCCCCGCGCTGCCGGCCTGGTCCGCCACGCTGCCTCCTTCCGTAGCCACACCCCCGCATCACGCGCCTCTCCAGAGCGCACCCCACGAAACCGCCGAGATCACGCATCGCGTTCATCCGTCCAGCCCACCCGTCGAGTTCATCCGACGAGTTCGTCCGCCGTGCCCTGGACGTCCTCGGCCCTCGGTTCTGGTTCTCGGTATTCACTTCCCAGCAAAACGATCACCGGTTACGCTCCCCCAGCGCTCATCAGGCGCGAACGGGGAAGTGGGGGACATGGTCGACGATTTCGCGACATCGAAGAAGGGCATGGGTGCGGGCGCCCAAACCGTCGCGGCGGTAGCGCTGGTCACCGTCGTCGTCGGCGGCATGTGGGGGCTGCGCGGGCTCGGGGACACCTCCCCGCAGACGCCCGAGGACCGCAAACCGGCCACCTGTTCCCCCACGCATGACGCCCCGTCCTCGAAGCGGGTCTCCGGTGCGCAGCTCTGCACCGCACTCAACCGCCGGGACCTGCCGGCGCTCCTCGGAACGCCCGAAGAACGCGCGAAGACCGCCGGGGGGAGCGAAAGCTATGTCAAACTCGCCGGCGGCACCAAGATCGCCACCCCCGAGTCGACCGTCCAGCTGGAGACCTACTCCGTGAAGCTCTCGGCGTCGTACGACCATGAACGCGTGGCCCGGTCGGCCGGCTTGCTGGGCGAGACCGCACAGGCGAAAACGATCCTGGGACGCCCGGCGGTGCTCTACTCGGACCGGACCATCGCCATCAGCTTCGACCTCAGCGACGGCAAGGCAAGCAATACCGACACCGGCCCCGGCGGCATCGCCCGCACCCTGGTGATCGCCAAGGACGCGAAGGACCGCGGCGGCTCCTTCGAACTCGCCGTCTGGCGCCAGGACGGGGGCATGCCCGACGACGAGGCGCTGCTCCGCGTCGCCGAGAAGGTGCTGCCGACCATCCCGGGCTGGACCGCCGGCCGTCCGCGCCCGTAGCGGCTCTAGGACCGGTCCGATGGGGCGGGGCCAGATGCCCAGGAAGACCTGCCGTGGACGGTCTCGATGGACCGCACGGCACACCCCATCCGGTCGACGGCGCGAAGGACCGCGCGGCGGGCCGGCTCACTGTCGGTGGGCGGGAAGGCGATACGGAGCTGATGCGCGTAGGCCGTCTCATACGTCAGCTGCCACCCGGTCTCGGTGACGACGAAGTGGTCCTGCCGGCTGCCGTTGTACTCGTAGCCGCCGCGGTCCGAGGTGGGGGCGAGCGTGTCGCGCAGAATCCGAAGGCGCTCGGCGTAGGGGAGGTGTCCTTCGTCCAGGCGGACGTAGACGTGATCGCGTTCTGTCGCGGCGTCGAACCAGGGGGCGATGTCCGGTGCGTGGTGCAGGAGTTCGGAGCTGATGCGGCCGCCGACCCACCCGTCGAGAAAGGCGGCGGCCCCGCAGTCGAAACGCTCGTAGTCGTTGTCCCGTGACCAGATCACCACCGGCCAGGACTCGGGCGGCCCTTCGGTCAGCCAGCACAGTTGCGCCGCGGCGTCGGTCACTGCCCAGGTGAGCAGTCCGCCCGGCTCCGGGAAGAAGCGGTAGGGGTGGTCCTCGGGCCAGCGCTCGCGCATCGGACCGAAGTCCTCCAGGAGGTTCGCTTCGAGTCGGACCGGGTTCTCGTCGCCGAACGGGGTGCACAGGCACAGTGCGCCCCAGAAATCACCGCGGCCGTAGATCTCGACCAGCTGTTTGTAGTCGTCCGGTAGCCGGGTACCCAGCGCCCGCTCCGCATCGACCCAGTCGCCGCGTGCATGGACCGTCGCGGCGGGCGGTGGCACCCGTTCGATGATGCGGGCAAGGGTGCTGTGGATGTTGATCACGACAACACCTTAGAACCGCATCCAAGACGCAGGCAGTTGTGGGCGGGGGGCCACGGGCCGGCCTGCTGTGGCAAGCACCCCGGGCGCGGCGTGGTTCCGCCTCAGCCGCCCGCACGGTCCAGGACACTGCGGGCGGCCGTCAGCCAGCGGTCCTGGCGGGCTTTCGCCTCACGCAGACGGTCGGTGTTCTGCCGGATCAGACGGCGTTGGATGCGGGTCTCGGTCGCCGCCCATACCTTCACCAACTTCGTCGACTTCTGGCAGGCCACATCGGCCCGCGCGGTGGCGCGTTCGGTGGCTGTGGGCTCGGCGGCCTCCCAGCGCTCATCGCCGGCCGCGGCATAGGGGTCCGGGTAGTCGAAGCCCGCCTTCGCCATGCATGCGTGCCATTTGCGCAGGGTGTCGCGTACTTCGGGGGCCCGCCGGGAGTTCTCCAGGGCGGTGCCGGTCAGCTGGTTGAAGGCGTGGTCGTCGGGTGGGGCGGTGCCGCCGACGAGTTGGCGCTGGGCGGTCTTGAGGCATCCGCCCGTGCCGGAGGGCCCATAGGCCGCGCGCTGCACCTCGGCGGGGAGCGCCTCCCGCTCGTCCCAGGCGCGGTTGCGCCGCACCACCGACGGCGGGTCGGGGTGCAGGTGGTACCCGTAACGGACGGCGTTCGCCTCGTCGACTCCGTAGCGTCGGAGGTTCGGCGGCCTGGTGTCCTGGGGGTCCACCGGCGGCAGGGTCTTCCACTCCCTGTTCAGGTCGTTCATGCACCGGCGCATGAGGATGTCCTGTGCGTCCTCCACGACGTGGGTCTCGGCCACGGTCGACGTATAGGCGTCCAGGGGCAGCCGGAGCTGCTCGGTCTGCCGGGACGCGGACGGGGAGTGCGGGGCGGGCGTGGACTCGTGCTCCGCAGCCGTGCAGGCGGTGGTGGCCAGGAGCAGCAGTGTGAGCGCGGTGGTGGCCCGGGCGCGGGAGAGCGACATGATTGCCTCTCGTCGTGCTTGCGCGGTATGTGGAGAAGGTGCGGTGGCAGGTAGGGCGGGGTGCGGCCCCGGTCGCCGCACCCCGCCCGCCAGCAGTGCCCTGCTGAACGGACCTGCTGTCAGCTGAACTCAATGGAGCTCGTGGCGTCGCTCATACCGCTGTGGCGGCCGAAGTGAGCCTCGTTGTGGTGCGGCTTCAGGGAGAAGCTGGCGCCCATGTAGCCGGCGTCCGAGTAGAAGGTGACCGTGCGGTTGCCCAGGTTCCTGGCGGAGCTGATGGTGTCGTTCCAGCCCTCGTCCTTCAGGTTCTTCACGTTATGGGTGAACGTCGTGCGCCTGTTCTCGAAGCTGGCGTCCTGGTAGACCCTGACCTTCTTGACCACTCGCTGGGCACCGGCGACGGTCGCGTGGCTGTCGGCAGCGGCCGGCAGAGCGGCACCGAGCGTGAGTGCGGTAACGGCCACGCCCGCAGCGGCCATGTGACGGATACGCATGTGTGTCCCTTTGGCTCGTTGTCACGCGCTGGGTGCGTGACGTCGGTGAGCGCCGGTGGGTCCACCCAGGTCCCGAAGCGGGGGGCGGCTCCTGCGCTCATGGATTCCATGGTGTCCGGGGCCGGCGACCCACACTTCCTTCCTCAGAAGCATCCGGCTCCCCCGAGCGGATGAACGGCGCTTCCACCTGAAGGGCGAGGGAGCCCTTGGTGGCGGCACTAACTGCCCGTGGGCGTAGGGCAGTTGTTGTTTGAGGGAGGGGCGAAGGCGCAGTGGCGGCAATGGGCCGGCTGGGCGAGGGCGCGTCTGTCGGACCGGAGACCAAGCGGCCGCCACCGTTCTTCCAAGTGTCCGCTACCCACGGGCGCCGAGCACTCCGGCGGTGAAGGCTGCCAGCTGCCCCCGCATTTCCTCGCGGGACAGGTGCTTTTCGCCGGCCAGGTATTCGACGAGGTCGGCTCGGGTGGCGGCGAGCAGGGCGTGGGCGGTGAAGTCGCTGTCGCTCGGGCCCGGAATCCGCTCCAGCAAGTCACGGAGCAGGGTGTGCCATCGCTCGTAGTGTGCGGTGCGGTAGGGGCTGTCGCTGCCGGTTTGCTCCAGGGCCAGTGCGAGGTGGCGGTTGTCGAGCTTGAAGCACAGGACGGCGTCGAGCAGGGCCGGTACCCGCTGAAGCGGCGGGGCGGCGGGCCCCAGGGGCGGCGGGCCCTCTTCGACGGCGGCCCTGATCGGTTCGAGGCGTGCTTCACACAGCGCTCGGATCAGCCCGGTGCGATCGCCGAAGGCACGGAAGAGCGTTCCCTTGCCGACACCGGCCGCCGCCGCGATATCGGCCATGGTGACCTCCTCCGGGCTCTGGCAGCGGGCGAAGAGGGTGTCGGCGGCCGCGAGGACGGCCGCACGGTTGCGCACCGCGTCCTTGCGCGGGCTGCGCTCGGTCATGTCGTTCCTCCAGTTGCGATCCGGACCGGTAGTCCGTATCTTCAGAAGCGGACCGTCGGTCCGCATCGTCATCTTACGCGACGGAGGACTCATGCCTGGCCCTACGCCTGGACCTGAAGCTGGACATATACCTGGGCTCACGTCCGGGCTCGTGCCTGCGCACACCTCGCCGGCAGATCTGTACCGCCGCAGCCTGCGGCTTCTGCTGGACAAGGACATTCCCGCCTGGGTCGGGCTGTGGGCCGAGGACGGGGTCATGGAGTTCCCCTTCGCTCCCCCGGGCTGGCCCGAGCGGCTGGACGGCAGGGAGGCCATCGCCGCCTATATGCGCGACTATCCCGACCACATCGACCTGCACGACTTCCCCGATGTGCGGATCCACCAGACCACCGCCCCCGAGACCATCGTGGTCGAGATGCGCGGCGTCGGCCGGTTGGTGGAGACCGGCGGCTCCTTCGACATGACCTATATCGCCGTCGTGTCCGTGCAGGACGGACGCTTCACCTCCTACCGCGACTATTGGAACCCCCTCGCCGTCCACACCCCCGGCATGGACTTCACCAGGAGCGACGCCCGATGAACGGCACCAGCGAAAGCTCAGGCACAGACACCGGCACCGGCACCGGCACCGGCACCACCCTCGTCGTCGGCGCCACGGGCACCACAGGCAGTCGTACGGTGGCACGACTGACCGCCGCCGGCCACCGCGTCAAGGCCGCCAGCCGCCGCGCCACCCCGGTCGCGGGCGCGGAACCGGTCCGCTTCGACTGGTACGAGCCCACCACCTTCGACGACGCGCTCGGTGGAGCCGACCGCGCCTACCTCGTGCCGCCCGTGGGGGATCCGGACCCGGCCGCGGTCATGCTGCCCTTCCTCCAGCGGGCCCGCGCCGCCGGCGTCCGCCGCGTGGTGCTCCTCAGCTCCTCGGCCATCCCCGAAGGGGGCCCGGCGGTGGGAGCGGTGCATCAGGCCCTGCCCGGTCTGTTCGAGCAGTGGGCGGTGCTGCGGCCCTCCTGGTTCATGCAGAACTTCACCGGCACGCACGGCCATGCCCAGAGCATCCGTGAGGACGGCGTGATCCTGACCGCTACCGGCACCGGCCGGGTCGGGTTCGTCGACGCCGACGACATCGCCGCCGTCGCCGTACATGCCCTGACCGACGACCACGCGCCCGACAGCGACCTGATCCTCACCGGGCCGGAGGCGCTCGGCCACGACGACATCGCGACCGTCATCGGGGAGGTGACCGGCCGCCCCGTGGTCCATCGTCCGCTGACATACGAGCAGTTGCGTGACCGTCTGGCCCTCCAGATGCCGGCGGAGTTCGCCGCGATGCTGGCCGGTATGGATCGTGCCATCGCCGAGGGGGCCGAGGACCGCACCACCGACACCGTGCAGCGCCTCACCGGACGCCCGCCGCACGGTTTCCGGGCGGTCGTGGAACGGGAGCTGGCAGCTGGGAGATGACGTGCCCGGGGGGTGGGTGTCGGGAGGGGCAGGGCGGATCCCGCGACGCCTCGCCCCGCCGTCGGCCCCTGGGCGGTGCGCGGCGGATAGGATCGGACGGTGATACAGAGCGCGGCGCTGGCCGGGGCCTTCGACGAGCTGGCCGACAGCTACGATCACCGGCACCACGAGGAGATCGCCCGGGCGCTGATCGCGTGGGTGGCCCCTGATACGGGCGACGAGGTCGCCGACGTGGCGTGCGGAGCGGGAGCCGTCGCCCGGCAACTCGCGCGGAGCCGGCCCGAGACCGCGCGCCCCGTCCTGGCCGTCGATCTGTCTCCCGGGATGGTCGAGGCGGGCCGGGCCCGTGCCGCGGGCCTGGTACCGGACACGGCGATCGACTGGCGGGTCGCCGATGCCGTACCGCTGCCGGTTGCCGATCACTCCCTCGACGTCGTGCTCTGCGCGTCCTCGCTGCACTTCCTGGGGCGCCGGGCGTTGGCCGACTGGCGGCGCGCCCTGCGCCCGGGCGGCCGGGTGGGCTTCACGCTGCCGCTGGCCACGCACTTCCGTCCGTCGGAGCGCTTCTCGGTACACCTCGCCCGTGATGTGCCGCTGCCCCGGACCGCGCAGGAGGCGAGTGCCTGGGCGGCGGAGTGCGGATTCACCGAGGCCGCATCCCGCGTTCTCGTCCTCGGTACGCGTCGTGTGGTGGTGACCTCGGCCAGGGAACCCGGCGGCCGGTAGGCAAGCCGCCGAGCCACGACGTCCGTGCGGACCGCACCGCGCCCGGTGCGCGTCGGTCACGGCGTGTCAGGGGGCGAGGGGGCGGGTCTCACCCGGTCTTGGCCGGGCCCGGTGGGGCGGTCCAGATAGCTCGTCCGGCGGTCGTCCCAGGAACGCCGCAGCGGGTCCTGCACCGCCCGTACGCACAGCCCGGCAGGGGTGACCACCGCGAAGTACAGGGCGGCCAGGGCCAGGTGCCGCAGCCGCTCAGTCCATCGGGATCGCGGCACGCCAGTCGCCCTCCTCCCGCCACTCGGGCTGGTCCCGTTTGTCCAGCAGGAAGTCGCCGAGGACCAGCAGATCGATCTGGGTGCGCATGAAGCAGGCGTACGCCTCCTCGGCGTCGCGCACGATCGGCTCCCCGCGCACATTGAACGAGGTGTTCACCAGCACCGGGCAGCCGGTGCGGTCCCGGAAGGCGGTGAGCAGCGCATGGAACCGTGCGTTGCGCTCGGCCGACACGGTCTGCACCCGGGCCGAGCCGTCGACATGGGTGACCGCCGGGATCGTCGAGCGGGGTACCCGCAGCAGGTCCAGGCCCGTGGCCCCTTCGGGTGCGCCCTCGCACTCCCGCCGCCGTGCCGCGGCGACCTGCGCGGTCAGCAGCATGTACGGGCTCTCCTGCGCCAGGTCGAACCAGTCCTTGGCGTCCTCGGCGAGTACCGCGGGCGCGAACGGGCGGAAGGACTCCCGGAACTTGGTCTTGAGGTTGAGGGTGGACTGCATGGCCGGATCGCGCGGATCGGCGAGGATGGAGCGATTGCCCAGCGCCCGCGGTCCGAACTCCATCCGCCCCTGGAACCAGCCCACCACCTTTCCCGCCGCCAGCTCCGCCGCGACCCGCCGCACCAGCTCCCGCTCCGGCAGCCGCACGGCGGGGTATCCGCCCCGGGTCAGGAACTCCTCGACCTCCTCCTCGGTGCAGCCGGGGCCGAGCAGCGCCCCCGCCATCGCGTCGGTGCCGCGCCCCACATGGGCGCGGGGCGCTCCCCGGCGGTGCGACTCGGCCAGGGCCGCGCCGAGCGCCCCGCCCGCGTCCCCGGCGGCCGGCTGGACCCACACCTCGTCGGCGACCCCCTCGGCCAGGATCCGGCCGTTGGCCACGCAGTTGAGCGCGACGCCGCCGGCCAGGCACAGTCGCCGCTCCCCGGTACGCGCCAACGCCGTCCGGGCCAGCCGCAGCATCACCTCCTCGGTGACCTGCTGCACCGAGGCCGCCAGGTCGAACTCCCGGTCCGTGAGCGGGCCTTCCGGTGTCCGGCGCGGCCCGTCGAACAGCTCCTCGAAGGCGCGGCCGACCATGGTCCGTCCGTACTGGAAGGTGAAGTGGCGCAGATCCAGGCGGAACGAGCCGTCCGGCTTGACGTCGATCAGCCGCTCCCGGATGAGCGGGGCGTAGCGCGGCGTCCCGTAGGGCGCCAGGCCCATCAGCTTGTACTCGCCCGAGTCGACCTTGAAGCCGCAGAAGTAGGTGAACGCGGAGTACAGCATGCCGAGCGAGTGCGGAAAGCGCAGTTCCGCGAGCGGGACCAGTTCGGCGCCCCGGCCGTGCCACACCGTCGTCGTCGCCCACTCCCCCACGCCGTCGACGCACAGCACCGCCGCCGACGGGTACGGGCTCGGGAAGAACGCCGAGGCGGCGTGCGAGGCGTGGTGCCGGTGGGCCACCACCGGCGGCAGCGGCCGTCCGGGCGCCAGGTCGCGCAGCCGCGCCCGTACGTCGTGCAGCGCCCGCCGCTTCCAGCCGGCCCACTGCGGGAACGCCCGGCGGAACACCGGGAAGCCGTGCGGGGCCGTGGCCAGCCAGGTCGCCGCGACCCGGCGGAACTTCAGCGCCGGGTCCTCGTAGAACGCCACGGCCGCCAGCTCGTCGAGGCGCAGTCCGGCCTCGCGCAGGCAGAAGGAGACCGCGTGCGAGGGGAAGCCCGGGTCGTGGCGGCGCCGGGTGAACCGCTCCTCCTGCGCCGCCGCGAGCGGGGTGCCGCCGGCCACCAGGGCGGCCGCGCTGTCGTGGTAGTAGGCGGAGATGCCCAGGACCGGGGCGTCCGGCCCGCCCGGGCTCAAGCGGCCGGCACTCGTACCGCCCATGCCGTGCCCCATGTCAGAACAGGGGGTAGACGGACGCGTCGTCCTCGGGCTGCGGCCGCAGCCGGGACGGCGGCGGGGCCTGGGCGGCGGGCCGGTCCGGCGGGGCGTCGGGGGAAGGCTCGGGGCGTCCCCGGTGCCGCAGCCAGGAGGCGAGGCGGCGGAGCGCCGACGCGGGCGCCGTGCTGCTGTCGTCGGGCATGGATCGGCTCCTCACGCCAGGTCGAGGCGGTCCGCCAGCTGCCGGGCCACCAGGTCGTAGCCCAGGTCGGTGCAGTGCACGCGGTCGATGAACAGCCAGTCCTGCGGCCCGGCGGCCTCGGCCAGTGCCACGTTCATGTCCAGGAAGGGCACATCGAGCCGGGCGCATCCGGCGGCCAGCCGGTCCGCGTAGGTGCGGCCCACCGCCATGGTGGAGATGTCGTGGTGGAAGCGGCGGAAGTTGGACACCTCGTCCAGCTCCTCGAAGAGCTGCTGCTCGCGGGGCAGCGGCTCGGCGCGCACCCAGGGTGCGAGGGGTTGGAGCACGAAGGTCAGCCGGGCGCCGAGGGCGTCCGCGAGCGACTTCCAGCCGCCTAGGTGACGGATGGTCAGTTCCGTTGCGTGGGCGACGCGTTGGTGCGCAGGGGGTACGACGTCGGGGGCGGGGCCGCAGTCGAAGAACGCGCCGTGCCGGCCCTGCTGCTCCTCGGGCAGCCGGCTGAGCACCAGGTTGTTGACCCCGGAGAGCAGCACGATGTCCTCGACCGGCGGAAGTTCGTGCTGGAACAGGGTGAACAGCAGGAGTTCCTGGGCGGAGTTGTGGCTCTGCCCGGCGATGTTCAGCCAGGGCAGCCGGGGCGCGTGGGTGTGCCACAGCCGCGCGGTGATGGTGGCCGCGTCATTGGTGGCGCCCACGCCGAAGACCGCGGAGCTGCCGGCGAGCACCCGTGCGGGGCCGTCGGGGCGGTCGTCGCCGACCGTCGCCCGGAGCCCGGCGGGGCCCGGGGTGACCCGGAAGCCGTGCCGGTCGGTGGTGTAGACGGGGGTCTTCTCGTTGCCGTACTGGAAGTACCCCAGATAGGGCTGGTCCTCCAGGACGAAGGTGTAGTGCTCCATGTGCGGGGTGAACTCGGCGCGGGGTGACGTCATCGCGAGGGGGCTCCCGTCGGTGCGCGGTGTGTGGCCGTGGTGCCTTCCGTGGTGACCGGGTGTGCTGCCGTGCGCGGTGCGGCCGGTCGGCACGGTGGGTGCGGTGCGGCCGGTCGGCACGGTGGGTGCGGGGTGGGCGGAGGGCGCTCAGCGGGCCGGCGTCGGGGGTGGCGGCTCGGGCAGGGAGCCTGGGCGGTCCTCGCGAATCAGGTCGGCGTTGATGGCCATGGCGGCCAGGCCCCCGCTGGCCGCGGCCATCGCGGCCTGCTGCATGTTCCGGCCGAGGTCCCCGGCCACGTACAGCCGGGGCAGACTGGTGCGGCCGCGCTCGTCGGTCTGTACGGACTCCAGGTCCGGGGCCTGCAGCCAGGGGCGCAGCGGGGCCACCCGGGGCTCGATGTCCAGGTGCAGGAAGAGCGCTCCGTAACTCGCGGACCGGCCGTCCTCGAAGCGGACTTCGACGCCCTCGGGGTGCGGCTTCACCTCGCCGACCCGGTCGGTGACGACGGGTACGCCGGCCGCGGTGAGGCGGTCGCGCTCGTCCTGGGGCAGCTCGCGCCGGTCGGTGAGGTAGGTGATGCGGTCGGACCAGACCGTCAGGGTCGCGGCCAGGCACTCGCTGGGCACGGTCCCCCCGTACACGGCGAAGCTGCGGGTCCGTACCTCCCAGGCGTGGCAGTACGGACACTCCAGGACCGTCTTGCCCCACAGGTCCGCGAGGCCCGGGACGGGCGGCAGCACCGAGCGCACACCGGCCGCGTAGAGCAGGGTGCGGGTGCGGAAGGTGCCCGACTCCTTGGTGGTGACCACCACGTGGTCGCCGTCGGGCTCGGCCGACACCACCTCGTCGTCGTGGAACGTCACGTCGTACGCGGCGAGTTGGGCGCGGGAACGGGTGCGGAAGTCCGCGATCGTCGCCCCGTCGTTGGTGAGGACGTTGTGCATGACACCGGCCGCCATGTTGCGGGCGTCACCGGAGTCGATCAGCAGTACCCGGCGGCGTGAACGGCCCAGATAGAGCGCCCCGTTGAGGCCGGCCGGGCCGCCGCCGACGATCACCGTGTCGTAGAGCTGAGTGTCCAAGGGTCATCCTTTGTCGAGAGGGTCGTGGTGCGGAGCCGGATCGGACGGCGGTCGGTCGGACGACGGTGGTGGTGTGCGGGGTGCCGGGGGCTCGGTGGGCGCGAGCCGGTCGTCGGGCGCGGAGCGGTCCTCGCGCAGCGGCGCGAGCAGCAGCAGGGCCCCCGCGGCCAGGACGGCCCCGCACACCACGAACACCGCGGGCACGGACAGGGCTTCGGCGAGCAGTCCGCCGAGGGTCGCACCGACCGGCATGGTGCCCCACGAGCACAGCCGGGACACGCTCATCACCCGGCCCTGGAGGTCTTCCGGGGTGAGCCGCTGGCGCAGCGACATCACGGGGATGTTCCAGCCCATCATGAAGACGCCGTTGGCGGCGAGCGCCAGCGCGGCCAGGACCGGGTGGCGGACCAGGCCCAGCGCGGCGTACGCGGTCCCGGACGCCACCAGGGACCACCGGGCCAGCCGTACGGTGGGCACTCGGGCGGCGGCCCGGGGCGCCAGCCAGCTGCCGGCGACGGCACCCAGCGATCCGGCGGCGATCAGCAGCCCGTAACCGGTCTCGCTCAGCCGCAGCGTGCGGTCGCTCAGCAACACCAGCATCGAGAAGGTCGCCGAGAACACCAGGCCGTACAGGGCGCTCGCGGCCAGGGTGAGCCGCAGGGTGCGGTCGGCCAGGACGAAGCCGAGCCCCTCGCGGATATCGCGCAGCACTCCGCCGCCCGCCCCGCCCGGTGCCGCCTCGCGGCCGGGGCGGACGAGCGGGGCGAGGCCGAACAGCAGCAGTGCGGCCAGCGCGTAGAGCACCCCGCCGGTGGCCAGCGCCGCGGCGGCGGTCAGGCCCACCAGCAGGCCCGCCACGGGCGGTCCGGCGGTTTCGTTGAGCACGATCTGCGCCGCCATCAGCCGCCCGTTGGCGCGCTCCAGGTGCCGTTCGTCGACCAGGCGCGGCAACATGGCGGGCGCCGCGGTGTCGGCGAGCGTCTCGGCGATGCCCAGCACGAACGCCAGCGCGTACAGCAGGGCCAGCGGGCGGTCGTCGGCGAGCGCCAGGGCCGCGCCGAGCAGGGCCGCCGCGCGGACGAGATTGCTGCCCAGCACGACCCGGCGCCGGTCCACCCGGTCCACCAGGACGCCGGCGAGGAGTGCGAACAGCAGCCAGGGCAGCATGTTGACGGCGGTCAGTCCGGCGACCGCCGCCGGGTCGGGGTGGTGGGCGACCACCAGCAGCGGCAGCAGGGTGCGGGTGACGCCGTCGCCCGCGTTGGAGGCGGCCGTCGAGGCCCACAGCCAGCGGAACGGGCGGCCCAGGTCCGCCCCGCGGGCCGGGCGGGTCCCGGACCGGGCGGTACTAGTCAACGGCGCTCCCTTCGGGCCATGCACGCAGGCCCAGCAGCCGCTCGCCCAGTTCGGTCAGCGTCGCCGGCCCGTACAGCTCGGCCTCGTCCTTGCGCACCCCGCCCTGCGGCGGATGCGGTGGGACGCGGTCCCGCCAGAACCGCACCCGGGCCTCGCGGAGTTCGGCGTTCTCCGGCCAGGCGGGCGCCATGGTCAGGTACTGGGCCATCCGCACCCGGTCCTCGGAGACGTTGGGGTGCACCCCGTGCGGCAGCAGGCTGTTGAAGATGATCAGGTCGCCGGGCGCGACCTCCGGTGTGGTGATCGAGTAGCCGGTGATGTCCGGCGTGATCGGGTCGCGGTCGGCGGGCTGGCCGCTCACCCACTTCTCCCACTCGGTGAAGATCTCCGGCACGCACTGGAAACCGCCGATCTCCTCGTCGCCGTGGGTCAGCGAGAGCACCGCCTGGCAGCTCAGCGGCAGCGGGTCGGTGGAGGTGTCCACGTCCCAGTGGATGAATCCGTCGAAGGCGCGCGGGCCCCGGTTGGGCGGGTTGACGTTGGCGAAGTCGATGGTGACCCACAGGTCGCTGCGGTCCCAGATGTCGGCGAAGGCCCCGTACACCCGCGGGGTCTGCCGGATGTCCCACTGGGCCTGGTGGTTGTACATCTCGACCAGCCCGCTGTGGCCCGGCAGCCGGTCGTTGCCGGTGTGCGGCGAGGTCCAGGTCGAGGGGGCCTCGGGGCGCATGTCGAGGAAGGAGTACAGGCCGTCGGTGACCGCGGCGACGGTCTCCGCCGCCACCGCCTGACGGACGATCACATAGCCTTGGTTGATCCATTGTTGCCAGTCGGCGGGGGACAGGACGCGCAGTGGTTCCGTCTTGCGGATGTCTCGCAGTGGGATGGCGGCCACGGGCACTCTCCAGGGACACGACGCCTGCACATGATCGGGTGGGACGGGTCGGCCCCGACATGTCCGATTCGGCCAAACTTCGCCCGGTCGGGGTGTCGGGGGAAACGGGTACGGAGCGCTGGACGGGGGCGGTCGGGACGGGGTCGGGACCGGGGTCACTCGATGATCAGGCGGCGTTCGGGCAGCACCACGGCGTCCAGCTCGGTCTCGGTGAGCAACTCCAGTGCCTGGTCGAGGTGGTTGAGGAGGGGGCGGCCGCCGCCGTTGGCGCTGGTGTTGATCAGCACCGGCAACTGCGTGCGGGCGGCCACCGCGTGGCACAACCCGTGCAGCAGGGGCTGGGCGTCGCGCCGTACGGTCTGCAGGCGGGCCGTGCCGTCGATATGCCGCGCCTCGGCGAGCTGCCGGGCCCGGTCGCTCCGCACCCGTACCGCGAACAGCATGGTCTCGGTGTGGTCCAGGGGGCCGGTGAAGTACTGGTCGGCCACCTCCTCCGGGCAGATCGGCGCGACCGGCCGGAACCACTCCCGCTGCTTGATCGTCTGGGAGACGTACCGGCGGGCGCCGCTCCAGTGGGCCGAGACCAGCAGCGAGCGGTGGCCCAGCGCCCGCGGGCCGGTCTCCAGGCCGCCCTCCAGCCAGGCCACACAGCGCCGGACGGCCAGCAGGTCGGCGACGCTCTGGAGGAACTCCTCGTCGTCGGCCGGGCGGTACAGGGACAGCCCGAGGCCGGCCAGTCGCCGCGCGAGGCCGCCGTCCGGAGCCGCGTCGTCGCCGTCCGCCGTGTCCAGGCCCGCCAGCGGCGGTCCGGCGTAGGCCAGCGGCGTGGATCGCGAGCGGTGCAGCAGGGCCGGGCGGTCGGCCGGGTCGGCGGCGGCCAGCGCCGCGCCCAGTGCGATGCCCGAATCGTCGCAGCAGGTCGGGATGGACACCCGGGTGAACTGGCCGCACTCGGCGAGGCGGCTGTTGGCCGTGATGTTGAGCGCGCAGCCGCCCGCGTAGCAGAGCGTGGTGTAGCTGGGGAAGCGCCGGCTGATACCGGTGACCAGTCGCGTCAGGTCCCGCTCCACGGCGGTCTGCAGGGTGGCGGCCAGGTCCCGGCAGATGCGCTCGTCGGGGGAGGTCCCCACCGCGGTCGTCCGGCCGTCCGCGGTGCGGATCTCGTCGGGGAAGACCGAGCCGAAGGAGTGCACGACGTCGTCGTCCGAGGAGTCGGCCAGTCCCGCGTCCAGATACCCGCCGCTGTGCGGGTCGTACTCCCACCAGGTGTCGGCGTAGCGCAGCGCGGTGCCGGTCAGCCGGTCCTCGTCGAGCGGTTCGAAGAGGTCCGGTGAGGCGCGCCGGACGGTCTGCGGGACGAGCATGGCGCGCAGTACGGGCAGCAGGGCGGCGTCGCACTCCCCGGTGGCGGTCAGCCCGAGCAGTTTGCCGGTGTCGAACTGGCTGCCGTGGACGCGCCGTGCGAGGGCCTCGTAGACCAGGCCGAAGCGCGGGCCGGTGCGGTTGGTGAAGGACATCACCGGGGTCAGCTGGTCGCCGTCGCCGAGGCAGACCATGCCGCACTCGGCGTAGTTGCCGGTGCCGTCCAGGGCCAGCACCAGGGCCTTGCGGGCCCCGGAGGTGTAGTAGGCCAGTGCGGCGTGCGCGTAGTGGTGGCGCACCGCGGTCAGCGTGATGTCGCCGAACCCCTTGGCCAGCGGCCAGTCCAGGGGTTTGATGACCCGGGTCACCGCGTCGGCGAGGCCGGTGCCGCCGGTGGCCGTCCAGCGGGCGTCCTCGTTGACGAGCTCGACCAGCGCCGGGGGCAGCACCTGGCACATCGGCGTGTACCAGTCGGCCACGGCGATGCCGGTCACCGGGCTCGCCGCCCGCTCCCGTAGCTCCGCCAGCCACTCGGCGGCGGCCCGCGGGAAGTCGCCGTTGCCGCCGCACACATGACGCAGCCCCAGGCGGCGCTCGGCCTCGATGACGCGGTATCCGTCCGCGTCGGTGAGCGCGGCACCGGCGTCATGGCCGAAGTGCATCCCAATCGTTGCCATGGAACCAGTCACCCTTCGTCGGCCCAGAGGGAGTCGCCGGGCCGGGTCGTGGATCGGCGGCCCGCCTCGCGGAGGGGGCGGGCCGTTGCGGAGAGCGTCGGGAGGGGCCCGGTCAGGACAGGGTGGCGAGGCCCTGGGCGTGATGGCGCTCCAGGAGGCCCTGCACCACCTCGCGCATATAGGCGCAGTAACCGGGCGACATCAGCTGGATCGAGCCGTTCTCCTCCTCCAGCGCTCCGGCGGAGCCGCCCGAGCAGGTGCCCTGGAGTTCGCAGCCCTGGCAGCCGGGGCCGTTGGTGTAGGCCCGCATGCCGTAGTCCTGGTAGGCGGGAGAGGAGAAGATGCCGCGCCAGTCGTCGATGGTGCCCAGCTTGCGGGCGGTGGCCTTGCAGGCGAAGACGCTGCCGTTGGGCTCGATGGAGAGCTGGCGGCCGACCGCCGGGCAGGTCTTGTAGTCGGCCTGCTCGGACCACTTGGCCTCGTCGACGATCATCTGGAAGGTCTGGTACCAGTAGCCGCTGAGCTGCACACCGCGCTCGCGCCCGTAGTCGACGGCGGCCAGCAGCCGCTGCGCGACGTCGTGCGGGCTGTGCTGCTGGAAGAACTCCTTGGCCTGGAACGACACGATGACGTCCAGGGAGTCCAGACCGGCCTCGGCGACGAAGTCGATGAGCGGGGTTCCCCACTTGTCCCAGGTGTACTGGGAGAGCACCGAGGTGATGCTGACCGGGACGCCCGCGCCCTTCATGTCGAGGATCGCCTTGCGGACCACGGCCCATGGGGTGCGCTGCTGCTGTCCGCCGCGGAACTCGCCGGTCTCCGGGACCAGGTAGTCGATGGAGACGGTGGTGTCGACGCGGTGCCTGGCGAGCGCCGCCAGCAGCTCGTCGTCGATGCGGGAGCCGTTGCTGGTCAGGTCGTAGGAGAGGGTCACCCCGTCGTAGCGGTCGCCGAAGGTGCGCAGCACGTGCAGGATGGTGCCCCGCGCCAGGGTGGGCTCGCCGCCGAAGAACGACACCGTCAGATGGCCGCCGCCGTTGGCCTTGCGCAGCTCGATGGCTTCCTTGATGGTCTTCTCGGCCACCTCGCGGGACATGTGCATCGAGGGGTTGCGGCCCTCGTCGGCGCCGTGGTTCCAGTCGCCCTTGGCGAGCGTGGGACCCGAGTCCTGGCGGAGGGGGCCGGCGTCGTCGCGCGAGCGGCGCAGTTCGACCAGGACCGGGCCGGGTTTGACCGACTCGCCGGAGGTGTTGCGCTCCTCGACGCCACCGTCGAAGTTGTACGCGAAGCAGCCCTGGCAGGAGAAGTTGCAGGCGTTGGTGAGCACGAGCTGGATGGAGGAGTGGAACACACCGCTGCCCAGTGCGCTCTGCCGGCTCTCCAGCAGACCGTCGATCTCCCTGGCCTCGTCGTGCCCGGCCTCGACGAGGAACCGGGCGTCGACGAGGTCGCGCAGCGAGTCGCCGTCGACCCGCTGCGCCAGTTGGTCCCAACTCAGGCCCTGGGATGCCTCCTTGAGGAGTTCGACGATATCCCGATCAATCAGCCGCGCATTTCCGAAGAGTGAATGAAAGGCCATGGTCCGCTCGTCGCCCTCGTAGGAGCCGAGCCGGCCCCCGAACGACGTGAAATCCCGGTCGCCCGCGGCACGCAGGGTGCGGACGTAGCGCGAGGACTGGTACATCGAATTCTGCATGGTGAAGATTTCTCCCTGCGTCTTACGACTTCCGACCCGGCGTAGGGCGCGGCTCCGGGCGCGCGCATACGGCGTGCGGCACGGCGTCGGTGAATGGGATTTCGGCGCGGGGCCGTTGGGCGCGGACCGGTCCCGGATCTGGTCCCGGCCCGCGCGACAGACCGGGGCCCGGCCGGTGGGCAGGGCCCCGGGGAACCTCAGCCCTTAGGCCGACGTACGCTCTTTCCGCTGCTCAGCAGGGGTCGAGACGACCTCTGCCTGCTTGCGGGCGGGCGTGATGGTCGGGGCGTTGCCCCGGTCCGGCGAGACGAACGCACACGGACGGCTCGACGCGGTGACCGCTGGGCGGGCGACCTTCTTGACTTCGGCCATCTGGCCTCCTCAGTAAGTGCGACTCACAACGCGCCCCACTGAAGCAGAAGAAATGAACCCTCGATAAGACATCTACCGGTCATGCTCGACAAAACGCCTCGATCACATTTCCCAACAATTTCCGAGCAGGCCGCGGAGAATCGATCTTTCCGCATTCGACGCATGCTGCGCTGAGCGGCCCATTCGCCCGTACGCCCGCGTGATCCGCTGCGGCCGGGAGCACCGCTGTGCGCACTTTCATTTCCTTCGCGCGGGATGAAATCCGGCCAGAAGGGGGCGCGGAGGACAGCCGCAGCGGCCACACGGCGTGCGGTGACACGGCGTACCGGCCCTGCCACAGCCCGCGGCATTCCGCCGGGTGGTGAACGGCCGGCCAGACCGCGCAGCGCACCGCCCAGCGTGACCGGTCGTATACCGAACGCAGCTCCTTTGACCGTACGGGGGCCACGTGCCTACGCTCGAAAGTGACGTCATTGAGAGTGCAACTTTGCTTGCCCCGACGTCGGCGAAGCAGGTCGGAGTCCTGCGAAGTCGCCCCGCCGGTGCGGCCGGGGCCGCGCGCGTTGCCGGCGCACGGTGGTGGGGCCGGAGAACTCCACATCGATACGCCGATGGCATCGACACGCCGATCCATCGGCAACGCACCACCCCGAGAGGGGACGACCATGCGCGCGAAGAGCAGAACCCATCGCCTCGTCGCAGCACTGTGCGCAGTGCCCTTCCTCGTGTTCGGCGGCGCCGGCGCCGCCAGCGCGATCCCGGCCACCGCACCGGCGGCCGCACCGGCCCACGTCCAGAACCACGACTGGCGCTGTGACTACTGGACCTGGAACGACTGGGACTGCGACGCCTACTACGGACACGGCTACCACGGCTACGGCTTCTACGGCCACGGCCACGACTACGGATTCAGCTACGGCGGCCACGGCTACGGTGGCGGCGGCTACGGTGGCGGCGGCCACGGTTACGGTGGCGGCGGCCACGGTGGCGGATTCGGTGGCGGCGGTCACGGATTCGGTGGCGGATTCGGTGGCGGCGGCCACGGCGGCCACGGCTGATCAAACGGCCCACGGAAACACCGACGACCTTCAACCACAGGGGACCTGCCCTCAACGGGCCGGTCCCCTCTTCCGGGCGCGCTCGGCCCGGCGGGAGTCGATCGCCGGCGCCGGGGACCGCACACGGCAGCTACTGGCCGAGCAGCTGAGTGCTCGCCAGTTCGCGGTAGAGGGCGTCGGACGTCATGAGCCGGGCATGGGTGCCGACCGCGCGTACCCGGCCCGCCTCCATGACCACGATCCGGTCCGCGCTGGTCACGGTGGACAGTCGGTGGGCGACCACCAGCACCGTGGTACCGAGGGCGGTTTCGGTGATCGTCTCGCGCAGCGCCGCCTCGTTGGCCGCGTCGAGCTGGGAGGTGACCTCGTCCAGCAGCAGCAGTCTGGGCCGACGCAGCAGGGCGCGGGCGATCGCGACACGCTGTCGCTCGCCACCGGAGAGCCGGCTGCCGCGATGACCGACGTCGGTGTCCAGGCCGAGGGGCAGACGGTCCGCCAGCACATCGACGCGGGCCATCCTCAGGACGCGGGCGAGCTCCTCTTCGCCGGGCTCGACGGTGCCGAGGGTCAGGTTGTCGCGCAGGCTCCCGGCGAGGACGGGGACGTCCTGCTCGACATAGCCGATCGATGCGCGAAGCCGGGGCAGGGGCCACCGTCGTACGTCTTCCCCGTCCAGGAGTACGCGACCGGAGTCGGGCTCGTAGAAGCGCTCGATCAGGGAGAAGACCGTGGTCTTGCCGGCGCCGGACGGGCCGACGAATGCGGTCAGTCCGCGTGCGGGAACGGCGAACGTGACGTCGTGGTGGACGCGGGGCAGTCCGGGCCGGTAGGCGAAGTTCACCTGCTGGAACGCGACGCCGAGGGGCGGCTCGCCGTGGGGCGGCTCGCCGCCTGCGGAAGCCGTGACCGCTGTGGGATCGGGGTCGCGCGCGTGTTCCCCTGCGCAATCCCGTCCCCCTGCGCATTCCCGTGCGTACTCCGCTCCCGTTCCCTCTGCGTGCTCGGCTGCCGGGTTCTCGACCTCCAGCCTCTCGACGTGGTCGATACGGACGGCGGCCGCCGCACCGATCTGCAACTGCCCGACTCCCTCTACCAGTTGGCCGATGCGAGGGGCCAGCGCGAAGAGATAGAGGAGGAACGCGACGAGCGTGGAGACACTGATGGCCCCGGAGGTGACGCGTGCGCCCCCCACCCCGAGGACGACGAGGAAGCTGACCTGGACGACGACCGCCGAGGCCGTCGCCGACACCGCCTCCCACGCCGCGGCCCGTACCCCGGTCCGACGGGCTTGCGCTGCCGCCCGGTGCAGCGCCGCGGCTTCCCGCCGCTCGGCGCCCGACGCCTTGACCGTGCGGAATGCGCCGAAGACCCGTTCCAGCGCGGCCCCGATCTGTCCCACCGACTCCTGTGTGTGCCGGGTGGCCCGGCCGATCCGCGGGGCCACGACCGCGACGATGACGCCGACGACGGCGATCACGGCGAGGGTGACGCACAGCAGCACGGCGTCGAGCAGCCCCATCATGACCACCGTCGCCGCGGTGACCAGTGTGCCGGTGACCGCCGCGGACAGCGCCTGGGGCACGCTCTGGCGCAGTACCGCCGTATCGGAGGTCACGCGGGCGATCAGATCGCCCGGCTCGGTGCTCTCCACCACGGCCACCCGCAGCCGCAGCAGCCGCTCGGTCAGCCGGTGCCGGGCGGCGTAGACCATGGATTCCGCCGACCACTGCAACACGTAGTGCCCCATACCGACGAGGATCGCGCCGGCCACCACCAGCAGGCTGAGCACGAGTACGGCCCCGGCCCCGGGCTGTCCCCGGCTCATCTCGTCCATCACGCGCTTGGCCGCCAGCGGCTGGGCCAGCCCCATGACGCTGCCCAGGAGCCCCAAGGCGACGCCCGCGGCCATCCGCCCGCGCTGCCGCCGCAGATGACCTGCGAGGGCCCGGTGCCCCGGCCGCGCACCGCCCGGGTCCTCATACGTCTGGGAGCGGCCACCGGGACCGGTGCGAGGCGTCTCGACGGAGGGTGCCGCGCTCATCGGGTCACTCCACTGTGAAGAAGCGCTGGAAGTAGTCGGCCGAGGCGCCTTCGCCGACGAGGACTCCCTCGGCCTCCACCCAGGCGTGCGCCGCGAACGGCGGGCGGCTGCGCACTCCCACGCACCAGGCGGGCCACCGGCCGTACCAACGGCACAGCAGGACGGTGGCCAGGGACCTGGTCAGGCACCCTTTCTGGCCCCCTGCGGCGAGGCTCACGGCGAGCACCGTCTCCCGCGCCAGGCTCGCCTCGGCGAGGGTGGCGGGCCGCGCCCCGCGGCGCAGTCGGCGCAGGACGGCTCGGATACGGCCGGGCGGCTGGGTGGCGAGCACATGGGCGCAGCACACCACCACCCGGGCCAGGAAACGGCGGGCCGGTGGAACGGAGCGCGGGCGGTACGGGACCACTTCCGGCGTCGACATGCGTGGCTCTCCGGTCTGGACGGACGGGACCTAGCTGGACAGGCCCGGGACGGACGGGGCCTGAACGGGCGGGGCTTGGACGGACGAAGAGTCGGGGGAACGGATCCGGCTGACCGAATGGCGGCCGGGCTCAGGACGTGAGGAGTCCCGCCGAGCGCAGCTCGCCAACGATGCGGCCGACGTCCTCCGCGGCCAGATCGGCATCGACGTTGTCGTAGCGCGTGGTCAGGATCTCCACCACACGCTCGGTGCCGTGGCCGTCGATGAGGGTCTGCAGAACGAGGGCGGCCGTCGGGTTGAGCGTCCAGTACTCGGCGCTCTCCTGGTCGAGCAGCGCCATTCCGTACTCGGTCTCCGTCAGCAGAACACCGGGCTTCAGGGTCAACACTGAATTCACCACTCTCAGGTCTCGCGGTGGGCGGCGGGCAGGGCCGCTGTGCCGGTCGGTGCGGATTCCCGGCCGGGTGGCGTCGCTGCCCGGCGCAGGTCCGATGGCGTCATCTCCCGCGAGCGCAGCCAGACTTCGCAGGCGATGGTCGGGTGCAGCAGATAGCTCTCCGTCTCCGCGGACAACGCACGACGGCACCATTCGCGAAGGACCCGCTCGTCGACCAGACCGAGCCGGGCGAGCCGGGAGTCCTCGCACAGCGCCAGCAGTGACCGGCGGTGTTCGCGCAGCCCCGCCTCCTCCTCGAACGTGGCGTTCGCCTTGGTGTCGCGGGTGCGGCTGTCCTCCGGCACGACACCGCGCATGGCCTCGACGATCAGCGGCTTGTACCGCCACGGGGTGATCCGCTCCTGCGGTCGGACGGCGAGGGCCGCCTCGATGACGCGGGCGTCGTAGTACGGCGCGGTGACCCCGATGCCCAGCGGAGCGGCCATCTGGCCGATGTGCCGCACCCATTGGGAGATGCCGTCCATGGCGACCAGCTCACGATGTTCGCCATGTCCCCTGCCCCGGGGCTCGACGCCGTACCGCTCCGCACGGAGCAGCTCGCGTACGGCGGTGACGGCGTCGGGGGTGGCCCAGGGAGGCATCCGGGGCGGAACCGCCCAGCCGAGCAGCGGTTCGTCGTCGGATACCGCCGGTTCGGTCAGATCGCGGGCCACCCGCCCGAGCCACGTCCGATAGGGGCTCCGGTCCAGGAGCTGGCGCAGTACTCCGCTGCGCGACCATCGGTACTTGGCGGCGTACCCCCGTAGCGCTCGCGAGGCGATGAGAGGGTGGGTGAGCAGCAGTGCATGCAGCCGGGCGGGGGCTCCGGCCAGCAGTTCGTCGCCGCCCAGGCCGGTGAGATGGAGGTCGGACCCGCGGGCGGCCGCCAACTCCACGATGCCCATACGGCGGTTGCGGTCGACGGTGAGGATGCAGGGCGTGTCCAGCACGTCCTCCAGGGCGTCGATCCCGTCGAAGGTCATGGGCACGTCCCGGGCCGGTACGACCTCGTGCTCGATGCCCTTCAGCGCCGCGACGGTGCGCCTGGCCCAGTACACGTCGTCGCCGGCCTCGTCGTGGGTCGCGGCGGTGTAGCCGACGACTCGGGCCCCGGTGCGTACCGCCGTACAGCACACGGCCGTGGAGTCCAGCCCGCCCAGGTCCGACGTCACCAGCTCCCGCCCACGGGTCCGCACTTCGATCGCCTCGTGGAGCGCCTCCCTCAGGCGCCCGGCGCCGACGGCGAGCGGGACGACGGGGTCGGGCGGTGACCACCAGCGGCTGGTGCGGGTCCGCCCGTCGTGGTGCATCGTCAGACAGTGCCCGCCCGGTACGGCGTGCAGACCGCGCCACAGGGGGTCCCCCGCGCGGGGGTACGGTGCGCCGAGCATCTCAAGGGCGATGCGGCGCTCTTCCAGGTCCGCGCCGACGAGTTCGGCGAGTACATCGGCCCGGTCGGACGCCACGCTCACGGGTCCGCGGCCGGACGTACCGGTCCGGGTGTGGAACACACGGCGCAGGTCGACCACACCGGCTCGCACCGTTACCCGGTCAGCACCGCTGACCACCAAGTGGTAGTTGCCGGCCCAGTCGGCCGCGCGGTCCAGCGCGGTCGGCGAGTCGGCGGCGGCCGCCGCGGCGGCCCGCTCGGCATCCCTCGCGGTGACGGCATGCTCCCCGAGCACCGCGACGCGCGTCCCCCGGCACTCCCCGGTCACCACCGTCTCCGGTGCCCATCGGCCCACCAGCCAGGGGCGCCCCGATGTGTGGGTCAGGCTCCGGTCCGCGTAGGAGAGCGCCTTGACGGCGAGGGCCCCGACCGCGTCGGTGTCGGGCAGAACGACGAACCAGGTGCGTACGACCTGGAGCGACAGGGACTGGTCCATGGGCTTCGGCCTTCGATCGCTGGCACTCGGGAACAGAGAGGAAGAACGGGGAACGGGTGGCGGCCGGCTGCCACCACCCGATGACCGGACCGGCTCAGCGGCCGGCCTGGTCCACGCTGCGCCCCGGACCGCTCAGCGGTCGCGGGTGGGCTTGGTCAGAGGAGCTGCTTGCCGCCGAGGAAGTCCTTCGGGCCGTTGCTCTTGAGGCCGGTGACCTTGCGGAAGCTGCCGGCCTTGGTGAGGGTGGGGCGCTCGTACGTCATGATCGTTCTCCTTTTTCATGGGGACGGTGTGCACAACAGGCGCCTGTGCAGCGAATTTCGTGCAACTTCCGTAACGGAAGTTGCGAGCGGCGAAATCCGCGGGCACAACGATAAGTAGGAAAACCTCAACAGCACAACGCCGGATCGCTGGCATTGAGTGGTACAAGAGGGCGCGCAATTCACGTGCACTCCGGCGGGGCATCCCCTTGCGCCCTTGCGGACGTGCCGCAGCACGGCAATTGGTGCGCGAAATAACGTTTTCCCAGCCACCCGACCCGCCATTGCCGGGAACGGGGATATCCTCCCGAACGAAATACAGGCGAACAGAATATCGACCAATCGAAGAATTATTCACCTTGAACGGTCGGGGCCGGGGGCACCATCGACCGAGGGCCAAAGGCCAACACAGGGCCGCGAGGGAAGCGCCGCCCCGTACGGAGGTCCCGTACGGGGCGGCGACGGCCGGCTGACGCCTGGGCAGGAGCGCATCGACGGCACGCGGTTGCCCCGTCGGTCCGATCCGGCCAACTTGGCGCCGGTATCGGACCCTTCGGTTCAGTACAGGAGCGCGTCGGATGCCGAGGTCTGCCAGTAGCTCACCGCGGCGTTGTCGTCCTTGTGCGTCCCCGCGGGCAGGCTGAGCGTCAGCGGTGCGCCGACCGAACCGGAGCCGCTCCTCGGCGTGAAGTACACCGTCAGCTTCCGCGCGGTGCGGCCATGGGCGTCCCCGCCGCCCTCGCCGCTGAGCATGATCGACGCATAGGCGGATCGCCCCGGCGCGAGGGTCACCACGGCCTGCGGCTTGCTGTCGTCGTTGACCCTGGTGGCGGCCTGTTCGTCGTCGAAGCGCAGGGAGGGCGCGAAGTAGGCGCTGCAGGGGCGGGATCCCTTGTTGGTGACCGTCAGCAGCAGGTGGTTGATGGGGCGCGGCACCTTGGTGACGGTGGCCGTCGCATTGCCTCCCGTGCAGGCATCGGACGCGCCGCTGCCGCCGCCGGGGGCCTTTCCGCCGTTCGAGGGCTGCTGGGCGGAGGGATCCTTCTCGGCACCGGAGCCCGAGCCGCTGCCCTTGCCGCTGCCGCTGCCGTTTCCGCTGCCGCTCTTGCCCTCGCTGTTGCCGTTGCTCCTGCCATTCGCGTTGCCGTCGGTCTTGTCCCCGGGGTGCGGCGTGGCGCCGTCGGCGGCGGACTTCGCCGGGGAGTCGGCGTCGGACGACGAGCCCTGGCAGGCGGTCAGGGACAGTGCGGCGAGAACGGCGGCGGTCGCGGCGACGGCGGTACGGGGACGAAGGCGAGGCATGAGGGGCGGTGTTCCTTTCACTCCACAGTGGTGGAGTTGGCCGGGGATATGTCTGTGCGTGGGGCGAATGGATCCGGGTGCTTGCGAGGGCCGTCTCTACCGGCGAGGTCTCAGGTCCGGTCGAGCAGCGAGATGACGACTACTGCGACGCAGACGATCAGCACGGTGAGGGCGACGACATCGCTGAGGCACGGGCGGGTTCGCATCGGGTCTCCCGTCTCGGTGGTGCTGCGTCCAGCCTGCGTGCTGATCGCCACCGCGCCAACCGATCCTGGACAATGAGAGAAGCTGGAACGCCGACATAGGGTTTGACCTGGGGAAACGACCATTCCCTGGAACACCGCCCTGGAACGGCGGAACGAACAGGGGGGATCGGGATGACCACAGGGACAGCGGACTTCGCGCACCTGCTGCGACGGCTCAAGGAGCGCTCCGGACGTAGCTATGGCGTCCTCGCCGGGCAGATGCACCTGAGCGTGTCCACGCTGCACCGCTACTGCAACGGCGACGCCGTACCGCTGGACTTCGCCCCCGTCGAACGCCTCGCCAGGCTGTGCGGCGCGAACCGCGAGGGAATGGTGGAGCTGCACCGGCAGTGGATCATCGCGGACGAAGGGCGCCGACGCGGACGATCGCCCTCGGTCACGGCCCCAACTGGCCCCGACGACCTCGGCTCCTCCGACACCGCCGACGCAGGCGCCGTCGCCGAGGCAGGCGCAAGTGCGGATGCCGAGGCAGGCGCAATGACAGACGCAGACGCCCGCCCATCCGCCGATGCCACACCCCCCACCTCCCCCACCTCCGCCGCCCCCGCCCGCAAGCGGCTCCGCTTCGCCCTCGCCGCCCTCGCCCTGGTCTCGCTCGCCGTACCGGCGGCGCTGGCATTAGAGGGGGCACCGGGGGAGGATGCCCGCCGGGACTCGCGTGGCGCCGCGCGCCTCCCGGCCACCGACGATCACGCCGCCGGTACGCCCAAGAACAGCCCCTCCCCCGCCCCTTCCGCCGTGAAGGACTCCCCCGCACCCGCCGACAAGGGCGAGCACGGCCCCTCCGCTTCGGCCCGCCCGAAGACCCGCGACGCGAACCGTGCACCCGCCGGTGACAAAGGGCAGGGCGACCGCTCCGCACCGCAGGTCGGCGTCAGCTCGTACAACTGGGACGGGCCGTGCGGTGCCTACTACCTGCTCCAGCAGGAGCCGGAGCACGTCCCGCCGCCGCCCCCGCCGCAGGACACCCGCGGCTGGGCGCGCGCCCTGGGCGGCGTCGACGCGGGACATCTGCGGCTCCAGCTCACGGCGACCGGCAGCACGGACGAGGCCGTCGTCCTGACCTCGCTGCACGTCCGTGTGGTGGGCAAGCGCGCCGCGCTCCCCTGGTCCGCGTATTCGATGGCCGAAGGCTGCGGCGGCGGGGTCATCCCGCAGAGCTTCGACATCGACCTGGACTCCGACCGGCCGACGACGAAGCCCGTGGCCGGCCAGAACGGCGACATCGTGGTCCCCGCGAAGGACTTCCCCTTCAAGGTCTCCACTCAGGATCCGCAGGTGTTCAACCTGGATCTGCACGCGGAGGGCCACGACGTCAGCTGGTATCTGGAACTCGGCTGGAGCAGCGGGGACCGGCAGGGAACGGTGCGTATCGACGACGGCGGAAAGCCGTTCCGCACCAGCGCCATCGACGGCCGCGACCGCTTCTCCTACTGGACCGGCAAGGACAAGTGGGTGCCTCAGTAGGCCGGATCCGCATCATCGTTCGCCTTTTCTTCATTTGCCAGCTGCGGTCCGGGTCACACGGCTGCTTCTAGGGTTGCGCCGTGCCGCCCCCCGAACGCTCGTCACTTCTGTCCGGAGGACAGTCATGACCGCAGTAAAGGCACCCAAGCGCCGTCGTCCCCTCACCGCACTGGCCGGGGCGATGGCCCTCGCCGTCACCTCGATCGGGCTCTGGGCCACGACCGAGTCCACCGCATCGGCCGTCGGTCTGCCGGCGCCCGATCATGTGGTGGTCGTGGTGATGGAGAACCACGCCTACTCCCAGGTGATCGGCAGCGCCAGCGCGCCGTACATCAACAACACCCTCAAGGCGGGTGGTGCCAACCTCACCCAGTCCTTCGGTATCACCCACCCCAGCGAGCCGAACTACTACCAGCTGTTCTCGGGCTCCAACCAGGGCCGCACCGACGACAGCTGCGTCCCCGTCGGCTCCCTCAACGCACCGAACCTCGGCTCCGAGCTGATCGGCGCCGGCAAGACCTGGGCCAGCTACAACGAGGGGCTGCCCAGCCAGGGTTCCACCGTCTGCAGCAGCGGTCAGTACGCGCAGAAGCACAACCCGTGGTTCGGCTTCTCCAACGTGCCGACCAGCACCGCGAAGACCATGACGCAGTTCCCGACCGACTACACCACCCTCCCCAAGGTCTCGTTCATCGTGCCGAACCTGTGCAACGACATGCACGACTGCTCGGTCTCCACCGGCGACTCCTGGATCCAGAACAACCTGGGCGCGTACGCGACTTGGGCGCAGACCCACAACAGCGTCCTGGTCGTCACCTTCGACGAGGACAACAAGCAGTCGGGCAACCGCATTCCCACCGTCCTGTACGGAGCGCATGTCGCCCCCGGCAGCTCCTCCGGCACCACCTACAACCACTACAACGTCCTGCGCACCCTGGAGGACCTGGCCGGTCTGACCACGCACGCCGGCAACGCCGCCACCGCCTCCGACATCACCGGCATCTGGAACTGACGCACGTGTATCTCGCGGACTCCCGCAGCGCCGCGCCCGCCGCCGCCCCGGACACCCGTCCGGGGCGGCGGCCCGCCGTGCCCGGCACCGTCCTGGCTCTCGGTGCGGTCAGCCTGATCACCGATGTCTCCTCGGAGATGGTCACCGCCGTCCTCCCGCTCTATGTGGTCGCGGCCCTCGGCCTGTCGCCGCTCGGCTTCGGGCTGTTGGACGGCATCAACAACGGCGTCGGCGCGCTGGTCCGGCTCGTCGGCGGCCACCTCGCGGACCGCGGCGGCCAGCGGCACAAGGTGGTGGCAGGGCTGGGGTACGCACTCTCCGCCGTGTGCAAACCGCTGTTCCTGTTCGCCCACGGCCTCCCCGTGATCAGCGCCGTACTCGCCGCCGACCGGACCGGCAAGGGCCTGCGCACCGCGCCCCGGGACGCGATGATCTCGCTGGCCACCCGGCCCGAACACCGAGGCAGGGCGTTCGGCGTGCACCGCGCCATGGACACCACCGGTGCCCTGCTCGGCCCGCTGGTGGCCTTCGCCGTGCTCCGGGCGGCGGTCGACGGCTATGACGCGGTCTTCGCGGTCAGCGGCTGTATCGCCGCGCTCGGGGTCCTCGTACTGGTGCTCTTCGTGCCCCGGAGGATCACCCCGCAGGCCGCGACGGACGCGGCGACCGCTCCGCAGGCCGTTCGGTCGCCCCGCGGTGGCTCGGGCCCCACACTGCGCGACTCGCTCGCGCTGCTCCGGCGGCCCGGTCTGCGCCGGCTCACCCTGTGCGCCGCCCTGCTCGGACTCACCACCGTGAGCGACTCGTTCCTCTATCTGCTGCTTCAGCGGGAAATGCGGGTGCCCGCCCATATGTTCCCGCTGCTGCCGCTCGGTACGGCCGCCGTCTTTCTGCTGCTCGCCATCCCGCTGGGCACGTCCGCGGACCGTATCGGCCGCGGTCGGCTCTTCCTGGCGGGACATGGCGTCCTGCTGCTCGGCTACGGTCTGCTGCTCTCCCCCGTCCGCGGCGCCCCGGTCGCGGTCACGGTCGCCGTCCTGGTGCTGCACGGCGCCTTCTACGCGGCGACCGACGGGGTACTCGCGGCGGCCACCGCGGGCGCCGTCCCGGCCGAGCACCAGGGCGCCGGGCAGGCGCTGGTGGGCACCGGCCAGGCGGTGGCCCGGTTCCTCTGCTCGCTCGCCTTCGGCGCCGCCTGGAGCCTGTGGGGCGGACGCAGCGCCCTCGCCGTCACAGCCGCCGCGCTGGCAGTCAGCGCCGTCGTGGCCTGGGCCGTGCTCCGTACGACCGGTGAGACGCCGGGTGAGACCACCGGAGGTGCCGTATGACCCGAACCGCCCGCCTCGCGATCCTGCTGGCCGCCGTACTCCTGCTGGGAACGGTCGGCGCCGCGGCGGTCCTGCGCGCCGCCGAGCGATCCGGCCAACGCGACCAGGAGCAGGCGGGTGGTCCGCCCGTGCGGACCGGCGCCGTCTCGCTCCGGGCGACCGCCGCCCACGGCCGGCTGCTGGTCCGCAACCTGGCCTGGGGCCCGCATCGCGACGAGATCGCCACCGCGCCCGCCGACCGGCCGAACGGGCCGCGAACCGTGTCCGGCGTCAAGTGCCTGCGCTTCCACGCGGCCGCCGGCACCGGCATCTGCCTACAGGCCGTGCACCATGCGCTGGACGACACCTATCGCGCCGTCGTCCTCGACTCCCACTTGCGCCCGCGGCACCGATTCCCGGCCGCCGGCATCCCCACCCGCGCCCGCGTCTCGCCCTCCGGCCGTCTCGTCGCCTGGACGGTGTTCGTCAGCGGGGACTCCTACGCGGGCACCAAGTTCTCCACCCGCACCGCCATCGTCGACACCCGCACCTGGGCGATCCAGGACAACCTGGAGACCTTCGCCGTCACCAAGGACGGCCGGCCGTACCGCGCCTCCGACATCAACATCTGGGGCGTGACCTTCGCCGACGACCGCCGCTTCTACGCCACCCTCGCGACCGGCGGTCAGACCTATCTCGTCCGGGGGGACGTCACCGCCCGCACCCTCACCACCCTGCACCGGAACGTCGAATGCCCCTCGCTCTCGCCCGACGGCAGCCGGATCGCCTACAAGAAGCGCGTCCCGGGAGCCTCACCCGACGCGCCTTGGCGGCTGTACGTACTCAACCTGCGCACCCTCTCCGAATCCCGCACGGCCGAACGGCGCAATATCGACGACCAGGCACTCTGGACCGACAACTCCACCCTCGTCTACGCCCTCCCCGGCGACTACGGCTCGGACCTGTGGACCGTCCCGGCCGACGGCAGCGGAAGGGCCCGGCGTCTGATGGCCTCCGCCCTCGCCCCGGCGTATCTGCGCTGACCGGCGGACCGCCCTCCGCCCCCGATGAGCGCAACGGCATACTGCCTGTCGGCGCGACGTGTTCATTTCCGCATGTGAGGAGCAGTCATGGCCGACCAGCCCACCGCCCAGAAGACCACGTTCCGGACGGTCTTCGAAGTGGGCCCCGACGCCCTGGCGCAGACACAGCGCATGGCCGACGCGTTCCAGCACGCGGTCGCCCCGGCGACCGTGGACTACGACTTCGGTGAGATCGGCCGCGCCGCGGGGGCGATCCCCGACGGCTCGATCGTCAAGATCATCCGCGGCTGGGGGCTCCAGGAGACCGCTCCCGCCGGCGTCATGGCGCTCTCCCTCCGGGAGGCGGTCCGCCAAGCGCTGACGCACCCCTTCGGCAACCCCGCGTTCTGGGAGAAGGCCGAGGCGGCGCTCGCCGACGCCTTCGTCGGACTCGGCGCACAGCAGGGCACCCATCTGTCGTTCCACGGCGACGCCACGGACCGCACCAGCTACTACTACAACCTGCTGTTCGCGCTCCAGGACGAGGAGACCGAGGGCTTCGTCTACGTCCTCGCGCTCTGCGCCGATGTGACCGTCGCGCTGGACGGGGAGCGGGCACGCGCAGTGGCTCTCGACGACGTCGCACGGTTCGCCATCCGGGTCAACGCGGTCGCCGTGCGGCAGGCGCTGCGGTCCGCCGTCTGACCGCCGGCCGGGGCATGGCGCCACACCACGTCCCGGCCGCTCCGCCTGCTCCTCTCGCGTGCACCGCCGCCAAAAGGCCGGTAACTGCGGGTAAGTGATCAGTTTCACTCAGTACGTGACCCGCTCGCGGTCCATACCGGTCTCACGGCTGCCATGATCCCTATTGGTGCGGAATGCGGTGGCCTCCGCACACTCCGCATTGGACCGAAATGACGGCGAAATCAGAGGTGTTGGCGTGAAGTTAGCGTGGTGGCGGCGGGTTGCGCCCAGGCGGGCGGGCACCGGCGCGGGTTCCGTGCCGAGGCGGCCGGGGGCGGCCCGCCGCTTGGTGGCGGTGCGGCGTTACGCGGCGGTCGGCGCGGCCGCCGTGCTCCTCGGCCAGCTCCTCGGCGGGCACCCCGCCGCGGCACAGACCGGCCTCCTGCCGGGATCGGCGTTCCCGCTCGTCCTCGATGTGGACATGACGCCGAATCCGGTGTGCAGCGGAGCCGTCCACGGCAAGGTGCAGATCTACGACCCGTCCGCGGCGAAGCACGGAGCCACCGTGGAGTGGCGGGTGCGCGCCGGTGCGGAGCAGCTGGCCGGCGGGCGGCTCGCCATGGCCGCCGATGTCGGTACGGCGGAGTTCGGCATCCCCTTCGACCGGGTGCCCGCGACCGAGACCGCTCTCCAGGTCGATGCCCGCATCGCCGGGTCCGACGACCGGGCGCCCGGCCACTACGGCAAGGTCTGGCGGGACACGGTGCGCCGGGGGTGCGACCCGGTGCGGGTGGCGTCCGTCGGCGACTCCGTGGTCTGGGGCCAGGGCCTGGACCACGACCAGAAGTTCCCCTATCTGACGGGTGAGTTGCTCGGCCGGGCGACCGGCCGGGGTCATCAGAACCTGGACTACTCGATCTCCGGCGCGGTGCTCGACGCGCCCGAGCTGCCCGCGGGCAACAAGGACGCGGCCTGCCTGCGCACGACGGAGCGGCAGGACCCCGACGGCGACGGGGAAATGGAGTTCGGCGAGGTCACCCAGCAGATGCCGGACGTGTTCTGCCAGTTGGAGAAGGCCGGCGCACAGGCGCGGGCGGGCGGCTACGGTCTCGATCTGGTCGTGATCAACGGCTGCATCAACGACCTCGACCCCTTCTTCGGCATCGGCGTCGGCATCACCCCCGGCTCGAAGGACCTCCCCGAGGCGGTGCGGCGCGAGTGCTCCGGCATCGGCGCGGCACCGGAGAACCCGGCCAAGGACGTGCCGTACTTCAGTGGCGCGAAGGTCGGATACGGCGGGCGCGGGATGCAGGCGGCGATCGAGAAGGCCCACTCCCTGCCGGGGCGGCCGAAGGTGCTGGTGGCCGACTTCTACTACGCGCTGAGCCGCAGCAGTTCTCCGATCCCGGTGAAGACCTGCTCGACGCCGGGGCTGGCCGGGGCCCGGCTGGCCTCCTGCAAGGGCGCCCTCGGCGGTGTGGCCGAGCGCTACGAGCAGTACACCCAACTGGCCAACGCGGCCTACCACCAAGCGGCGGCCGCCGCCAACAAGGCGTCCGAGGACGGCCCGTACGCGGTCGCCGCCGACGGACTGTTCACGGTGGACAACGCCGTGCTCACCCGGGACTCCAAGGTCTGGAACACTCCGGTGACCGATCCGGCGTTCCCGCTGCGCACCCGCGCCTGCCCCGAGCTCAGCTCGACTCCGCTGCAGTGCCTGTCCGCGGCCGTCGGCCACCCCGACATCGAGGGCGCCCGGCAGTACGCCGACGCCTTTCTCCTCAACCCGAGTGTGCGCAGGTGGTTCCACCTGCCCCGACAGGGCCCCCGGGCGCAGTTCAAGGCCCCGGAGAAAGCGCAGGTCGGAAGCGAGGTGCCGCTGTCGGTGACGGTGGACGGGAAGCCGCCCGCCGGCGGGTACCGCTACCACTGGTACTTCGGTGACGGTACCCAGCAGGAGACGAGCGAGGCGTCCGTCGCCCATGCCTACGACCGCAAGGGTCCCTGGCTGCCACGGGTCGTGATGACCGGTCAGGACGGCGGACGCGCCCTGGTCGAGGCCGCCCGGCCCCTCACTGCGGACTAAAGGCTCCGTCCCGGGGGCGGCTCGCAGGTGCGGGCCGCCCCCGGGACGTGTCGTGACGTGGCGTCATCACCAGCCGTTGGCGGCGGCGCCCTCCACGGGTCGACGACCTCACCTGCCGGAGACCAGCTCGGCCAGGTGGTGCAGCGAGTTGATGAGATGCTCCGGGCCGAACGGTGGGAACCGGATGCCCCGCGCCCGGATGAACTGCGGCACGGCCGACCAGTCGTAGGTGAGCGTGACCTCGGTCTCGGACGGGCCGAGCGGCACCAGGTCGTAGCGCCAGAGCCAGCCGCCGAACTCCAGTTGGCCGTCGCCCTTTTCCTGCCCCGTGAGCCAGCCGATGGCGCGCGGCGGGTCGAGCACCTGGACCTTGTTGACCACGCGGTAGTCACCCCCTGGATGGTCGGCGTGGTACATGGCCATCCGGAAGATCTGCCCCACCTCGGTCAGCGGCGCCCGGTCGACGGCTTCCTGAACCCAGCCGGTGCACGGCTTGGGCACACTTCAGCCGCGGCCCTCCGTCGGCACCACCATCGCACGCATCGCGACCAGGGCGCCCTTCAGGTCGATGCGGTCGGGTGCCAGCAGCCACTGCTGGTGAATGCCGATCACCGCGCCGCTGATCGCGGCGGCCAGCATCCCGGTAGGGGTGTCCGGCGACGCGGTGATTTCCCTTGTGCAGTGGGAGTCCGCGGAGGCACGGGACGCGTCGCTCGCCGCCGTGACGGAGGCGGGAGTCGACGTCACCTACGACGAGCGCGAGCTCCGCGTCCGGCGCAGTGTTCCGAGGTTTGCCGGGCGGACACCCGCTCGACTAAAATTCAAGATCATCGACCATTAGTCGATTCACCAGTGGACTGCCGGTTCACCAGTGAACTGCCGGTTTTCCACTGCGGTGGCCCCATTGTTGGAGGGCGGCCATGGCAAAGATCCTTGCGGTGCTCTATCCGGATCCCGTGGGCGGCTATCCACCCCCGTACGCCCGCGACGCGATTCCCACCATCACCGGCTATCCGGGCGGTCAGACCGCGCCGACCCCGCAGGCCGTCGACTTCACCCCGGGACAGCTGCTCGGCTGCGTCTCGGGAGAACTGGGACTGCGCCGCTTCCTGGAGGAGCGGGGCCATACCTTCGTCGTCACCTCCGACAAGGAGGGGGCGGGCTGTGTGCTGGACCGCGAGCTGCCCGACTCCGACGTGGTGATCTCGCAGCCCTTCTGGCCCGCCTATCTGACCCCCGACCGGATCGCCTCGGCACCCCGGCTCAGACTCGCGATCACGGCCGGTATCGGCTCGGACCACGTCGATCTGCCGAGCGCCATCTCCCACGGCATGACGGTGGCGGAGGTGACCTACAGCAACAGCATCAGTGTGTCCGAGCACGCCGTCATGCAGATCCTCACCCTGGTGCACGACTATCTGCCCGCCCATGAGTGGGTGACCGCGAAGCAGGGCTGGAACATCGCGGACAGCGTCTCACGCTCCTACGACCTCGAAGGCATGGACGTCGGGGTCCTCGGCGCGGGCCGCATCGGCCAGGCGGTGCTACGACGCCTCCGGCCGTTCGACGTCACCCTGCACTACTGCGATGTGCACCGGCTGCCCGGGGACGTCGAGGAGGAGCTGGCGCTCACCCACCACCCCGACGTCCGGTCCCTGGCCTCCTCGGTCGATGTGCTGTCGATCCACACCCCGCTGCATCCGCAGACCCAGAACCTCTTCGACGACGAGCTGATCGGGGTCATGAAGCGCGGGTCGTACATCGTCAACACCGCACGTGCGCTCATCGTCGGCCGGGATGCCGTGGTGCGGGCCCTCGACAGCGGCCGACTGGCCGGATACGCCGGTGACGTCTGGTATCCGCAGCCGCCACCGTCCGACCATCCCTGGCGCACCATGCCGCACGAGGCGATGACGCCGCATATGGCCGGTACGACCCTGTCGGCGCAGGCCCGCTACGCCGCCGGCACGCGGGAGATCCTGGAGCACTGGCTCGACGGGCGGCCGGTCCGCCCGGAGTACCTGATCGTCGACGGGGGCGGGCTCGCCGGGACGGGAGCGCGCTCGTACACGGTCGCCGGATAGCCGGCGACGGCCGGCGGGCGAGAAACCGTCGGGCGGATGGCGGGAGCCCCCGAACCGGGTGCGCGCGCACCGCCTACCCGCACCTCACAGCGGCTGCTCCGCCCAGATGGTCTTGCCGTTGCGCAGATAGCGGGTGCCCCAGCGTTCGGTGAGCTGGGCGACCAGGAAGAGGCCCCGGCCGCCCTCGTCGGTGGTCGCGGCGTGGCGCAGATGGGGCGAGGTGCTGCTGGTGTCCGAGACCTCGCAGATGAGGTCGCGGTCGCGGATGAGCCTCAGGGTGACCGGACCGCTGCTGTAGCGGTAGGCGTTGGTCACCAGCTCGCTGACGATCAGCTCCGTGGTGAAGGCCAGGTCCGCCAGCCCCCAGTCGTCGAGCTGGGCCACCGCCAGCGCCCGGCCCTCGGCGGCCGCGGTCGGCTCCTCCGGCAGCTCCCAGGTGGCCACCTTGTGTCCGGCCAGGCAGCGTGTACGGGCGGTGAGCAGTGCGATGTCGTCGCTGGGGCGGTCGGGCAGCAGTGCGTCCTCCACCGCCTTGCAGGTGTCCTCCAGCGAGTCGGCGGGCCGGCTCAGCGCCTCGCGCAACTGCGCCAGGCCCTCGTCGAGGTCGCGGCGGTGGCTCGCCAGGAGCCCGTCGGTGTAGAGGGCGAGCACGGTGCCCTCGGGCAGTTCCAGCTCGGCGGCTTCGAAGGGCAGTCCGCCGAGGCCGAGCGGCGGACCGGCCGGCAGATCGAGGAAGTCCACCCGTCCGTCCGGTGTCACCATCGCGGGCGGCGGATGACCGGCGCGGGCCAGGGCGCAGCGCCGGGAGACCGGGTCGTAGACCGCGTACAGGCAGGTCGCGCCGACGACCTGCGGGGCATGCTCGCCGGTCCGCTCCTGCTCGGTCGCCAGCCGGTCCACGAGGTCGTCCAGGTGGGAGAGGACCTCGTCCGGGGGCAGGTCGAGGTGGGCGAGGGTGTGGACGGCGGTACGCAGCCGGCCCATGGTGGCCGCCGCGTGGATGCCGCGGCCGACGACGTCGCCGACGACGAGGGCGACCCGCAGCCCGGAGAGCGGGATGACGTCGAACCAGTCGCCGCCCACGCCGGCGGTGGCGTCGGCCGGCAGATAGCGGTGGTCGATCTCGACGGCCGGGTGCTCGGGCACCTCAGCCGGGAGCAGGCTGCGCTGGAGCGCGAGCGCGGCCTGGTGCTGCTGGGTGTAGCGGCGGGCGTTGTCGATGCAGAGGGCGGCCCGGGCAGCGAACTCCTCGGCCAGCGTGAGGTCGTCCTCCTCGAACGGCTCGGGCCGCCGCCACCGCCACAGGCTCACCACGCCCAGTACGAGGCCGCGGGCGACCAGTGGCACGACGATCAGCGAGTGGACGCCCAGTTCGAGGACCCGCTCGACCTTGTCCGGGTCGAGGGAGGACCAGCCGGGAGAGAACTCCAGGACCGGTTCGAGGACGGGAGCGCGTGCGGCCAGGCATCTGGCCTGCGGGGCCTCCGGTGGGAAGTGCATCGTGTGGCCCACCGGATACATCACCGGCGGGGCCTCGGGCGAGATGCTGCGGACGGCCGCCCGAACCATGTGGGCGGGCGGCTCCTGGCCCGGTTCCTCACCGCGGGTAACCGTTTCGAGCAGGTCGACGGAGACACAGTCCGCGAGGTCGGGGACCGCCACCTCGGCCAGCTCGCGCGAGGTGCGCTCCACGTCGAGGGTGGTGCCGATGCGGGCGCCGGCCTCGTTGAGCAGCGCGAGTCTCCGGCGGGCCCGGTGGCGGTCGGTGACGTCCTCCACCATCTGGGTGACGCCGAGGATACGGCCGGAGGCGTCCTGCATCCGGAAGGCCGAGATGGACACCACCAGCTCCCGGTCGGGGTCGTGCCGCAGGCGGCAGGGCTGCTCGGTGAAGATCAGCGGCTCCCCCGTTTCGAGCACCCGCCGCAGCCGCGCCTCCACCGTCGCGGTGTCCCGGGCGATGACGAAGTCGCCGGTGCGCATACCGCGGAAGTGCTCGACCGGGATGCCGCCGAACCGGGCGAGCGCCCGGTTCACCCGCAGCAGGCTCAGATCGGGGGCGTGCACCGCGAGACCGATCGGGGACCGGCGGAACATCCCTTCCAGGACGGACCGGTCCGTCTCCCACTGGATCACCTGCTCCGCGGGCGCGGCGACGAGCACCCACTCGGTCTCCCCGTCGGCCCGCCCCACCGCCCGGACCCGGAAGCCCAGCTCCACCCGTCTGCCGCCGCGCTCCCGTACGGCGAGCACCCCGAACCAGCCCCCGGCGCTCACGCAGTCCGCCACCGCGGCCATGACGACGTCTTCGTCGCGCGGGTCGAGCAGCACCTCGCGCGCCGTCCGCCCGAGCACCTGCTCCGGCGAGTAGCCGAGCAGCGCCTCGGCATGCTCGGTCCAGCCGACGACCCGGCCCCTGCCGTCCAGCACCGCGGAGGCCGAGCGACGCAGGGCGAACGGGTCGTCCGGGCCCTCGCGGAACGTCGTCACCGGTGTGTCCATCACCTACCACCCTCGTACCGTCCGCGGGGGACCGCGCGTCGGCGCCCGGGGCGCTGCTCGATCCGCGGTGATCGGGCGCCTGGCTCGACTCGAACCCAGTATCGGCCTGGTCAGAGCACTCCGCGCGCCTCACAGGGCATACGCATGGGGCCGCGCCCGCCCCTACCGGCCGATCGGGCCGTCAGGCGCGGAGGTAGGTGAGGACGGCCAGGACACGGCGGTGCCCCTGGCCGTCGAGTTGGAGGTCGAGTTTCTGCAGGATGCTGCTGACGTGCTTGTCGACCGCGGCTTCCGTGCCGTACAGCTCGCGGGCGACGGCGGCGTCGGCCCGGCCCTCGGCCATCAGGGAGAGCACCTCGCGCTCGCGCGGGGTGCGGCGCGCCCTCATCTACCGGCACCTCGATGATGTGGCCATGGAATTCTTCTGCTACCACCGCGATCGACCCGACTCCTTGGCGCTGCGCGACGAGCTGCTGGAAGAGCACTGGTCCTATATGGACCGGTACGCGAAGGAGATGATCGCCCGCGGCCCGACGCTCGTCGGCGATGTGCCCACCGGCAGCGTCCACATCGTCGACCTGCCCGATCTCGCCGCCGCCCGCGCGTTCGCCTTCGACGAGCCCGGCTACCAGGCCGGCGTGTACCGGGACGTGATGCTGCGCCGGTGGCGCAACATGCTGGGGCGCACGATGTGGGACTTCCCCGGCGGCCCGACCGAGGGCAGCCGCTACCTGGTGCTCGGCCTCGGCACGGGACCGGCAGCCGACCTCGCCCTGCCACCCGACCAGGACGAACTGATCGCGTACGGTCCGCTGCTGTCCGACGACGGCGCCATCTGGGTGGGCACCGCGGCCCTGGTCCGCGCACCGGACCCGGACACCGCACGCGCCGTCCTGACCCGGGAACGATACGCCGCCGTCGAGGTCCACAACTGGCAGTTCGGCGGGCGTTCGTGAGGAATCGGGGCGTCGCCCGTCACCTCGGGCCGGAGCCAGCCGTCGTCGCGCTCGGCGGGACCGCACAGCCGTTGCGGGATGGACGTCGGCACCCAGGCGGAGGCCGCGGTGAAGTGCCCTGACATGTCGCGCGCCCGTCTTCTGCCAGTACGGCATCGGCGCCATCGGCGCGCCGGGCTTCGGGGCCTGGCGAGGGCTCGCCGTGCACACCATGACGACGAACTGGGTGCTCGCGGCGGCTCAGCGCCCACCGCCATTACCCAAGTGCTCGACGAGCACGCGGAGGACGAAGAGGTTCCGGATCGTCGACGGTGTGGCCGCCAGGGTGTGCCAGGTGCCGTCGATGTCGAGCCTGACGGCGCCGTGTTCGACCTTCAGGCGCCGCACCTGCGGCCACCGGGCGGCGACCTCGGCGGACCCGACCGCTTCTCTGGTCAGCCAGATGTCCCCGAAGACGAGTCGTCCGCCCTCGTCGAGTGCGGCCAGTGCCGGCGGCAGTTGGGCGCGGATGACGGCCTGCTGGACCTCTGGGACCCATTGCTCCGCGGCGCCCTGCACCGGGCCGTCGTACAGCACGACCCGCTTGCCTTCGATGTCGGTGAGCGTGTGGACGTCGAGGGCGCGGGACCCGGCCGGGTCGTGCGCGGGCCGGACGCTCGTGTGGAACATCGAGGTGGTGTCGTAGCGGATGACCTGGATCCGTCCCTTGATGGCGACCGTCATGCCGTGCTCGTAGAGGTCCAGTCGGGCGTCCGCGCGCGACTTCGTCGTGGCGGACCGGCCGTACCGGACGAAGGCCAGCAGTCTGCGGATCGGCCGGAGCGGGCCGGCCTGCGCGGGGGTCGGCTGTCCGGTCCCCGCGTAGGTGGCACGCCGTCTGCCGATGCCCGCGCGGCCGGCCGCCGCCGAAATCCGCGCCAGCAGCAGCTCCTCACCGCTCGTGCGCGGCGTCGGTCGGGTCATGGCGTGGTGCGGGTGAGGCCGAGGCCGGCGTCGTGCCCGCGCAGGATCATCAGATGCGTCCGGCTCAGCAGCCGGCCCGGCGACACCCCCAGGTCGTCGGCCAGCCGGCGGCGGGTGCGGTCGTAGACGGCCAACGCCTCGGCCCGCCGGCCGCTGCGGTACAGCGCACGCATCAGCATCGCGGCGACCGGTTCGTTCAGGGGCTGCGCCACGGCCAGGGCCCACAGCTCGGCGATCGCCTCGGTGTGCCGGCCCAGCCGCAGCTGCCAGTCCAGCTTCCGCTGCGCGAGGGTGATCCTGCGCTCGGTGAGCCGTAGCCGCTCCAGCTCGACGAAGGGTCCGGGCAGGCAGGAGAGCAGCTCCCCGCGGAACAGGTCCACCGCCTGGCCGCAGACCCGGACCGCCTCGGTGAGTTCGCCCGCCCGCTCGGCCTTTCCGGCGGCGGTGACCAGTTCCTCCATCCGCGTCACATCCACCTCGACCGCGCCGGGGACCAACCGGTAGCCGCACCGGTCGCGCCGTATCACCGAGTCCTGGCCGTCCCCGGTGTTCAGGATCTTCCGTAGTCGGTAGATGTACACCGGCACCACCTTCGTGTTCGGCGGTTCCATCCCCCACACTCCGTCGAGCAGTTCCTGCTGGCTGACCGTCCGGTCCGGGGACAGCGCCAGCGCCGCCAGCACGGCCTGCTGGCGCAGCGGCCCCAGGTCCACGGGCCGGCCGTCGCGCCATGCCTTCAGGGGGCCGAGCACACAGATCCGCACCCGCGGTTCGCGGGCCTGGCGACCGGCACTCCGTACCGACGGGGTTGCCGGCTCGCGCGGGCCGTGGCCCGGGACGACCAGGCCGCAGTCGAAGGCGTGGACGATGGCGGCGGCCCGGTCGCGCAGTCCGAGTTTGGCGAGGATCCGGGCGAGGCGGCCGGCCACGGCGTCGTCGGGGAGGGCGAGGGCGGAGGCGATCTCGGTGTCTGTCAGCCCGCAGCCGACCGCGTAGAGCAGCTCGCGCTCCTGGGGCGTGAGCGTGGTGACGGTCGGTCGGTCGGCGGTCGCGGTCGTCGGCATCGCGGGATCCCCTGGTTCCGGTGGTCGGTCTGGTCGCTGCCGTCGACGCTGGCCCCGGCACCGTGCTGCGGACAGGCCAGCAGACCGGCCGTATCCGGCCGGTGGCCGCGCTAGAGTCCCTCACCTGGGGGAATCGACCTGCCGGGGGAAGGCCAGACCTGTGACAACCAGTGAGTTCAGCGCGCTGTTGAAGCGGCTGCGACGGGCGGCCGGGATGACTCAGGAGGCGTTGGCGGAGCGCGCCGGAGTCGGCGTGCGCACCATCCGGGGGCTGGAGACCGGCGAACGCGCGGACCCCCGGGTGACCACGGTGCGCCTGCTGGCCGACGCGCTCGGGCTGAGCCCCCAGGAACGTGAGGAGCTGCTGGCGGCTGCCGTCCGGAGGACCGGGGACGACACCCGGCCGGAGGACCCGGCCGCCCGCGCCGAGCCGGGGCCGGGCCCGGTGCCGGCCGCCCGGCCGGAGTCGGCGCTGGACGAGACCCTGGCCGATGTGTCCGAGCAGCTGGCGCAGACGGTGGCCGCCCGCTGGCGGCGCGAGGAGGAGCAGCGGCAGGTTCACGATCCCTATCCGCTGCCGGTGCGCTGGCGGCCGGTCGCCGAGGAGCTGACCGATCACTGGGCCAACATCCGCCGGCTGCCCGCCGGTGCCACGCCCGGTCCACTGGATCTGAGCGGGCAACTGGGCGAGATCGCGGGTGTGTTCCGGCGGATCCCGTCCGGGCGGCTGGTGGTGCTGGGTCGTTCCGGCTCCGGGAAGACGATCCTCGCCGTGCGGTTCGTCCTGGACTACCTGGCGTCGCGGAGCCGCCCGGAAGCCGTACCGGTGATCTTCAGCATCGGCTCATGGGATCCGACCGCCATGACGTTCCGGGACTGGCTGGCCGCGCAGCTGACGCGCGATCACCCCGGTCTCGCCGCCCCGGGGCCCGGCGGGTCGAGCCTGGCCGCCGCGCTGGTCGAGACCGGCCGGGTGCTTCCCGTACTCGACGGCTTCGACGAGATCGCCGGGGGACTGCGCCGTCCCGCACTGGAGGCGCTCAACGCCACCACCCTCCCCCTGCTGCTGACCAGCCGCCCGTCCGAGTACGCCGCCGCGGTCGCGGAGACCGATGTGCTCACCTCCGCCGCCGCGGTGGATCTGACCGACCTCACCCTGGACGATCTGGCCGACTACCTGCCGCGCACCACGCGCAAGGCCCGTGGCGGGGCCCCCTCGGCGACCGCCTGGGATCCGGTGCTGAACGAGCTGCGCGAGCGGCCGCACAGCCGGGCCGGTGCCAACCTCGCCGCGGTGCTGACCACTCCGCTGATGGTCACCCTCGCCCGCGCCGTCTACAGCGACACCCCCGGCAACGACCCGGCCGCGCTCCTGGAGACCCGGCGCTTCTCAGGGCCCGAGGAGCTGGAGGACCACCTCCTCGACAACTTCATCGCCACCGCCTACCGCCCCCGGCCCGACCACCGCCCCGGCAGCGGGCCGCGCCACACCGTCGACCCGGAGCGCGCCCAGTACTGGCTCGGCTACCTGGCCGACCACCTGACCCGGCTCGACACCCCCAACCTGGAGTGGTGGCGGCTCGGTTACGGGCTGCGCCGCATCACCCGCACGCTGGTGACCGCGCTGGCGACCTGCCTGGCCATCGGGCTCGTCGACAGTGTCGTCGGCACCCTCTTCGACTCCCTCCAGTTCCAGCTCGCCGACGGGCTGGCGGCGGGACTCCTGTCCGGGCTGCTGTTCGGCATCGCGTACTGGTTACTCGTCGCGTCCGACGACGCGGCCGTGGAACCGTCCGGCATACGGATGAAGTTGTTCGGCCGGGACGCGCGGACCAGACGCCGAGCCCTCCCCCGACTGGTGATCGGGTTGGTGGGCGGGTTCGTGTTCGGCCTCTGCTACGGCTTCGTCCGCGGAGTGCTCAACGGCGTCCTCGCGCACGGCAGCCTCCCGACCGTCCTGGCCATCGGCCTCGACGACGGCATCGTCTACGGCCTGGTGTTCGCACTGGGAGCCGGCCCCACCTTCGGCCTGCTGACCCTCTTCGAGGCCCCCCTCGACATCCGGTCCGCCGTCAATCCGGTCAGCCTGCTGCGGACGAACTCCCGGACCGTCGCCACCCAACTCCTGCTCTGGTCCCCCACCTTCGGGCTCCTGGTCGGCCTGGGATCCATGGCGGTGATCGTTGTCGTGCAGGCGGTCACCGGCCCGGTCGTCTGGAGTCTCACGGCCTCGCTCAAGCTCGGCCTCATCAGCGGGCTCGGCGGCGCCCTCGGCTATGCGCTGAGCCTGACGGCCTGGGGGCAGTGGGCGGTGTTCTCCCGGATCTGGCTGCCGCTGACCGGCCGGCTGCCCTGGGCCGTCGTCGCCTTCCTCGAAGACGCCTACCAGCGGGGCGTGCTCCGTCAGGCCGGCGCGGTCTACCAGTTCCGCCACGCCCGGCTGCAACACCACCTCGCCCGCGCCTACCGCTCCCCCCGCGTTCGCACGCAGCCGACCGGACCGGACAGCCCACCCCCGACCGGCGCATCGGAGCCGGCCTGACGAGACGGCTCCCCGCCGGACGAAACGGACCGCAGAGACGCCCCTGGGGTGGTGTTCGCCGGCGACCGCCTTCCGCCCGCGGGACGACCACCGTCACTTCCCCCACACGCCTCCCCGAGCAGGGAAGTCCGGTTCGCGCAGGGCGGCGTAGTTCCCCAGGGCACGCACCAGGACCTTGGTGAGGGACTCCGCCAGCAGGGGCTCAAGCCGACGCCAGGCTGCGTCGACATGGGCCTTGGCCTCCTGGTAGCAAGCCTGAACGGCGCCGCAGCCGGTGACGGCGGCGGCGACCTCCCGCACCGTCGCCGGATCGGCCCCGCCGCCGCGCACCGACCTCCACAGCCGGGAGATCTCACCGGCCGGCAGCAGGGAGACGGCACGGGCGAGCGGCATGGTGACCTTGCCGGCCCGGAGGTCCTCCCCGCAGTGCTTGCGGAGTGCGCCCTGCGGGGCGGGAATCGTCGCGCCGTACAGATCAAGGAGGTCGTCGGTGATCTGGTAGGCCGTGCCGACGGCTTCGAAGTACTCCCCCAGGGCGGCGATCCGCGCGGTGTCGCCTCTGGCGATCAAGGCTCCGATCTCGGCGAAGGCGCGGGCCGGCAAACCGGTCTTGAAACGGTGGGCCGCCTGGATCCGGGCCAGCAACGCGGTCGGATCGTGTGCGGCCACCGCCTGGTCCATCGCTTCGGTATGGCCTGCTATGTCGACCGCCTGACCGCCGTGCGCGGACCGCAGGGTCCGTATGCAGCGCTGGTAGACGCCCAGGCGCAGGGTGTCGTCGTCGGGTACGAGGTCCTCGATGACGCGGTCGAAGACGAAGTACGCGGCGGTGCCGGCGTTGATCGCGGTCGGCACGCCGTAGACGGTGTGTACGGCCGGAACGCCGCGCCGGGAGGTCGACTCGTCCTGCACGTCGTCGATCGCCAGATTCGCGCTGTGGATCACCTCGACGACCGCCAACAGCCGGGCGTACGACGCGCTGGAGACTCCGAGCAGCTCCATCGCCGCGCAGCACACGAACGTCCGCCAGCCCCTGCCCCCGGGGTCCGTGAGGTGGCGGATGGGCCGCACCAGGGTCTCGTGCACCGTCGTGTCGGGCATGCCGTCCGTCGGGGTGCCGCAGCCACCGAGCAGCGAGGCCGTCAAGGCCGGTGAGGGGCGGTCCGGATAGAGCAGGTTCACCTCGCGCCGGGTGACCGCCTGGAGCCGGCCCAGATACTCCTCGATGTCCGTGATCCGCTGGGCGGGCACCACTTCCGCCCAGGCCCGTCCCCGCACCGGCCGACCGCCCAGAGTGCCCCGCACCTCGGCGTCCGTGCTGAGCAGCCCAAAGCCGAACAGCAGGCTTCGGATGTCCCGGTCCCCGGTCGCCGTGACCGTGAGCCGCGCGTCCACTTCCGGGAGCCGGACCTCCCAGGACGTCGGATAGGTGTTCAGCGTGGCGAGCGAGGTCCACGAGGAGGATTCCGCAAGGTGCGGCCGGGCGTGGACGACGGTGCCGTCGGGAGCCACGGCGCCCGCGGCCGTAAGCCGTTCGGTGACGCGGCGCGAGACGACGTCTTCGACCCGGATGTCGCCGACGCAGAGGTCCCAGCCGCAGTCCAACCCGATGTCCAGACGGATCCAGCCGGCATCGGCCGTCCGCCGCCCGCCGCTCATCCGCGGCAGGTCGGCGCCGGTGGTGTGGTCGTACCACCCGCTGCCCGACACCGCCACCGGCCGCTCGCCCGGTCCGGCGATCACGCCCCGCACGCTGCAGCGCGGCCGGCAATGGCCGCCCAGGTCCCCGAGGCCGCCATACGGAAGGACCGCCCGGGTGGGCGCGACGACCAGGTCCAGACTGAGACCGTCCCCCTCCCGCACGGTGAGCCGGTACGAGCCGTCGGCGGCCTCCCGCAGGGCGGCCACACCGCCGTACTCAAGCCCCACCCGTCCCTTGGCGGCGACCACGACCGGCCCCGGAAGAAGTCGGTCGGGAGGCACCGGCGTCCCGTCCGCCAACGCCTCCACCAGCGCCGCGCGCACCCGCGGGTCCATCGCCTCATCGGCCTCGACGGCCGACCGCAGCATCGCCACCGCCCGGCCGTCCATCCAGGTGCGGACCGCCGGCTCCCGGCCCCCGGCGCCCGACCGGGACCACAGCAACCCGTGCCATGGGTCCGATGGACCAGCTTCCGCCGCGTCCACACCCCGTAGGAACATCACCGCGAACGTAGACGGCTCGCCGGCCTCCCCGGACAGCCAGCCGTGCAGGGCCCACCGCTCCAGCATGATCCCCCCAACGGCACACCGACACCCGGCCACGGTGAGCGGCCCGAGGAATCCCATGCCTGCTTCGGGCCTACCAGGAATCCGCCGCGAGCCGGTCGAGTTGCCCGTCAGCGTCCACACGCAAACCATCCCAACAGGTGAAATGCCGCCCGCCCCGGATTCGTCCCTGCCGGACCAGCCGAGTCGCCGCGGGACAGCACAGCACTAAGTTCCGGTACCTCACATCGAGTTGACGGCATGACAGATGCACGCTCGATCCGCGATCGTATGCGTCATGAACTCCGATGAAGCCGAGATGCGTGCAGCGGTCCGCGAGCTGGCCGACGCATTGGAGACGATGCTCAACCTGATCAAGGCCGATGCGCTTCCCACCACCCCCGAAGCTCAGGGCCTCCTCCAGAAAGCGGGAACCTTCCTCGACGAGTCGACGGACCTGATCGCCGTCTCGGACCGGCCGGGCGAGATCCTCTCCCTGGCCACCGCGCTCAACAAACTGGTCGTTTCGGCGCGGGAGCAGATCCTCGACGACGCCGTGGCCGCCTCACCCGCGCCCGACCACCCCACCATGTGAGCACTCCGCAAGCCGAAGCCGGGACCGGAACCAGGGACCGACCCGGCGACCGAAACCCCGACCATGGCGGAGCGCTTCGCCCTGCGGCGCAGATCCGACTTCGTCTACGCGATGATCGACCTCAGCCACAAGGCCCACGGTGTCGAACTGCCCCGCCACGCATACGACGATCCGGTCGTCGATCACCTCGTCATCGGCCGCGGTGTCCTGCGGTCTGCTCGGCCTCGCTCCCGCCCTCACTCTCATCCTCGCGCCGCCCCTCGGTCCGTTGCGCAAGGCGGTTGGCGCGTAGCGCGGTGCATATCCCGAGGGAGGAGATGGCGGCGAAGCCGAGCAGGAGGTAACGCGCGGAGGCGAGCGTCGACGGACCGGTCAGGTTGACCAGGAGGCCGGCTACCGCCGCACCGAACGCTGTCGACATCGTGAGCACGGTCGCGATCCCCGCGGCGGCCTTCTCTCCCTCCGCCTTGTCCCGTGTGCTCGCCATCGCGGCGACGGACAGGTGGGGCATGGCCAGACCGATTCCGGCGCCGGCGAGGAAGAGTACGGGCAGCCAGGCGATGACCAGAAGGAGTGGTGCGTCACGGCGCTGCAGCACAGCGAGCACGGCGAGGCCGACCGTGAGGAGGCCGGGGCCGGCCACCCGCAGCCGTCGAACCGTCCGCTGCGCACGCGCCGAGGAGCTGGCGACCTGGCTTGCCGACCAGCCGAGCGACAGCGTGGCGCCGAAGAACCCCGCGGCAACCGGCGGCAGCCCTCCCAGTCGTTGGCCGAACAAGGGCAGGAACGCCTCCACACCGATACCGGCCGCGAGGAAGGCGATGGTCAGGTAGACCCATCGCAATGCGGAGCCGGTCTGGTAGGTCTGGCGCGGAAGGACCCGGTCCTTGCTCCGCTTCTCCGTCACCGCGAAGGCGATGACCAGTGCCGGCGCCACTGCGATGCACGCCGCTATCACGGCCTCGTCGGAGAGGATTCCGGCGATGCTCACGGCACCCGTGGCCCCGACAACCAGCATCAACGAGCCCAGCGGTACGGGAACCGCCGCCGTCTCGCCCCGGCCGCTTCGTGGCAGCACGCGGGGGACGAACGCCGCCATCGCTCCCGCGGCGACGGCCAGCACGACGAACGCCGTCCGCCAGGAGCCGAACTGGGCGAAGAGCCCGCCCAGAGCCGGTCCGACGAAATTGCCCACGCCGAACATGGCGGAGATCAACGCGCTGCCGCGGACCCACAGATGGCGCGGTAATGCCGAGTAGATCAGGGCGAACCCCAGACCGGTCAGCAAGCCCGCCCCGAGTCCCTGGGCGCCGCGGCCGACCAGCAACACGGGCATCGACGGGCTGGCCGCGCCGACCACCGATCCGGCGGCGAAGACGCCGAAGCCGATCAGGTAGGAGCCGACATTGCCGTGACGGAAGAGGATGCGGCTCACGAGCATGGTCGCGACCACCTGGGCGGTCAGAAAGACGGTCATGTTCCAGGCGTAGAGGCGTTCACCGCCGATGTCGGCGACCGCCGTCGGCAGCAGGCTCGCGGCCAGGTAGATGTTGACGGCGCCGACGAGTACGCCTCCGGCCAGCACCACGGCGGTTCCGCAATGTCTGCCGAGTTCCCGCCACGACCCGACGCTCTGACTGTCGTTCACTTCCGCATCCCGTCTGTGAGCTGTTTCCTTCGCGACGCCGCCCGCGAGTTGAACCGTCTCATGGCTCGCCGAACGGACATCCGGCCGTAACTCAGGCCCCTTGGCCGCCGGCGACCGAAGCTCATCCGCGCAGACGCAGATACGCCTCCAGCTCGGCGGCGCCGGTCAGCAGCGCCCGGCCGCGGGCGGACAGTCGGGCGCGCCAGTCGCGCAGGGCGCCTTCCAGCGGCTCCAGCCCGCCGGCCGCCCGTACTTGGGCGAGCAGCGGGGCGATCTGCTCCAGCAGGTAGCCGCCCCGCCTGAGCTGGTGGGCCAGGCGGGCGTCGCGCACGTCGGCCTCGTCGTAGACGCGGTACCCGGTCACCGGGTCGCGGCGCGGGCGCACCAGCCCGGCGCGCTCCCATTTGCGCAGCGTCGCGGGCCGGATGCCGAGCTGCCCCGCCAGCGGTCCGATGAACAGGGCGCCGACCCCGGGCCCGGACGCCGCCGTGGGATCCAGGTCGCGCAGCGCGCGCTCCACGGCCTGGAGGGTGCGGCGGTCGTCGAGGAGCTGGGCGTGGCTCTCGTCGACGAGGCGGAACGCCTCCTCGGCCGCGTCCTCGTTCACCGCCCGCATGATCGACGTCGCCGTCTGGTGGCCGTGGCCGGGCATCAGGGCGAGGAACGCGCGCAGGGCCCCGGCGTGCACGGAGGTATAGGTGCGGTAGCCGTGGGGGGTGCGACCGGCGGCCGGGAGGATGCCGGCCTCCTCGTAGTTCCTGATCGCCTGCGTGGACAGACCGTGCCCGCGCGCCAGGTCAACCGGCCTGAGGCGTTCGCCGTTTTGAAGGTTTCGTCCCATGGAGCCGCCGATATCGTGGAAAAGTCTCAACCGAGGGTTCAACGATACCGTTTAAGGCATGGCTACTGACATCAAGGACACCGTCCATGCCGTCGAGGCCGCGGCCGTCATGGGGCTGCTCCCGGCCCGGCCGCGACTGCTCGCCCTCGGCGAGCCCACTCACGGCGAGGACACTCTGCTCGACCTGCGCAACGAGCTCTTCCGCCAGCTCGTCGAGCAGGAGGGCTATCAGACGATCACGATCGAGAGCGACTGCATGATGGGCCTGGTGGTGGACGACTACGTCACCTCGGGCACCGGCACCCTCGATGAGGCCATGGCCCGCGGATTCAGCCACGGCTGGGGGACCTCCGCGGCCAACCGCGAGCTGGTGCGCTGGATGCGCGACTACAACGACGGCCGACCGGCGTCCGAGCGGCTCCGCTTCGCCGGTTTCGACGGACCTCTGGAGATCACCGGCGCCGCGAGCCCCCGGCAGTCCCTCCTCGCACTCCACGGCTACCTCGCGGCCCAGGTGGACGCGGACCTGCTCCCCTGCACCGCGGAAACCCTCGACCGACTGCTCGGCGCCGACGACCGGTGGACCCATCCCGACGCGATGATGGACCCGGCCCGGTCCGTGGGACAGTCGGCCGAAGCCAGGGAGCTGCGGCTGCTCGCCGACGATCTGGTGGCGCTGCTCGACGCGCGGACGCCGCAGCTGCTCGCGGCGACCTCGCGGGGCGCCTGGGACCGTGCGCGCTTGTACGGGCGTACCGCGACCGGTCTGCTGCGCTACCACTTCTGGATGGCCGACACCTCACCGGCCCGCATGACCTGGCTGGTGAGCCTGCGGGACCGGATGATGGCCGACAACCTCCTCGCCCTCGCCGAACGTGGACCGACACTGGTCCACGCCCACAACGCCCATCTCCAGCGGGACCGGAGCTCGATGCGGATGGGTGGTCTGCCGCTGGAGTGGTGGAGCGCCGGCGCACTCGTCAGCGCCCGCCTGGGCGAGGAGTACGCCTTCCTGGCCACGGCCCTCGGCACGCTCCGCCACCACGGAGTGGACACCCCGCCGCCGGACACCCTCGAAGGTCTGCTGTACGCCCTCCCCGAGGACCGCTACGTCGTCGACGCCCCCCGGCTGACCGCCGCCCTGGGCGACGCACTGCCCGCGCCCCACGCGTCGCCCTACTTCGGCTACTTCCCCCTCGACCCGGCCCACCTGGCCGGATTCGACGGGATCGTGTTCCTCAAGGACGTCCCGCAAGGCTAGGGCGTACCGGGCCGCCGTTGCGGCACACCTCCCGTGGTCAGGACCCGGTGGCGAAGTCCTGAGTCCACCAAGGGCCGTTGGAGCTGAGGTTCACGCCCACGCCCGTGTACTTGTAGGAGCAGTTGAGGATGTTGGCCCGGTGTCCGGGGCTCTCCATCCAGCCCTTCAGCGCCGTGGCGGGGTCCTCGGGGCTCTTGAAGATGTTCTCGGCCCAGCTGCTCCACCGGAATCCGGCATGGGTCATCCGGGTTTCGGGGTCGACGCCTTCGGGGGTGTTGTGCTCGTAGTAGTTACGGGCCGCCATGTCGTCCGAGTGCGCCTGCGCCGCCTTCCGCACCCGGGAGTCGACGGTGAGCGGGCCGCAGCCGTGTTGGGCCCGCTGATCGTTGACCAGGTCGACGACCTCCTGCGCGAACCGCGCGGCGGTGCCGGTCGCGGTCCGCGGTGCGGTGGGGGCCTCGGCTCTCGCCCCGGCCTCCGTACGGGAGGTGCGGGACGGCGGGTTCGCGGTCGTCGTCTTCGCGCCGCTCTCGGGGCGGGTCTTCCGCGGCCGTTGGGGGGCGTGCCGTTTGCCGTGCCGTTCGGCGTCGGAGGGGGAGGACGACGCCTTGTCGCGCTGGGGGGTGGGTGCGGCGCTGTGCGGTGCCGACAGGGCGGCGACGTCCTCCGTGGGCTGCGCCGCCGGGGACCGGTCCGCCGCGAGCTCCTGGTCGGGGCCGGAGCCGCTGGGTATCAGCGCCAGGGAGCAGCCGCCCGCGGCGACCGCGGCCGCCACCGCCAGCAGCACGGCCTTCCGCCGGGGACCGGGACCGCTGCTGACGGCGCGGTGGGTTCCGCCCCGCGGCGCGGTGCGCGCGTGCCGACCGGCGGGCCTGGGCGTGGTGGGACGGCGGTGTGCGGCGGGCTCGCCGGTCGGGCTTCCGGTCCCGGTCGACGTCCCGTCGCGCAGTAGTACCCACTGGAGTTCGTCGTCGTTGCTCATGGTTTCGATTCCTGTGCAGCCGTCGGGCCTGCATGGCCCTGGCCCGTAGGGGATATGGGTCCGTGCGGCCCGCCGCGCAGGCGGACCGCACAAGGGAGACCCCGGTGACGGCGCCGGATAACGAAAAAGTGCTCCGCCGGCGAAGAAATTCTCCGTGCAGCTCACGCGGCAGTCACGTCAAGGGCAGAGGTTGCCAGAGTCAGCCAAAAGCGGTAATGGCCCCATACCAACCCACCGCATATCATCTACGTCATGGCGCCCCACTGCGTCCCTGACGCCACCGCCGAGGCCAATCGCGCGATACGCGACTTCATGGCCGCCCGCATCGGTCGGCCGCTATGGCCCGAGGAGCAGGACGAGTACGAGCACCTGCTTGCCACATGGGCCGCGGCCGTCCACAGCAACGAGAAAGGCTGATAGACCGACCCGCTCCGCAGGCCGCGGCGCAGCACCCGATGGGCGCGGCGCCGCGGTCCGGGAGCGGGAACTCAGCACCGACCAGCCGCGGGAAGGACCGGCTCCCAAGACCCGCTCCCTCGATGCGAGTGGTTCACGCGGGAGCGGTGCAGGAATCCATCTGTTCCAGTTCGGCGAGGACGGAGGCGGCTCCGTCCTCGGTGGCGAGGTGGGACGCGATCGCCCGGGCCCGTTGCATGAAGACCGGTCCGTCCACGACGTCGCGCAACGCATCGGCCAGGCGGTCCGCCGTCAGCCGGCGGCGGGGAATCGGGGCGGGGGCGACTTCCATGGCGGCCAGTCGGGAGGCCCAGTAGAACTGGTCGAAGTGGACCGGCACGGGAACGGCCGGCACCCCGGCCTTCAGACCCGCGCCCGTGGTGCCCGCGCCCGCGTGGTGGACCACCGCGGCCATACGGGGGAAGAGCCAGTCGTGCGGGACTTCGGAGACGGTGAGGACATCATCGCCGGTCATATGGATCCCCAGCCAGCCCGACTGGACCACGGCGCGCAGCCGCGCCTTCTTCAGGGCCTGAACGAGCAGCCTGCTCAACTGCTCCGCGTCTCCCATGGCCATACTGCCGAAGCCGATGAACACCGGTTTGCTGCCGGAGTCCAGGAAGTCGACCAGTCGCCGGTCCGGCTGCCAGCCTTCGGGGCGCGGCGGCCACCAGTATCCGCAGGTTCGCTGTCGCACCGGCGAGGAGGCGAGCGGCGGCACCATCATGGGGCTGTATCCGTGGCACACCGTCTCGGTGCGCAGGGCCCGCAGGGCGCGTCTGGTCGCCTGCTTGGGGAGTCCGAGGTCCTGCTGCAGCACGTTGAGGGACGGGGCGATGTTGAGGCCCGCGCTCTTGGCCACGGCGGCCTCGACGATCCGGTCCCGGAGGCGACCGGGCACGAGGCCGTTCAGACCGAACCGTACGGCCGACCGCATCGGCTGGAGGTAGGTGCCGAGGCATCGCGCCCCCACGCCCTCGGCGACGAACGCGCAGATCGGATGGGTCACCAGGCCGGTCAGGAGGACGTCCACCCCGCCCCGGGAGGCGTCGAGGATCCCCCGTGCGATCTGTGGGAGGAGGCTTCGTCGAATCTCTCGGAGAAGAGTGCGCGGGGGCGTTGGACCGATCTCGGTCGTCATGAAGTCCAGCGGGTCCAGCGGAAGGGTCCGGCACTCCAGCCGGTGCGCGCGGACCGCGTCCTCGAAGCGCGCATGGCACGCCAGGGTCACCTCGTGTCCGGCGGCCTTCAACCGCCTGCCCAGCCCGAGGTACGGAGCTACGTCACCCCAGGTGCCGGGGCTTGGAATCAGAACTCGCACAGCTCGCCTCGCCAGGTCGTCATGCTGTCGGTGGGTGGTCCGTAGCACCGCACATCGCTCCAAAAAGGATGACCGTTGCGCGCCGGAAAGCGGCAGTGACACACAGAGACTTGGCTGATGACGGTCAGGAATTTCCGCTCATCGGGTGCGGGCGCCGTGGTCGACCGCCGCCCGGGCCAGGCCGGTGATGAGCGGATGGGCCCGGGTGCCGTCGCCGTCCAGTTCGGGCTGGAAGAGAGTGGCCAGGAAGAAGGGATGGGTGGGCAGTTCGGCGATGCGGACCTCGCCGGATTCGTCGGCGCCGGTGAAGGTCAGACCGTGGTCGCGCAGGACGTCCAAATAGCGGGAGTTGAGCCCGTAGTTGCAGTGGTAGCGCGCCGGTGCGCGGTCGGTTCCTATCAAGGTGGCGGCCCGGGATCCGTGAGTGACCCGGACCGTGCCCTCGTGGCCGACGAGCGAGCAGGCCAGCGGAGTCAGCACGGCCTCCTCGGCGGTGGCCTCCGGGTCGTTCTCGGAGTGGGCGGCGCGGTCCAGGCCGCAGACGTTGCGCGCGAACTCCAGCAGCGCGTGCTGGAAGCCGCCGCACGTGCCGAGGAAGGGGATGCCGCCCTCGCGTGCGGCGCGGATCGCGGCCAGGGCGCCGGCCTCGCTCCGGTAGGGGCTGCCCGGCAGGACCCAGACCGCGTCGAAGCCGTCCATGCCCTGATCGGCGTCCTGTGTGGCGATCCAGTAGGCGTCCAGGTCCAGCCCGTCCCGGATGCGGAGGGCCTCCAGCAGGCCGGGGATGCGGGCGTGGGAGCGAACGGCGTCGGAGCGGTCCCCGACCAGGGCGATGCGTGCGGTGTGGTTCATGCCGCCGATCCTGCCGAACACCTCGTATCGCGTCCAACGATGATTCATACACTCCGCATAAGCGATACTGATGCTCATGGATCCGCATCTGCTGCGCACCTTCGTCGCGGTCCTCGAACACCGCTCCTTCTCCCACGCCGCCTCGGCCCTGGGCTACACCCAGTCCGCCGTCTCCCAGCACATCGCCGCGCTCGAAGCCGACCTGGGCACCCGGCTCGTCGAACGCCGGCCGGTCTCCGCCACCGCGGCCGGGGCCCGGCTGATGGAGCACGCTCCTGCCCTGCTGCTGCGCCTGGACGCCGCCCGCGCCGACCTCGACCGCCTGCACCACGCCCGCCCCACCCGCCTGACCCTGGTCTGCTCACCGGCCGCCCTGACCCCCGCCGTCGCGCGGACGCTCGCCCAACTGCGCTCCACGGAGCACCCGTTGGACCTCCAGGTGCAGGTCCTGGGCCGGGAGTCGGTGGTTCAGGACGTCCTCACCGCCCGCGCCGAGCTCGGACTCGTCGACGGCGTCGCCGCCCCCAGCGACCCGCTTCCGCTGCCGGACCTGGGCCCCGCCCGCACCCTCGCGACGGCCGAGCAGCCGCTGGCCGTGCTCTTCCCCGACGGCCATCCGCTGGCGCGACGCCACTCGGTCCGGCTGACGGACCTCAGCCAGGCCCACTGGATCGACGCCCCGGACACCGCGCTGCCCCTGGACCGGCTGCGCGCCGTCTGCCGTACCGACGGATTCCGCCCCCGGATCCGCCACCTCGGCACCGACCTCCTCGGCCTCGCCGCCCTCGCCGCGGCAGGTCACGGGCTCACGGCCCTTCCCCTCCCCCTGGCCGCCGCACTCCCCGGCGTCACCGCGGTCCGGGTCGATGAACCCCGCCTGGTTCACCGTACGGAGCTTCTCCACGCCGCCCACCCCACCGGCGCCGCACAGCAGTTGGCCGATCTCCTCAGCGTCGGCAGCGCGGAGGCGGCGCCCCAGGTCGCCTCCTGAGCCGATCCGGCCTTCCGGATTCCGGACTTCCGCCCGAAGCGGCGAGGCCCCGGCCGACCTGCCCGGCCGGCTCGGTCACACATCGACCTGCGCCAGCCGGGCCGCGTCGTACCGCTCCCCCGCCACCGCGCCGCGCGGCACGGCCTCGTCGAGGGCCGCCAACTCGCCTGCGGTCAGCACGACATCGGCCGCGGCGGCGTTCTCCTCCAGGTAGCGCACCCGCTTGGTGCCGGGAACAGCGGTGACGTCCGGCCCCTGAGCCAGCAGCCAGGCCAGCGCGAGCTGCGCGGGTGTGACGCCCTTGGCCTCGGCCAGCGCCCGTACGCGCTCGACGAGGGCGAGGTTCAGGGCCAGGTTCTCGCCCTGGAAGCGGGGCGCGGTGCGGCGGAAGTCCCGCTCGCCGTACGTCTGCGGGCCGAGCGCCCCGGTCAGCAGACCGCGCCCGACGGGGCTGTACGCGACGAGTCCGATGCCCAGTTCGCGCATCGTCGGCAGGTGTGCGTCCTCGACGTCCCGGGTGAACAGCGAGTACTCGTACTGCCCGGCGGTGATCGGGTGCACGGCGTGGGCCCGCCGGATCGTCGCCGGGGAGGCTTCGGAGATGCCGAGGTGGCGCACCTTGCCGGCGGCGACCAGCTCGGCCATCGCGCCCCAGGTCTCCTCGACCGGGACGGTCGTATCGATGCGGTGCTGGTAGTAGAGGTCGATGTGGTCGACTCCCAGCCGCCGCAGTGACGCCTCGCAGGCGGCCCGGACGTACTCCGGCCGGCCGTTGACGCCCACCGCGGTCCCGTCGGGACGGCGTTCGACGCCGAACTTGGTGGCGAGCACGACCTCGTCCCGGCGGCCCGCGATCGCCCTGGCGACCAGCGTCTCGTTGGTGAAGGGGCCGTATGCGTCGGCGGTGTCCAGGAAGGTCACGCCCACATCGAGGGCCCGCCTGATGGTGGTGAGCGAATCGGCTTCGTCACCGGGGGCGTAGTAGTCGCTCATCCCCATGCAGCCGAGGCCGAGGGCGGAGACACGGAGGGAGGCGAGGGTGCGCGTATGCATGGCGAACTCCTGGGAGAGCGGGAGGATGAGGGGCGATGGCCCGACGTCGTCGATTCTGGTCCGCGTCGGGCGCCGTTGGCCAAGACCGGTTGGGCACCGTCCAGATACCCTGCGGGTATGACGATCGATCTGCGGCTGATGCGCTACGTGGTGACCGTGGCCGACGAAGGCGGGTTCCAGCGGGCCGCCGACCGGCTGCACATGGCCCAGCCACCGCTGAGCCGGCAGATCGCCGCCCTGGAACGCGAGCTGGGCGTGCGGCTCTTCGAGCGACGCCCCACCCGCCTCACCGAACCCGGAAAAGTCTTCGTGGAGGGAGCCCGTGCCCTCCTCGCCGAGGCCGACGCCCTGGTGGAGCGGACCGTGGCCGTCGCGCACGGTACATCCGGCACGCTGCGGCTCGGCTATGTCACCAGCGCCGCCTACTGGGCCGTGCCCACCCTGCTGTCCGCCATGGGGGCCCGCCATCCCGGCATCCGTGTCGAGACCCGCGAGATGTGGTCCGCCGACCTCGCCGCCGCGCTCGAACGGGACGAGATCGACGCCGCGCTCTCCCGCAGCCTCCCGCACCGGTCGGGCCTGGCCCGCCTGACGCTCGTACGGGAGGACCTCGTCGTGGTCGTCTCCGCCGGCCACCGGCTCGCCGGCCGGACCGAGCTGTCGCTGCGCGAGCTGCGCGGCGACACACTGCGGGCCATCAGACGCGATATCGCCCCCGGCTTCCACGACGCGGTCCTCGCCGCGCTCCGGGGCGCCGGCGAACGCTTCCCCGTCGAGGAGGAGCCGGTGCCCGGCTTTCGGCACCTGGTCCTGGACCACCACACCTTCGCCGTCGTTCCGCAGGCCCTGACCCGCCACCTGCCGCCCGGCACGGCCGCCCTGCGCATCGGCGACGACCTGCCCCGCTTCGACCTCGAACTCCTCTGGCGGGAGGACACCTCCGCGCCGCCCGTACCGCTGCTGGTGCGGGCGGCGCGGACGCTGGCGGCGCGGTGAGCTGCGTCATGGCTTCCCGGTGGGTTGCCGACCGGGCGCGGTCACCGGACGACCGCTCCGTTCATCGGGAGGCGTCGCCCCGTGCCGTAGGCGCGTCGGCCCCCACCGACGGCAGATAGCGCGGCGCCCGCCAGGCGTCGAGTCGGTGCTCCACCGCGCCCCCCAGCGACAGAAGCTCGGCGTCCTCGCGGTCGCCCGCCATCAGGAGCAGCCCCACGGGCAGCTCGTCGACGAACCCGGCGGGCACCGAGAGGGACGGATAACCGGCCACGGCAGCGGGGGTCGAGGACGGGACGATGTCGTTGTCGCCCCGCGCGCAGTCGGTCGTCCAGGCGGGCGGGTTCGCCGGCGCGGCGATGGCGTCCAGCTGATGGGTGGCCATGGTCTCGTCGATGGATCGCCGCGCGAGGTCCGTCAGTTCGGCACGCACCGCCCGGTACTTCGGGTCGGTGGTGGGAGGTGCGGCGAGGGCCTGCTCGAACAGCTCCTGGCCGGCGAAGCAGCTGCGCTCCGCCGGGTGGGTGCGGTTGAACTCGATCAGCCCGGCGAGACTCCGCGGCCCGTTGCGCGTGCCGAGGTAGGAGTCGATGTCCCGGTGGAACTCGCTGAGCAGCGCCGGGAATTCGAGTGCGGCCAGCCGCTTCTGGTACGGGGGTGTCACCTCGACGACCTCGGCTCCCGCGCTGCGCAGCCGCCGTGCGGTACGGGTCATCAGCCGGTCCACCTCCGCCCCGAGCGAGGGCAGTCGCCACAGTCCGATCCGTTTGCCGTGCAGCCCGGTGGAGCGCGTCAGCCGGTCGGAGAGGTTTCCGGGAGCGCCCGGGTGTGCGGTGTCCCTGCCGCTGAGCACCGCGAGGGTGAGCGCGGTGTCGATCACGTTGCGCGCCATGGGCCCCGCGGTGTCCTGCTCGGCGGAGATCGGGACCACACCGGCCTGGCTGACGAGGCCGAGGCTGGGCTTGTGGCCGACCACTCCGTTCATCCCGGCCGGGCACACGATGGAGCCGTCCGTCTCGGTCCCGATCGCCACCTGCGCCAACGACGCGGCGAGGGCGGCGGCCGAACCGGAGGAGGAGCCGCAGGGGTTCCGGTCCATCACATAAGGGTTGCTGGTCTGCCCGCCCACCGCCGACCATCCCGAAGTCGGCTTCGCGGCACGGAAGTTCGCCCACTCGGACAGGTTGGTCTTGCCGAGGATCACCGCTCCGGCATCCCGCAGCCGGGCCACCAGCGCGGCGTCGGCGTCCGGCGGGCTGCCGGCCAGTGCCAGCGACCCGGCGGTCGTGGGCAGGTCGCGGGTGTTCACGTTGTCCTTGAGCAGGACGGGGATGCCGTCGAGCGGGCCACGGACGCCGCCGGCGCGATGCCTGGCGTCACTGGCGGCCGCCTGGCGCAGGGCCGTCGGGTCGGTGCGCAGCACCGCGTTGATCTCGGGGTCGATGGCCTTGATCCGCCGCAGATAGGCCGCGGTCAGCGCCGACGAGGTCAGCGAACCGTCCGCCATACGCGCCTGCAGCTGCGGGATCGTCACGGTGTCCAGATCGACGCCCGGCCGCCCGGCGCCCCCGGCCGGCGTTGGCGTACCGGCGGCGGTTCCCGCGGCCCGTGCGGCTGCCGCGGCCTCCGCACGCGGGCTCGGTGCGCCGGTACACAGGGATCCCGCGACCAGGGCAGCGATCAGCGTGGCCAGGCTCCGCTTCCTCATGCTCCTCATGAGGTCAGCGGACTATAGGCCGGCACCCCGGAACAAGAGCCTTTCGCGCCGCAGTCACCTAGGACACGACCTGGGGATTCCCCCGACCCACCTACGGGCCTGTGGCCCTCACCACGGCTCGCGGAACGTGATGCCGAAGTGCCGGCGAAGCCCTTCGCGCTGCTCCTCGGTGGCCAGGACCATGACATCGTCCGTGCTCCCGAGGGGATGCTCCGGGCCGTTGTCGATGCAACGGAAGGTCCGGGGATCGTCGTCGGGGCTGAGGGCCTCGATGGCGGCCTGTGCCGCGCCCATGTCGAGGTAGTCGTTCGAATCCTGCTCGACGGAGAAGGAGAGCTGCTCGCCGTTGCGGTCGAAGTACAGCGTTCCGTGGCCGCACTCCTCGTCGTCCTCGTCGTCCTTGTCGAAGCGGAAGTTGTCGACGGTGACCTTTCCTCCGGTGAGGGCTGCCGCCTCTTCCAGGAGCCACGGATAGTGCTCGTCGGCGAAGTCGACGTCGTCGGCGTGGATGCTGACGGCCACGCCGAAGGATTCGAGGCTGCTGACGATCTCGTCGGACGAGGTCAGTTCGTGGTGCGCCACATCGCCGAAGTACTCGACGACGCCTCGCGCCTTCTCCTGGTCGATCATGCCGAGGTCGATCAGGACCTCGCCGACCCGTATGTAGTTGATCGTTGGGGACTCCGCCATGCCGTCATCCTGCCAGCCGGAGATCATTCCGGTGCCGCCTTTGCCACACTCACCCGGGCAGTTGGATCACAGGGCGGGCTTGGCACTCCTGGCAACGACTCGCCATTCGCCGCCCGTTGGCACGAGGGAACGTCAGGCGGTGACTGCACCATCGGGTGTGGCCGACGTGGGTCTGTCGGTGCTCTCGCCCGAGGGCTTCAGTACCGGCGGCGGTTGAGCACCCCGATGAGAGTGGCAAGGTCGGCGGCGCCCGCCGGGTCGTCTGCGTAGCGGGTGGTCTGGAGAGGGCCGACCTCGGGAAGGACGATGTCCTCCCGGGCCAGGACGTGGACCAAGGTCAACAGGGCAGCGCGGGCGTTGCCATCGGTGAAGGGGTGGAAGAACGCCACGTCGAGGTATGCGCGGGCCGCGCGGGCCGCCAGCGGGAGGTCCGGGTCGGTCGTCTCGCGCAGACAGGAAGCGAAGTCGGCCTGGGTACGCGGGGTCAGGCCGTAGCGCTCGCTGCCGGCCTTCGCATAGGCATCGCTCATGCGAAACGGCGCCTCTGCTTCGCCGAGGACCTCGCGCTGCCAGCCGGCCAGCAGGGCGAAGTGCAGCGGGGTACGTCGTGCGGCATCGGCTCGGGCCAAGGCGTGGGCAGCCAGCAGACGCTCGGCGCGAACGGGGTCGCGCCGGCGCACCGGCCCTTCGCACCAAGTCCGGAACCCGTCGCGCGCAGGCGGAACGCGCCGTAGGACCGGTGCGCGCCGCCAGTCGGCCTCACGGCGCACGCGCAGCCAAACCGAAAGGCTGTCAGTAGCGGTCATGGAGATCCTCCAGAGCCGCCCTCTCACGGTGGTCCCGGTAGGGGGCGTGGCCGGTGAGGCCCACCGCGAGGTCCTCGCCGACGGATTCGATCACCGTCCGTTCAGGGGTGACCCAGCTCTCGAACCGGCCGCCGATCGCGCTCTCCACCGCCCGCCCTGCTTCGGCTCGGTCCATGCCAGTGGTGGTGAGGAACCAGCCCAGAACCAGCGTGGCCTGGCCGTACCAGCCACCCTCCGCTCCCGAGTCCAGTGCGTGCGTCACGAGCCGGACGCAGGCCCGCTCCAGATGCCAGCTGCGATCCTCGGGGGAGGCGTCCGACGGCGGCGCCAGTTCGGCGAAGCGCTGAGCCGTCCGCTCCAACCACTCCCGCCACTCCAGCAGCGCGGATACGACGCGGGCTGCGGTTTCGTCAGGGGTCGTCACCGAGCTTGCCCCGCTGACCCAGCTACCGATGGGCCCGCCGTCGCGGTAGCACCAGCTCCATCCCCAGGCCCAGCTGCCGTATCGCTCCCGGATGATCGCGTCCACCTGCCTTTCACACCAGCGTTCGCCCTGCCACCAGCCATCCATACCGGAGAGCACAGGTGGCACCCACTCGCGGACCAGCGAGCGGAGGTGGGCTTCCTCGCCCTCGTCCCAGGCGAACGGGTGGCGGGCCGGGTCGAGTTCATCCCAGTTCCGAGTGCCCTCGTAGGTGAGGGGGGACACACGGTTCTCGGGGAGGGGCAAGGTGTCACGGTTGTACGTCAGCGCCGGCCACTCTTCCTGTCCGATGTGATCGACCCACCATTCTCAGCTCGAAGGCCCTCGGGTCGCGACCGGTTTTTCGACGTCATGGCGGCCCGGTCGGACCCGCTGCGCAGAACGCAGAATTCGTTGCCTTCGGGATCAGCAAGGACCGCCCAGCCGGAGCCATCGGGATTCCGGCGATCGGCGACAAGGGCGGCACCGAGGCCCAGCAGCCGTTCCACCTCCTGCTCGCGCGAGGTCTCCGGGCGCAGACACACGGCTACCGCTTGCCCGTCGCCCCTTCGTGGCGGTCGAGTTCGGCCAGTAGCCGGCGCAGCGAGGCCCTGGTGGCACGGACCTCCTCGTCGGGCATGGCCGCGAAGAGAGTGCGGTGCAGCTTCGCCGCCCTGTCGGTCACCCGGGCGAGCGCCTCCTCGCCGCGTGGCGTCAGCGTCAGCAGCGGCGAGCCGCGGTGATCCGGGTTGGACGCATAGGCGGCGAGGTCGAGGGCCACGAGGTCGTTGGCGACCCGCTGGACGTTCTGGCGGCTGACGCCGAGGCGGCGCGCGGCCTGGGGAACGGTGAGCGAGTCCTCGGACACCGCGCTCAGCACCTGCCATCGGGCCTGAGTGAGCCCCTCCGCACCGGCGGTCTGCTCGCCCAGACGGCGCAGGGCCCCGCCGGCGAGCAGGCGCATCGCTGCCTCGCCATGACGCAGGAGCTGCGCGAGCACGCCGACCACGAAGACACCTTCATCCATCAGCTCCTCCGGGAGCGGGCGCCGGAGGCAGCCGATGCGCTGGAGGCCGAGCACATACGTCTCGACGCGGCCTTCGCCGCCCTGGACGAGCGGGCGCGGGCCCTGCCCGACACCCCTGCCGACGCCCTGCCGGACGCCCAGCACGCGCTGTATCTGGCGCTGAGCGAAGTGATCAGCGCCTACCTCTCACATCTGCACCTGGAAGAGACGGTCGCGATGCCGGCGCTGTGGGAGTACGCCGGCGACGAGGAGCTGAGCGCCGTGCTCGCCGCCTTCCGTTCCTCCCGAACTCCCGAGGAGGCCCTCACCGACCTGCGCAGAATGCTGCCCGCTCTGCCGCCCGCGGCTCGTGCGGCGATCGTGCGCGGTGTCGTCGAGGCCACGCCGGATCAGGCGGCCGCAACACTCCTCGCCGTCTCCTCGACCCTCGGCCCCGACCAGCGCGAACGCCTCTACGACGACCTCGGCGTACCGGAGGCGTGGGCGTTGCAGGGCGCCCAGCGAGCCTGATCCGACCAGGGCGCGGTCGCCCGGGCGGGCCTTGAGTCGCGGGGCGACAGGGCTCGGCCGCTTCCCTTCACACAAAACATGCACTTCTCACGATCTCTTCGTGACAATCATGACTGGTTCACGCCTCTGCGGCTGTGACAGCGTCGTGGCGTCACCGGCCGAGGGAGTGGGATGAACAAGGGATACGCGGTCTTCTGCGACGCCGACCGCCAGTTCTACGACGCTCCGCACCGGCTGTCCGGCGACGCCCAGGGCCGCGGCGGCCAGTACCCGGTGCTGAACCGGGAGTTGCCGGCCGGCTGGCAGCGCCACCGCTCGGGTGACTGGCTGGCGTTCCGGCCGCTCGACCGTGAACTGCCCCCGCAGGGGTGGAAGATCCATGTGTCCGCCTGCCTCGACAACGCCGAACGGGTACTCACGAAGGTCTGGGAGTACTGCGTACCCCGCTCGGTGGCCTTCAAGTGCATGCCGAGCCGGTATCTGCTGCACATCCGCAACGCCAAGTACACCGACCGGGGCGCGAGCGGCAAGTTCATCACGGTCTATCCGGCGGATGAGGAGCAGTGCCGGGTCATCGCCGAGGAGTTGGACGCGCTGCTGGCCGGTGAGCCCGGTCCGTACATCCTCAGCGATCTGCGCTGGGGCGCCGGTCCGGTGTACGTGCGCTACGGCGGCTTCACCGAGCGGCACTGCTACGACGACAAGGGCGAGCTGTGTCCTGCCGTGGAGGACGACCAAGGCCGGCTCGTTCCCGACCGCCGCGAGCCCGCGTTCCGGGTGCCGGAGTGGGTTTCGCTGCCGGAGTTCCTCAAGCCGCATCTGGCGGCGCGCTCGGCCACCACCGTCGCCGACCTCCCGTACGCCATCGAGCGGGCGCTGCACTTCTCCAACGGCGGCGGGGTGTACGTCGGGCGGGATCTGCGGACCCAGCAGCGGGTGGTGCTGAAGGAGGGACGTCCGTACGCCGGGCTGGCTGCGGACGAGGCGGACGCGGTGACCCGGCTCGCGCGGGAACGGGACGCCCTGCGGCGGCTGTCCGGGTTGGGGTGCGCCCCCGAGGTGCTGGACTGGTTCACGCTCGGCGAGCACACCTTCCTGGTGCTGGAGCACATCGAGGGGCGCCCGCTCAACAGCTTCTTCGCGCATCGGCACCCGCTGATCGAGTCCGATCCCAGTCCGCAGCGGCTGGCCGAGTACACCGCATGGGCACTGCGCGTGCACCGGTTGGTGGAGGAGGCCGTCGAGGCGATCCACGCCCGGGGCGTGGTCTTCAACGACCTCCATCTGTTCAACATCATGCTCTCCGAGGACGAATCCTCGGTGGTGCTACTGGACTTCGAGGCCGCCTCCATCGACGACCCCGGCAGCCGGCAGGTGATCGCCAACCCCGGGTTCGTGGCCCCCGCCGACCGCCGCGGCCCCGACGTCGACCGCTATGCCCTGGCCTGTCTGCGGCTGGCCCTGTTCCTACCGCTGACCAGCCTGTTCGCGGTGGACCGGGCCAAGAGCCGGCATCTGGCGCAGATCGCCGCCGAGCAGTTTCCGGTGCCGGCCGAGTTCCTCGACGCGGCGGTCGACGAGATTCTGCGGGGCCATGACCGAGGCGTCGCAGGCGCGACAGGGCGGCCGGCGGCCCCCTCGGGCTCCACGGGCGACGGGAGCGGGCACGACTACTTACCGGCTTCGCTCGCGGACTGGCCCCGCAGCCGGGACTCCGCCGTACGCGCCGTGCTGGCCTCCGCCACCCCCGCGCGGGAGGACCGCATCTTTCCCGGCGATATCGCCCAGTTCTCCCTCACCGGCGGCGGGAGCTGTTTCGCCTACGGCGCGGCCGGCGTGCTCTACGCCCTCGACGCGACGGGCGCCGAGCGATGTCCGCAGGCGGAGGAGTGGTTGCTGCAGCGGGTGAAGGCGCCCGCCTCGGGCAGTCCGGTCGGCTTCTACGACGGCCTCTCCGGCGTCGCCTGGGTCCTCGACCGGCTCGGGCACCGCGCACCGGCTCTGGACCTGATGGACCTGGTCACGGCGCAGAGCCGGCAGGACGTCGGCTCCGACCTGCACGGCGGACTGGCCGGTGTGGGGCTGGCGTTGGACAGTCTCGCCGAGTCCGCCGATGCCCCGGGATTACGCGAACACGCCCTGCACTGCGCCGAGTTGATCGCCGATCGGCTCGGCCGGACGATCGCCGGGAAGGAGCCCGGACCCTCCCGCGCCGGACTGCTGCACGGCGACAGCGGAGCCGCCCTGCTCTTCCTGCGGCTGTACGAACGCACCGGCGACGGCGCCCTGTTGGATCTGGCCGGGGACGCCCTGCGACGTGATCTGGCACGTTGTGTGCGGAGTGCGTCGGGCACCCTCCAGGTCGACGAGGGCTGGCGGACCATGCCCTACCTCGGCGCCGGCAGTGTCGGCATCGGGATGGTGCTCGACGACTACCTCTCCCATCGGCCCGATGACGGCTTCGCGGCGGCGCGGGACGAGATAGTGCGGGCCGCGCAGGCCAAGTTCTACGCCCAGCCGGGGCTGTTCCGCGGTGCCGCCGGCATGGTGCTGTACCTGAGCCGGACCACCGCCCCGGGACCGGGCACCGACACCGCGGACCTGCGCCGCCAGATCGACTCCCTCTCCTGGGGAGCCGTCCCCTACCAAGGGCATCTGGCCTTCGCCGGTGAGCAGATGATGCGGCTCTCGATGGACCTGAGCACCGGCACGGCCGGATGTCTGCTCGCCCTGGGCAGCGCGCTGCACGACGAACCCGTGCACCTGCCCTTCCTCCCGCCGCTCCGGCGGCCCTGAAGCCGGCCCCGAAAGGGGTCGATCAAGAAAGTCATCCCCGTCCCCATAACGAAAGGAATCATCATGTCGCTTCTCGACCTGCAGACGATGGAGACCCCCAAGCCCGAGGCCACCGAGGAGCTGCACACCGGCAGCCGCGCGAGCCTGCTGCTCTGCGGCGACAGCAGCCTGAGCGTCACCACCTGTAACTGACTGCCGGTCGCCGCGGGGCCCCTGGTCCGGTAGCGACAAGGAGGGCGGGTTCCGGGCGCCAGTCGCCCGGAGCCCGCCCACCCGCATGGAGCCCCTCAGCAGGAGGCCCGCGCCAGATCCCACCGCACAGGGCCACCCCCATAGAGCCCACCCGCCAGAGATCCCACCCGCGTGGATACGTCCGAAGGAGGCCCGGTCCCTCGCATGGTCGGTCGCATGGTTGGTCGCAGGGCCGGTGGTCGCACGGTCCCTCGTATGTCCCCCACGCCCGGGCCGCCGCCAGTGCCGACGCGGCAACCGGACGCCGGGCGGCACGTTCTGACCGGTGCGCTCCGGCACAGCCTGCTGCGCACCCTCACCGTCGCCCTCCTCGGTGCGGCCTCCGCCGCCACGGCCGTCGCGCTGCCCGCCGTACTCGGCCGCACCCTCGACCTCGCGCTCGGCTCCGCACCCGCAACGAGCACCGCCCTCGCGCTGAGTGCCGTCCTGCTGGTGGCGGAGGTGCTGCTGGACGCCTTGGTGACGCTCACCGGCGGCGTCACCACCGCCCGCAGCACCGCCTGGCTGCGCCGCCGCGGCATCGGCCATCTGCTGGCGCTCGGACCGCTGCGCGCCACCGACCGCTTCACGACCGGCGATCTGGTGAACCGCCTCACCGGCAACGCCGCCGAGGCCGGATACGCGCCCACCACCGCGGCCGCCGCCCTGGCCGCACTGCTCACCCCGGTCGGGGCCCTGGTCGCGCTGGCGCTCACGGACATCTGGCTGGCGGCAGTCTTCCTGGCCGGGCTCCCCCTGCTGACCCTGCTGCTGCGGTCCTTCGCCCGGGGCTCCTCCGACAGCGTCCGGCGCTATCAACGCGTACAGGCGGAGATCGCCTCCCGGCTCGTGGAGGCGCTGGGCGGGGCCCGGACGATCGCCGCCGCGGGCACGGCGCGCCGCGAAGGCGCCCGCATCCTGGCCCCACTGCCCGAACTCGGCGCGCAGGGCCGGCTCATGTGGCAGGTCTACGGGCGGGCGGTGGTCGGCAGCAGCATCCTCGTGCCGTTGCTGACCACGGCCGTCCTCGCGGTCGGCGGGCTCCGGCTCTCGCACGGCGCCCTGACCGTCGGCGGACTGCTGGCGGCCTCCCGGTACGCGGCGCTCACCGCGGGCCTGGGAGGGCTGACCGGTCAGCTCAACGCCCTGGTGCGCAGCCGCGCCGCGGCCCGGCGCATCGGCGAACTGCTGGCGCTGCCCCCCGCGGAGCACGGTTCCCGGTCGCTGCCCGCTGACGGCCGTGGGCGGCTCGAACTGCGCGGGGTCACCGTCGCCCGCGACGGCGTGCCCGTACTGCGCGGTGTGGATCTGGTCGTCCCCGGGGGCACCACCATGGCCGTCGTGGGGCGGTCGGGGGCGGGCAAGTCCCTGCTGGCCGCCGTCGCGGGGCGGCTCACCGACCCCGACGACGGCGCGGTGCTGCTGGACGGGGTTCCGCTCGACCAGGCCGATCCGGCCCAGCTGCGCCAGGAAGTCGGCTACGCCTTCGAACGGCCGGCGCTCTTCGGCGACACCGTCGGCGCCGCCATCGCGTTCGGGCCCCGGCCGGTTCCGGCCCACGGCGTCGAGGCCGCGGCCCGTGCGGCCGGCGCCGACCCGTTCGTACGGCTGCTGCCGGGCGGCTACGCCACGCCGCTGGCCGACGCCCCGCTCTCCGGGGGCGAGTTCCAGCGCCTCGGCGTGGCACGGGCCTTCGCCCACGCCGGTCGCCTGCTGATCCTCGACGATGCCACCTCCAGCCTGGACACCGTCACCGAGCACCATGTCAGCCGGGCGCTCCTGGAGGACGTACGGCCGGGCACCCGGCTGCTGATCACCCACCGGCTGTCCTCCGCCGCCCGCGCCGATCTGGTCGCCTGGCTGGAGCGAGGGCGGATACGGGCGGTCGCACCGCACGATGTGCTGTGGCGGGACCCCGATTACCGTGCGGTCTTCTCCCCCACCGCGCCGGCCCCGGGTGCCCCCTCATGAGCACGGCGACGAGCCGGCTGCTGCCGCGCGCGCTCCGCTTCCTACGGAGCCGCACCCGGGTGCTGCTGCTGATGGGCGGCTGGTCGCTGCTGGAGTCCGGGCACACCTTCGTCAGCGGCTACGGCGTGGCCAAGGCCCTGGACGACGGCTTCCTGGTCGGCCGCACCGGTACGGCCATGGCCTGGCTGGCCGTCGCCGCGGTGGCGGTCGTCCTCGGTGGGACCGCCGGCCGGGGTGTCTTCCGCGGGCTCGCGGACCTGGTCGAACCGCTGCGTGACGCCCTGGTCCGTACAGTGGTGACCCGCGCGCTGGACCGGGCGGTCGCCGATCCGGCCCGCGCCGCGGACACCGCGGTGGTCTCGCGGTTGACCAACCAGACGGAGCTGGCGCGGGACAGCTTCGCCGGACTGGTCCTGGTGGCCCGTTCCTTCGTCTTCACCTCGGCGGGGGCGCTGCTCGGGCTGTTCTCCCTGGCCCCGCAGCTGCTGCTGATCGTGCTGCCGCCCCTCGTGGCCGGACTGCTGCTGTTCCTGGCCACGCTGCGCCCGATGGCACGGCAGCAGCGCGCCTTCCTCCAGGCCGACGAAACGCTCTCGGCCCACTTCGGTGCCGTGGCGGCGGGGCTGCGCGACGTGGCCGCCAGCGGCGCGCGCGCCACCGTCACGGGGCGCGCCCACGGCCTGATCGACGCCGAGGCACGGGCAGCCCGGCGCCTAGCGGGGTGGGCCGCGGCCCGCTGTCTCGCCCTCGGCGTCGCCGGTCAGCTGCCGGTCCTGCTGCTGCTCCTCAGCACACCCTGGCTGCTGCGGCAGCACCTCACCGCGGGCACGGTGCTCGGCGCTCTGACGTATCTCACGCAGGCCCTGCTGCCCGCCCTGCACACCCTGATGAACGCGCTCGGCTCCGCCGGGACCCGGCTCCTGGTCGTACTGGACCGCCTCACCGAGCCTCCTGGCCAGACGCCCCGGGGCGGACCGGCTGCGGCCGACCACGCCGACTCCGACTACGAGCACCCGCACTCCGGCGACGCCGCCTCCGAGCCCGAAAGCGCCGCGCCGCGCTCCAGCGACCGCGCCGATCCGTCCGCCGCCCGGGTCGAACTACGCTCGGTGACCTTCGCCTACGGTCCCGGCGCGCAACCGGTCCTGCACGACCTCGATCTCGTCGTCGAACCGGGCGAGCACCTCGCCGTCGTCGGCCCGAGCGGCATCGGCAAGTCCACCCTCGCCGGCCTCATCACCGGCCTGCTGCGCCCTACGGAGGGCACGGTGCGGGTGGACGGGCGCCGGCCGAACGCACCTGGCTCCGTTCCGCTCCCCCTCCCCGATCCCGGTCCGTCCCACCACCGGGTCCTCATCCCACAGCAGGCGTATGTCTTCTCCGGCACCGTGCGGGACAACCTGCGCTACCTCTGTCCTGACGGCGCGTCCGCCGCGGCCGTGGCGGCGGCAGCGGAGGCCGTGGGGCTGAGCCCGCTGGTGTCCCGGCTGGGCGGTCTGGACGCACAGATCGACCCGGCCGCGCTCTCCCAGGGCGAACGCCAGCTGATCGCGCTCGGCCGGGCCCACTTCGCGCCGGCGCCGCTGGTCGTCCTCGACGAGGCCACCTGCCATCTCGACCCCCCGGCCGAAGAGCGCGCCGAGCGGGCCTTCGCCGACCGGCCCGGCACCCTGATCGTCATCGCCCACCGGATCACCTCGGCCCAACGCGCCGACCGCGTCCTGGTGCTGGACGGCAACCGTGCCACCATCGGCAGCCATATCGAGCTGCTGGACCGCTCGCCCCTCTACCGCGAACTGGCCGGCAACTGGCAACCGGAGTCCGCCGAAAGGAGCCGGTGACGACCAGGGGAACGGTCAGCGGGGGCGCCCTAACGGAACAGTCGACCGCGAACGCCAGGCGACTCACTGCCCGAGTCCATCGGCTCTCGGCACAGCAGCTTCTGGAACCAACCCACATCCCAGAACCTCCCGAATTTCCACCCGACTTGCTCGTAGACGCCGACGGGCCGGAAGCCGAAGCGTTCATGGAGCCGTTGTGACGCCGCGTTGGGCAGGGCGATGCCGGCGAGCGCGGTATGGACGTCCTCCCGCTCCAGCACCTCGAAGAGCGAGGCGTACAGCAGGCCGCCGACACCGCGCCCCAGCTGCTCGGGCTCTTCCGCAAGACGGTACGTGGCGCTCGTTACGTCGCGGAGAATTCGAGGAAGCGTGGTGCGCCGGACTCCAGGGGCAGTCTGGTGGCCCGGGCCGTGAAACTGATGGCGTGGTGCCAGCCGCACAGCATGAGCAGGTCCAGGAGGCCCGACGCCGGTCAGAGCCAGCCGGCCCCCTGCGATATGCGAATGGCGTCGACCCGGTTTCGGGCACCGGTCTTGCGATTGATCGCCGCCATGTAGTTGCGCACCGTTCCTCTGCTCAGATGCAGTTCGCGGGCGATCTCCGGAACCGACGCCCCGCCCGCGGCGAGCGAGAGAACGGTTAACTCCCGTGCGGTCAGGGGCATCTCGGCGGCCTGGAGAAAGTCCAGTGTCAGCGTGTGGTCGACATACCGCTGTCCCGCCGCGACCTGGTTTATGGCGTGCCGGAACCGGGACGGCGGGGCGTCCTTGTCCACAAACCCACGCGCCTTCGCGGCGACGGCGCGTCGGAGAGTGCCGGGTCGGCAGGAGCTGGCGAGCACGAGCAGTGCGCAGCCCGGCCCTCCGGGATGGCCCGTCGGCTGCCCCGACCCCGCGGAGTCACCGTCCACCACACACACTTGGGGCCGGAAGGAACGCGCCTTCCCTGGGGCGCTCGCCCAGCACGCCGCGATGGCGTCGATGCCCTCCGCGTCGCGCAGCAACGCGGCAAGCCCCGATCGCACCAGCTGCGTCTCATGGACCACCAAGACCCGGATCACCCTTGTCCCTCCGTTCGGCCATGCAGTTTGCACTGCTGAATTGTCACGGCCCGGATTTCCAGCCAGAGGGAGCTTCGAGGGAATTGACCGGAACCCGTACGCTTCCACCGTACTGACGTTCCGTTCATTACCCATGGGAATGGCAGGAGTCCACAACTCCGCACACCATCCGCCGATCACGGCCGTACCCACCCCGGCAGCCATCACTCTCGTACGCACGGGAGTCGCCGCCGCACACCGCCGACCGAGCCGGGCTCCCCCACCTCCCGCGCGCAAGCGGAATCAGAGGAACTGCACACACCACCCGGGGCGATGCCACGAGGGACACCTCCCGATGGAGGGCCGCTTCTCGCCAACCTGAGCATGGCAGCACACCGCATTACAGGTCCACCTCGGATGCACCTGTGACGGCTGTGCCCCAAGTGACGCGGCGGACTCGGCCGCACGCCAGGGCTACCCGCGCGCGGTGAAGCGGGTCCGCCAGAGGTCGCGGAGCAGCGCGACCTCTGCCATGTGGTGGATGAGTTCGAGGTTGGAGCCCCACAGCACGTCGACGAACGGGTCGTCCGGGTGGGAGCCGTACGGATACTGCGAGAAGCCGATCGTGTCGAGCTGCTCGTCGGTCACCGTGGCGAGGCTGTCGCGCCAGCGGTCGATCACCGCCCAGAACCGCTCGACGGCCACGGCGGCGCTGGGGGTGAAGTCGACCATCAGTTTCGGGTCCTGCCGGCGTTCGCCGAAGGTCCACTCCCATTCGCCCGCGAAGCAATAGTGCAGGTGCCCCAGCCGCCAGGCGATAGTGGTGACCGGCGTCCGGTCGGGCTCCGAGGGACCGGTGTGGCCGAGGACCTCCTCGACCCGCTCGACGCTCACGCCCCAGTCTTCGGCGATCTTGGCGACCGTCATGCCGCCGGCGGCCTGCCGGGCGACCTCGGCGTACTCGCTCGCCGGGATCTGCGGGGCGCCTTGGTCGAGCACCCAGTCACCCGGTCCGAACGCCCGGGGCGTCGCCGCCTCGCCCCGGCGCCGGATCGACCAGCATTCGGGGGCCGGCTCCCACAGAAACTCCTCGTCGCAAAGCCCCGTCAGCCGCACCTGGGCCATCTCCCTGGCACGGTCGAACTGGTCGAGCAGCAAGCTCAAACGGCCGGTCCCCCTACGTTCCGTGGCCACGGCTGGTCCCTTCGCGGTCGAGTACCTCGCTACGCTCAGGCGGAGGCTAACGGCTCCCCCTCACGGAGCGCGACGCATTTCCGCGCCGACGGCTGTGCGAGCCCAGGGCTCGGGACTGGAAAATCTCTCAGGCTATCGCCGGTCCTCGAACGTACGCAATACCACCGCAGCGGAAGCAGCCGACGCACTCGGCCGACATCCGCCGTCGGTCACGCTGCCCGGCTCCTGCCGCCGTCGCCCACCGCCGTCGCCCGCCCCGCAAGCCTCCGTCAGTTGACGGATGTATCGCCGCGCGGACGTCCGTACGTTGACACCGCCGTGGCGGGCCATCGCCAGGGGCGGAGCGCTTCCTTCCCCGTAACCCGCCGCGCAGGCAAGAACTGCCGAAGGAGAACAGACCCATCATGATCACCGAGTCGACCCCTCACGGGCCGGTGCGGCGGACGCTGGCCGCATTCGCCGCCGTCGCCCTCGCCACGCTCGCCACATCGGTGTCTCCGCTGACGACCGGAACGGCCCAGGCGGACACCACCGCGCTGGCGGGCCTGTCCCTGTCACCGCGGTTGCCCCAGGCAGACGGCCTCGCGCCGTCCCTGGACCTGGCGAAGGACTCGCCCGATTACGGGACCGAGATCGTCGTCAACAAGACGCCGATGGCGAACTGGAGCATCGTGCCCAACGGCGACGGAAGCTTCCTGATCCGCAACGACAAGACGCAGAAGTGCCTCGACTACAACACCGACAACAACCATCTGGTCGAGCCGGTGTACTGCGACCAGACCAACGCCAAGCAGAACTGGTATCTGCAGCCCTCGGACGGTGGTGGCGGCTACTACCTGATCCGGAACGTCAACACCAACCAGTGCATGGACGTGTTCGGGGGCAGCGGTCACGACGGCGCGACGGTCGGCCTCTACAACTGCAACGGCAACAGCAACCAGGAGTGGACCATCGGGCCGACGCCCAGCCCCGGGTACACGGGCCCCACCCTGTCGGACCTGGCCACCGCGTACGCCCTCAAGCAGTGCAGCAACAGTTCCAGCATCATCAAGTCCTGCGACTACACGGTCACCGGCGACAGCGTGGCGTCCGTGGGGAACCTTGAGCGGGTCAGCTCCAACGTGTGGAACAACAGCACCGATCCGGCGGACCGGACCATCACCTGGACGCAGACCTCGTCCGAGACCAACACGGTGGGCAGCTCCATCACCGTCACCAGCGAGGTCGGGGTGAACATCGAAGTCGTCTCGGTCAAGGTCAGCAGCGCGATCAGCGCACGCTACGAGCACTCCTGGACCCAGACCAACACCGTGAGCGACGCCAACAAGATATCCGTGAAGCCGAACAACTACAGCTGGGCGATGCGCGGCCAGCTGATGAAGACGGTGACGGGCAAGTGGACGTTCACCAACGACCTCGGTGACAAGTGGTCCGGCGACGGCACCGCCACCATCCCCGCCGTCGACGGCACCGACGATCGCAGCAGCAACCTGGTGCTGTGCACGAGCGACAGCCTCGCCAAGGAGTGCGTCGACAACCGGTGACCGGCGCACCGCACGCCACCTCGTGATCTGACGGCACGCCGTCGGACGGTTCCCCGGCCTCCGCGAACGGAGCCGGGGAACAACGCGTCGGCCCCGCGGCCCCTACTCCCGGTGCCGGCGGGTCACCTCCGCGGCGATCTCGACCCGCGAGGTCATCGCCAGCTTTCTGAGGATGCTGGAGACATGGGTGCGCACGGTGCTCCGGGCGATGGACAGCCGAGCCGCGATCTCGGGGTTGGCACACCCTTCGGCGACATGCTCCGCGACCAGGCGCTCCGTATGCGTGAGTGCCTGCCAGCCGTCGCGTACGCCGGTTCGGGCCCGGTGCGAGCCGCGGCGGACGGCGACCGCCCGCAGCCGGGACGTCGCCTGTGCCGCGTCCCAGGCCGCGCCGAGCCGGGTGAACGTCTCCAGCGCCTGGTCGAGCAGGACGCGGGCGTCGTCCAGGCGCCCTCGGCGGGCCAGCGCTTCGGCCGCATCGGTGCAGGCGTGTGCGGCGTTGAGCGGGCGCGGTGCGTTGCGGTAGCAGCGGACCGCCTCCAGGAGCAGATCGGGGTCCCCGCCGAGCAGACCTTCGCAGCGGTAGGCGTCGCCGAGGTGGTAGAGGCCGCCGCTGTCCTCGGCCCGTCGCTGCGCGGCGGCGGCGTAGCGCCGTGCGCTGTCGTGATCCCCCTGGGCCAGGGCGAGTCGGACCAGATCGGGGGTCAGAAAGCCCAGGATCAGTTGGCCGGGCAGATGGCCGACGCCCTCGTCGAACGCCTCGGCGAGCCGGGAGTACGCGCGCCGGTCGTCGCCCCGCGCCTCGTCCAACAGGGCGCCGGCGCACATCGGCAGGTACTCGTAGAAGGCGGCGACCGTCGCGTTGTCGAGCTCGGGCCGTACGGCGGTCAGATGTGCTTCGGCGAGGGGGCGCCGGCCTCGGTGTGCGGCGATCACCGCCGCCAGCGCCCGGAGCGCCCGGCTCATCGCGGCCTGGTCTCCGCAGTCGAGACCCGCTTCGATCTCGGCCAGTGCGTCGTCCCAGCGCCCCGTGTGGAACGCGAGGAGCGCGCAGGACAGGTGGTACCAGGGCAGGAACACCCCGCCGATATGCTCCGCCGGTCTTCGTACGGCGGCGAGGGTCCGCTGTGCTGCGGGCCCGAGGTCGAGGTCGATATAGCAGTTGACCAGGGAGAGTTGCAGACCCAGCCACTGCGCGGGGTGCATGGTGTCGGGGGTGAGACGGGTGGCCTGCCGCGCCAGTTCGACCGCTTCGGCGTCGGGTGTTTCGAGGAAGCGCTTGGCGGCCAGTACGTGCAGAGTGCTGGCCAGAGCGGAGCTGTCACCTGCCTCGTCGGCGGCGGACCGGGCGCGGGAGGCGACCGCACCGGCTTCGGTGAGGTCGCCCAGCGCGAAGAGGCACACCGCGCTGAACGCCTGGAACTGGACCCGCTCGATCGCCCCGACACCGGGGCTCCGGTGTCCGGCCCGCGCCTCCGCCAGCGCCAGGTCGGGTCGGCCGCGGGCGAACGCGGCCTGGATGACGATCCAGCGCAGCACGGATTCCAACCCGGCGGCAGGCGCCTTGGCCAGGGCGGAGCGGGCGCTCTCCTCCGCCTCCGCGAGGTGGCCGCAGGAGAGCTGTGCGACGGCGTGGTGCAGACGGAGGTTGCCGTATCCGGCGTCCGCGGGGTCGCCGAGTTCCAGCGCCGTGGTGAGGAGCCGCAGCGCCATGGCGGGCGCACGCGTGGTGAGCCGGGCGGCGGATCCTTCCAGCCAGGTGATCAGGAATTCCGGGCTCGGCACCCCGTCGAGCAGGTGCTCGGCCACCCGTTCCGGAGCCGCGCCGGCCTCGGCGAGCCGCTGCGCCGCCCTCATGTGCAGCATGGCCCGGACCGACCCCGGTACGGCGTCGTACAGCGCGTCCCGGATGAGCTCATGGCGGAAGCGCAGGCCCTGGCCGGTGTCCCGCAGGACTCCGGACGCCTCGGCCTCCGCCATGGCCCTCAGCAGATCGCTCGGCGGGATGTCCATGACCGCGGCGAGTTCGGCGGTGGTGCAGCCGGCGCCCAGTACGGAGACGATGCGCAGCATCTGCAGCACGTCCTCGCGCAGGTAGCGGAGCCGGTGCGTGACCAGTGCGGTCAGCGGCGGCAGCGCACAGCCGTCGGCGATCTCCGCGGTGGCCCCGCCGGTCTCGATGGCGTGCTCGCGCTGCAGCGCGGCGATCAACTCCGTGAGGTACAGCGGGTTTCCGCCGGCTCCCTCGGCCATCCGCCGCAGCCGCGGCCCGGCCTCCCGGCCGCACAGGTCTGCCAGCAGGGCCGCCACGGCCTGGGTGTCCAGGGGCGCCAGTTCCAGCAGGGTGCGGTTGCCGGCGATCGGGCTCTGCGACAGATGGGCGACGTCCCCCGCTCCGGGCACGGGCCGGTGGGCGCCGACCACCAGGAGCGGCAGCTGATGCACCGAGCGCACCAGCTTGTGCAGCACGGCCAGGCTCGCCGGATCGGCCCACTGCAGATCGTCGAGGAACAGGGCCAACGGCCCCTGCGCGCACAGGTCCTCGACCAGCCCGACCATCGCCTCGATCGTCGCGGCATCCGCCCCCGCGGCCTCGTGCCTGGCGCCCGGCACACCGTAGCGAGCGTCGCCGCGCAGGACCTGGGCGACCTGCGCTCGCCGTGCGTCGGAGGGGGACTCCTCCAGCCTCAAACAGTGCGAGATCACGGCGAACGGGCATGGCTGCGCCAGGTTCTGGGCGCTCGCGGAGAGCACCTGGAGGCCCCTGCGCCGGGCGTCCGCCGCGGCTCGGTCGAGCACCGCGGTCTTCCCGAGACCCGCCTCCCCCACCACGAAGCCGGCCCGCCCCCTGCCCGCGAGGGTGGACTCCGCCAACCGGGACAGCTCCGCCAGCTCGGCCGTCCGCCCCAGGAGACGACCTTCGAAAGAAGCCATGAACTCCCCCACGCGCCATGCAATGCCAGGGATTTAATAGCACACTTCTTGGATATATCTAGTGAACGACCGTCCTCCGGACACAAACGACGGTGCCCCGCGACACGGGCCCACAGGGGCGCGTGCCGCGGGGCACCGATACGCAGCAGCGAAATGACCGCCGGGTGAGGACTTCTCAGGCGGTGGCTCGCCGGTCGCGGCGCTGCTTGAGATGGCCCGCACCGGCCAGCGCCGCCACCACGACGGCCGTGCCGGCGAGCTGATGGCGGCCGTCCGAGCCGGCGGCCATGACGCCGAAGACGCCGAGGATGGCGGCGAACGCGACCCAGGTCAGGTAGGGGAAGCCCCACATCCGCACCGAGAGCAGTTCGGGCGCCTCGCGCTCCAGCCGCCGGCGCATCTTCAGCTGGGTGAGGCAGACGATGGACCAGACGACCAGCACCGAGCAGCCGGCGATGTTCAGCAGCCAGGCGAACACGGTGGTCGGCCAGATGATCCCGGCGATCACCGCCGCGAAGCCGAACACGCAGGACGCCAGCACGGCCGCCATCGGCACGCCCCTGGTGACCTTGCCCAGCAGGCGCGGGCCCTGGCCCCGGCTGACGAGGGAGTACGCCATCCGCGACGAGCCGTAGATGTTGGCGTTCATCGCGGAGAGCAGGGCCACCAGCACCACGATCTGCATGATCGTGCCGGCCGCCGGGATGCCGAGCCGGTCGAGCACGGTGACGTACGGGCCCTCCGTGGCGACCTTCGGGTCGTTCCACGGCACCAGGGTGACGACCACGGCCATGGAGCCGATGTAGAAGACGGCGATGCGCCAGACGGCGGTGCGGACGGCGCGGGCCACGTTCCGGCTCGGATTGTCGGACTCGGCCGCCGCGATGGTGACGGTCTCCAGACCGGCGAACGCGGAGATGGCGGTCAGCAGCCCGGCGGCGAGGCCGGCGGCGCCGGTCGGGAAGAAGCCGCCGTGGCCGGTGAGATGGCCGGCGCCGGGCGCGCTGCCGAACACCCCGAGGATGCCGAGCACGCCCAGCACCAGGAAGGCGACGATGGTGGCGACCTTGATGGCGGCGAACCAGAACTCGAACTCGCCGAAGTTCTTGACCGCGGTCAGGTTGCTGGCGCAGAAGAACGCCATGAAGATCGCCACCCAGCCGTAGGCGGGGATGAACGACACCCAGGTGTGCATGATCGCGCCCGCCGCGGTGGCCTCGGCCGCCACGCCGGCGCAGAGCATCAGCCAGTACATCCAGCCCGAGGTGGTCCCGGCCCAGGAGCCGAGTTCCTCCTCGGCGTGCACCGAGAACGAGCCGGTGGAGGGGCGGGCCGCGGACATCTCGCCGAGCATGCGCATGATCAGCATGACCAGCGCGCCGGCACCCATGAAGAGCAGGACGATGGCCGGGCCGGCCGCCGCGATACCGGCGCCGGAGCCCACGAAGAGTCCCGCACCGATCACCCCGCCGAGGGCGATCATCGACAGATGGCGCTGCTTGAGGCCGTGCGACAGCACGGGTTCGCCGCTCTGCACGGCCTGCGGGGATTCCGGGGTGGACCGGGTGATTGTCCGACTCATGGTCGTGCCTGTTCATTGCGTGAGACGTTCGGTGAGCCGGACGAGTCTGAGGGGACGCGTTGCACGTATGACGTGAACGCCCACTATTCGGAACTTTCCCTCACCCGCAGTGAAGATCATGTCACCCAGCGAAGATCGCGTCACACGCGACGGGGCCCGTCCGATGGTGACATGCCTACGGACACCACGACCGTGCCCCCGCTTCCCGGCGGCGGGATTTGCCTTCGAGTGCACTCCAGCATCCACACTGGGCGCGACGAGATCCGCGCGGCGGACGGAAAGGGCGGCAGCTGATGGAGACGACGAGCCCGGCGGGGCACCCTCTGCCGTACGACACCTACCGGCAGGCGATCGAGCGGGAGGCCCTGCGCTTCGCCGACGTGGCCAAGGACGCCGACCCCGCGACCCCCGTGCCCTCCTGCCCCGACTGGACGCTGGCCGACCTCACCCGGCATGTGGGAGCGGTGCACCGCTGGTTCTCCGCTCTGCTGACCCGGCTGGTGCAGGAGCCGCCGCGCAGCCGCGATGTGGAGCTGGGGCTGCCGGAGCATCCGTCGGGCTACGCCGACTGGCTGGCCGCGGGTGTCCCCGCGGTGGCCGACGTGCTGCGCAGGACGGATCCCCAGGCGCCGATGTGGGCCTGGGGTGCGGACCAGCACGCGCGCTTCTGGGCCCGCCGGATGCTGTTCGAAACCCTGGTGCACCGGGTGGACGCGGAGCGAGCCGTCGGCCGGGAGTCGGACATCGAACCCGCACTGGCGGCGGACGGGGTGGACGAGTTCCTCGTCAACCTGCCCTCCGCGGGCTTCTTCGCCCCGGCTGTCGCGAAGCTGCGCGGCAACGGCGAGACCATCGTCTTCCAGTGCGCGGAGCCCGACGGCGGCACCGGCGAGGAGTGGCGGGTGCGACTGGAGCCGGACGGCTTCCGCCTGCTGCCCCGGGCCGCGGCCGACGCCCCGCCGTCCGAGGCGCAGACAGTCGTACGGGGGCAGGCCGCCGACCTCCTGCTGCTGCTCTACAAGCGGCGGTCGTATCAGGACCCGGCCTTCGACATCTCGGGCGAAGTCGCCACGCTCGACCACTGGTTCAGCCACACGGCCTTCTGACCCGCCACCGACGCACCCGGGCCCGCAGCGGACCGGCGCCGAGGGCAACTCCCGGCCCCCTGCTGCGGGTTCGTTGACAGCCGAAGCGCCCCGGGCATCATGAGGGGATGACTGGGGGCGGGCATGAGGGGGCTGAGGCGACCGAGGGGACCAGGGGGACCGCCGATCCCCCTGGGCGGCCGGACGGCGCGCGCCGAACGGTGACGGTGTTCGTCAGCTACTCGCGGCGTGAATTCCACTTCGCCGAGGCGGTGACCGCGACGCTGAGAGCGCAGGTCGCGCTGGACCCGTGGTTCGATGTGCAGCGGCTGCGGCCCGGGACGGACTGGGCCAAGGCCCTGGACGAGAGCCTCGACCACGCTGACGCCCTGCTCCTGCTGGCATCGCCGGCGGCCCTCGCCTCGGCCTACGTACGGCGCGAATGGACCCGGGCCCTGGAGCGCGGCATCCCGATGCGCATCGGCGTCGTCGAAGCCGTCGAGCTTCCCCCGGAACTCGCCGGCTTCCCCGTACACGACCTGCGCACCCGCTTCTGGGAGCGCGCCGCCGGGCTCGCGGAGGCGATGGCCCAGGGACGCACCGAAACGGGCGTCGCCGCCCCCCGGCCGAACCGCTTCGGCCTGCCCGGCCGGATGCCCGCCCCGGTGGCCGCGACGGTGGTGCTGTCGGCGCTCACCTCGATCGCCCTGGTGTGGGCGATCGTGCTCCTGGTGGGCTTGGACCTCTCGGTCGTGCGCCTGGCGTGGAACCCCTTCGACCACGACGTTTCCTGGGTCGACCGGGGCAGCGCGCTGGAGGTGATGCGCACCATGCGCTGGCAGGGGATGATGTTCGGCCTGCTGGGCCTGACCGCTCTGGCGGCGCCGTTGGTGCCCTGTGTGCTGATCCCCGGCATACGGCTGTTGCGGCGCCGAAGCAGCCGCACGGCGCTGGCGATCGGTTTCGCCGTGACCGCGGGCGTGGGAGCGACCGTCCTCGTCGGCGTCGGGCTCGCGATGAAGGCCGGGGACCTGCGGAATGCCGCCGTCACCGAACTGTTCCTCCCGACCCCGCCCGAGATGACCTCCGTCGCGACGATGCTCAGAGCACCGCTGGCGGGCGCGGTGGTGTGCGCAGCGGCCGGCGCGGTCGTGGTCGGGTGGTCGCGCACACTGCATCTGTGGCTGCCCACCGGGACGAACGGCGACCATCACCGCACGCGGATCATCAGGAAGCGGCGTGCGCGCCAGCAGTTCGCCGTGGAGTGGCAGGAGTTTCGCGCGGCCTGGGACGCCTACCCCTCGCTGGACACCTCCGCCTTGCCGCGCGGTGCGGATGTGGTCTTTCTGACCCAGTGGAAGATCCTCTGTGAGCGGTTGGCCGCACTGCCGGCGCCCGACGGGGAGGCACCGGTGACGGTCGAGGTGCGGTGTCCGGCGCCGGCGGAGGAGGCCGTCGCCCACCACCTCAGGGTGGCGTGCCGGCAGGCGGGCATGGCGGCGGGCACGGCTCCGGCACGATGGGTCCTGGTACTGGTCAGCTCACTGGCACCCTGGCAGGAGACGGCGCGGGCGATACGGCAGTTGGGGCCCCGCGCGATCTGCGTCCTCCTGGACACCGTCCGGCTGCCGTCCGACGCGGCGGAACTCCGTCGGCACCAGTGGCTGGACTTCCGTGAACGGCGTCCCGGCAGCCTGTTCCAGCTGCTGTCCGCGCTCCGGTCGCCTCAAGCCGAGACCGCGGGCGACTTCCTCCCCCCGACGCCGGTCATCACCGAGCGGTACCTCGCACCGACCTGGGTGCGCTACTTCGTCACGTCCTGCCGGAACATCACGGCCTTCTTTCCCGGCTTCGCGCTGGTGGCCGTGGTGTTGCGGCCGTGGCAGGTCCAGAGCACGCTGCTGGCCGCGCTGACCGTGCCGCTGGTCGTGCACCTGGTGCGCATGGGGAACCTCGCGGCGACGCGCCGGGTCTCCGCGTCCCGGTTCCGTACACACTGCGTGGTGGCGTCGGTGCTGTCGTTCGCCTGGGCCGGCGTGGCGATCTCGGTGCTGTGGATTCCCGTGACGCTCTCCTCGACGTGGCGAGGACAGTGGTCCTACGTGCCGAAGGACAGGGTGTCCGGCCTGACGGTGGTCGCGTTGCTGGCGGCGACGGCCGCCCTCCCCGCGCTCATCACCCTGTTCTTCCCCTATTTCTACCTACTGCTCCGCGGACAGTGGCTGCCGCCGACGGTGACCCGCGCCAACTCGCCCATCCTGCCTCGCCACATGGGGACATGGACGGGCTTTGAACCGGTGTCGAGCGCCCCCGGCATGTATTTCGCCCTGTTGATCGAGTTCTGGGTGGCGTACGGATAGCGGTCGACGGGAGTTCGAGGGCCCGATCGGAGCCACCACGTGAACATGACGCTCTCCCGAGTGGGGGTCGGCGTCCCCTTGGGTCCGGCGAAGGTGCGGGGCAGGTGACGAGCTGCCGGCTCGACGAGCTCGGCCGGGGGCGCATGGTGGTGTTCAGGCGCACAGGCACACTCCTCCGGCGCACTTTTGGCCGTAAAGTGATGGGCTTGCACAGCAGTCCGCCCGTTCGACAGCACTCGATCTATTGGTGAGAGCCGGGCGATCCGGCCCGCACGCCTGTCCTGGAAGCGGTGAGATCCATGGAGCGGAAGCCGGTCGACTCGGCGCACGAGGCTCGATGTTGGCGCCGGAGCCACTGCTCGCGACGGCTCCTGTGCGACCGATCCGGCAGGCGAGGGTAAACCTGCAATCATGATCACGAATATGCATCGCCTGGTGGCGAGATGATTCAGAAACGAATTGATCTGGCCCGTTGTGGGCAGTGTGGTCCGGTCTCCCACGCACACCCGAGTACGCCCGGAGAGCCCATGAAGAGAATCGGTGACCTGGCCATTCGGCCGACGTCAGGCAACCAGACGTTCGATGAGAGCGCGGTGCCGCTGTACTACCGGCGGAAGACCGCCGACATACTGCACAAGTACGGCCCGGGGCCGCGGGTACACTTCCATGTCGGTCTCTTCGACCCGGCCGTCACGCTCAACACCACCGTCCCGCAGCGCGTCCTCAAGCGGCGGATCGTCGCGGCGCAGGAGGCGATAGTGGCGCACGCGGCCCGCTCGTGGACGGCCGGCGGCCCCTCCCCGGTGCACCTGCTCGACATCGGCTGCGGACTGGGCGGCGGCTCGCTGTACTGGGCCCAGGAGCACGGCGCACACGTCACCGCCCTCACCGTCGCGGCCGAACACATCCCGGTCGTCGAGGCGTTCGCCGCTCAGACCGGGGTCGGCCAGCGCGTCACCCCGCGCCTGGGGGACATCCACGAGCTGTCCGAACACCGCAGATACGACGCCGCGTACGCGAACGAGAGCTCCGGCTACATGGACCGCGGACGGCTGTTCCAGGTCGTGGCCCGCGCACTGCGCCCCGGGGGCTGGTTCGGCATCCAGGAGCACTTCATCTGCCGTCCTGAATGGGTCGACTGGATCAACGGCTACTACAAGACCCGGCTGGGCACCCTCACCGAGTACATCATCGCCGCCAAGGAGGCGGGCTTCGAACTGGAGCAGGACGAGGACGTCACGGACGGCGTCAGCGAGTTCTGGCTGCAGTCGATGGCGTGGAACACCACCGAGCTGACCCGCATCGAACAGGGCGGGCCACAGGCCGCGTGGTCCCTGACGCGGCTTCAGGAGAGCGCGATCGCCCACGGCAAGCTCTTCCGCATATGGCGCGACCACGCCGTCGAGACCCGGCTGCTGCTCTTCCGGCTCGGAGGCTGACGATGCTTCCCGAGCACGGGCACCGCTCCCGTATCGGGCGACAACTCCCGCCGTTCTTCCGCCCGTTCAACGCCTGGACGCACGCCGAGGCGAAGGAGATCGAGCGCCGCCTTCGCTGCCCGCGCTGGCGTGGTGGTGGCGGCAGCTGGACCGGTGAGCCGGTCCAGGAGGCCGGGTACGGGAGGGCGGAAGGGGCCCGCAGCGATGGGCTGCGGGCCCCTTCCGATGGGCTCGGCGACGGCTTTCGACGGGCTCAGCGACGGCGGAACAGGCGTCCCAGCCACGGCCACAGCCGCCGGCTCCGGGGCGGTGGCGCCACATGGAAGGTGCTCGCGGGCGTGGGGGACGGCATCGGGCCGGGCGCGGGGGGTGCGGCGGGGGCGGCGCCGGCGAGCTTGGGCGTGAACGTCACCGGCAGTTCCACGAGCTGCTGGGACATCAGCGTGCCCCGGCGGCTGAGTTCGGAGTCGTCCACGGTCAACTCGATATCGGGCAGGCGCGCCAGCAGCACCTCGATGCCGGTGTCGGCGATGGCGCGGCCGATGTCCTGACCGGGGCACTCGTGTGCGCCGGCGCTGAACGCCAGGTGCGAGCGGTTGCCGTGGACCGGCTGCGACAGGTCCGGGCGGATCTCCGGGTCGACGTTGCCGGCGGCCAGGGAGAGCAGCAGCATGTCCCCGCGCCTGATCTGCTGTCCGCCCAGCACGGTGTCCGCCGTCGCCCAGCGTCCCAGGACCGTGTTGATGGGAGGCTGGTCCCACAGCACCTGCTCCAGCGCGTCCGGGAGCGTCATCCGGCCACCCGAGAGGTTCGCGCGGAAGCGCGGGTCGGTGAGCACCATCCGCAGGGTGTTCGCGATCAGGTTGGCCGTGGTCGCGTAGGCCGCGACCAGGACCACCCGGACATGCGCCAGGACCTCGACGTCCGTCAGCTCCGTGGGGTGGTCCAGCAGCCAGGACGTGAGGTCGTGGCCGCGGGCGGCCTTCTTGTTCTCGACGAGTTGGTAGAGCATGGTCGTGACGTACTCGTCGCTGGCGAGGGCGGTGTCCGAGCCCTCCAGCATGTCGGGGACCGCCCGTACGAGCTTCGGGCCGTGTTCGTCCGGCGCCCCGATCAGCTGCGTCATCACCAGCATCGGCAACTGGATGGAGAACTGCGCCACGAGGTCGGCGCGGCCGGTCGCCACGAACTCGTCGATCAGCTGGTGGGCGAAGCGCATCACATAACGGCGGATCCCGCGTCGGTCGAAGCGCTGGAGGGACTCCAGCACCGCGCTGCGCAACCGCTCGAAGACCGGGCCGTCATTGAAGTTGATCACCGGCCACCAGGTCACCAGCGGACCCAGTGCGTGCTCCTCGGGAACCACCTCCCCCTCCTGCACGGCGCGCCATACCCGCGGGTCGCGGGCGAACCGGCCGGAGTTGCGGGCCACTTCGAGGTTCTCGTTGTGGCCGAGGACCAGCCAGGCCGGCAGGTCTCCGTGGACCAGTACGGGTGCCACCGCGCCGTGCTCCGCACGCAGCTTCTCGTACAGGTGCATGGGGTCCCGCTCGGCTTCCGCGCCGTACAGGCGCTGCAGACCGTCCGGGCCGAGGCCGTGGGCCGGGCACCCGGGCGGTGGGAGGGGAGTCGTGCTCATGAGGTCTCCGATACGACAAGGGAGTGGAGGTAGTGCATGAGGGTCATCAGGACGTCGCGGCTGGAGTCACGGCGCCGGGCGTCGCAGGCCAGGAGGGGAACGCCCGAAGGAAGGTCGAGGGCGGCGCGGAGCTCGTCCAGCGAATGCACCGGCGCGCCCGGAAAGGAGTTGACCGCGACGACGAAGGGGACGCCGCTCTCCTCCAGCCGGCCCATCACATCGAAGCTGACTTCCAGACGGCGGGTGTCTACCAGCACCACCGCGCCCAGGGCGCCTTCGAACAGGCCGTTCCACAGGAACCAGAACCGCTGCTGACCAGGGGTGCCGAAGAGGTACAGGACCAGTTCGTCGCTGATGCTGATCCGGCCGAAGTCCATCGCGACGGTGGTCGCGGTCTTGCGCTCCACACCCGCAGGGTCGTCGATGCCCACACCGGCCTGCGTCATCGTCTCCTCGGTGGTGAGCGGCCGGATCTCGCTCACCGAACCGACCAGGGTCGTCTTGCCGACCCCGAAGCCGCCCACCACCACGATCTTGACCGCGGCCGACGCCGTGTGCGGCAGCCGTTCCTCACTGAGCGGCGCCATGGGCTCAGAGTTTTTGAAGTCCATCGATCACTTTCTCGATAAGTGAGATGTCGGGGAGCTCTGCAGGCGGCACCGGTGCGCGCGTGAGCACCCTCTGCTCGTCCAGGAGATCGCTGATCAATACGGTCACGACGCTCACCGGCAGTCCGGTGTAGGCGGATATCTCGGCCACCGAGAGCGGCGTCTGGCACAGCCTCAGGATCGCCGCGTGTTCCGGCTGGGTCCCGGGCGTGGGACCGGACCTGGCCACGATCAGGGTGACGAGGTCGAGGCGGTTGGAGGCGGATGCGCGGCCGCCGGTGATGACATAGAGACGCTCCGGGACGTCATCCATCCCGTCCTGGTCGGAGTCGTTCACCTGACCTGCCCGTCGCTGCGGGGCGGGCTCGTGATGTGTTCGCCGAGCCGGATGATGAGGTCGCGCATGCGCTGGCCCATCAGGCCGGCGTCCACCCCCTCGTCGGCCAGCACCGCGAGGTAGGCGCCCGCACCGGCCGCCATCAGATAGAAGAAGCCTCCTTCCATCTCGATGACCACCAGCTTCATGCTGCCCGCCTGGGGCAACTCGGCGCCCACCGCACCCGCCAGGCTCTGCAGTCCCGAGCAGGCCGCGGCGAGCCGGTCGGCCGCGTCGGTGTCCCCACCGTGCCGGCCCATGCGCAGCCCGTCCGCGGACAGCACCACGACGTTGCGGGTCTGCGGCACGCTCTCCGCCAGATCCTTGAGCATCCAGTCCAGGTTGGCCTGCCGCTGATTCACTGTTCTCCTCTCGGCGCGGCGGCGTCGTCGCTGCCGCTGTTGCCGTCGCCCGTCAGGCCGTCCTTGAACGCGACCAGCCACTCCCCCGGCGCTCGTCGTGGTCCCGGCTCCGCTTGTCGTGTGCTTGTAGTGGGTTCCGCCGCCTCCGCCACGCGCATCCTGCGGCGCCGCTGCGGCAGGCCGTTCGCCGTACGCTCGACCGCGGACGGCGTCTCGGTGTCGTGGCTCGCCATCTGCGGCCTCATCGACTGGCGGGGGAGCGACTGCGGCGATCCACCCGCCACCCTGGGGCCGGAGAAGGTACCGATCCCGTGCGCCACACCCGATGCCTCGGCCATGGTGGTGATCAGCTGCTGCGGGACGATGAGCACGGCCCGTACGCCGCCGTAGGCGGACGCGCGGAGGGCGATCTGAAGGCCGTAGGCCTGAGCCAGCCTGCCGACCACGGCCAGGCCGAGCCGCGGGGTCTCCCCCAGGTCGCCGAGGTCGATGCCCTGCTGTGCCTGTGCGAGCATCTGCTCGGCGCGCCGACGGGCGGACTCGCTCATGCCCACGCCGCCGTCTTCGATCTCCACCGCGATCCCGGACTGCACCTCCGCGGCCGTGAGATGGACGCGGGTGTGCGGCGGCGAGTAGCGGGTGGCGTTGTCCAGCAGCTCGGCCAGGGCGTGGATGAGCGGCTCGACGGCCGGACCGATGACGGCGACGTCCGTGGTGGTGCTCAGATCGACCCGCTCGTAGCCGACGATCCGGGACATCGCACCACGCAGCACGCTGTACAGCGGCACCGGTCGGTTCCACTGGCGGCCGGGGCGGGCGCCGCCGAGTACGGCGATGGAGTCGGCGAGCCTGCCGATCAGCGCGGTGTTGTGGTCGATCCGCAGCAGGTCGCCGAAGACCCCGGGCGACCGGCCGTGCCGGTCTTCCATCTCCCGCAGCTCCTGCGCCTGCTGGTGCACGATGGCCTGCACGCGGCGGGACAGGTTCACCAGCGACCGCTGCGCGGAGTCCCGCAGGCCCTCCTCCGCGTCCACGGCCTCGATCACGGTGCGCAGCACCGACCAGTGCGCCGCCTGGAACTCGGGGGGCAGACCGTTGTAGGAGTCCGCCCACCGTGCGGTGAGCCAGTTGAGCACATCCTCGGGAGCCTCGTTCAGGCGCAGCCGCGTCAGCATGTCCGGCACCAGATTGTCGGCCAGCCGTACGGTCGCCTCCTGCTGCCGCGCGATCGCGGCCGTCTGCGACTGTCCGCCTTCCGCCAGCGCGACGGCCTCACGGCTCCGCCTCGCGGCCAGGCTCGCGGTGGCGGCCACCGCGAGCACCGCCGGCACGCCGATCCACAGTGCCGCGGCGAACGCCGACGAACCGACGATGCTCACCACGATCGCGGACGCAACTACTGGTATCAGCCACGCGTAAACCGCCACGGAAGGCAATCTCGACAACGACTTCTTCCGGACCATTAGCACCCTCAACCCATGGGAATAGAAGATCGTAGGACGACCTGCGGGAGCGTATCCGGCATATGCGCAAGGAAGTTGGCAGGGCGTCAGATCACCACTGGGACGAGCGGTCCTTTCTGATACCGGTGGCGATCCTGCTTCCGTACGGGCACAATGCCGCCCCGCATCCCTGAGGAAGGGGATGCCTCAGGTCACGAACGCAACCCTCACCGGCTCCCGTCCGCGTCGGCGATCTGGAGGGTGCCGGTGGCGCGGAGGGCGTCGTCGGTGTCGAGGCCGCGGCGGGACGCCAGGGCGAGGGCGTCGTCGAAGGTGGCGTCCGCGTCGGCCGGGCGGGCGGCGGCGAGGGTGGGGGCACCTTGTCCTCGTCCAGCAGGGCGGTCCACTGGCGTGCGGTGAGGGAGAGGTCAACGAGGTCGGTGGCGTCGTTGAGGTCACCGCCGCTCCAGTCGGCGTGCTCGGCGACCATGCTCTCCAGCGACAGCCAGGCGTTGCCCTGGAACAGACAGAGGCAGTGACCACTGGCACCGCGGCCGGGGCCCGGAACAGGTGCCCGGGCGGCGTGATGGTTGCCATAGGAAATTCTCGAAAACCAGGGGCAACTGCCCGGTTTCGGCGAGATTATCCCCTGGGGCTCCCGGCCGCCCGTCCGCCGGCCGGCGGCTGATCGCTGGGCGACGCGGCCGCACAGCCTTACGATCAGCGCCTGCCGCACCGCGCACCCCCATACCGCGACGGCCCTCTTCCTTTCCTGACCTCGTTATTTGATCCAGAAGAAGGCTTCATGAAGCTTCGTCGTGCCTTGGTGACGGTCGCCGCGACCGCCGTGCTGCCGTTCGCCCTCACCGCCTGCTCCGGCGGCTCCGGCAGCCCCTCGAAGGACAAGTCCGCCCCTTCGGCCGGTGCCGGCGCCCCCGAGGCCCGCCTGCTCAACGGCACCCGGCTGAAGTCCCTGCTGCTTCCGGTCGGGGCGCTGCCCAAGGGCTACAAGGCCGACCCGGAGGCCACCCGCGACTCCGGGCGCAGCCTGGCCGCCGCGTCCGCGAAGAAGCCCGTCGACCTGGCGGGCGCCTGCCCGAAGCTGGAGGCCAGCGCCTGGATCCAGACCGGTGGCATCGAGGGCGCCGCCTTCGCGCAGGGCGACTTCGTCAACGCCTCCCAGGAGGAGTTCAACCAGGAGCTCGACAGCTTCCGGGGCACGGACGCGCAGACGGTCATGAAGCGTCTGGGGCAGGTCCTCCAGCACTGCGCGCACTTCAAGGACACCTCCGGCGACACCACGGCCTCGGTGACGGTCAAGACCACCGCCGTGCCGAAAATGGGCGACCAGACCCTCAAGGCCGAGCTCTTCGCGCCCGAGTGGGAGGGCGGCACCACGCTGGTGGCGAGCCGGGTCGGGAACGTGGTCGTGACGACCTTCTACAGCGTCCAGTCCGATGACAAGGGCGCCGCCGGCCTCGATCTGACCAAGAAGATCGTGGCAGGGCTGCAGCAGGCGAAGTAGCCGGCCGGTCGTGCGGCAGTGCCGCGGTGGGGTTCGGCGGGCCGGCCGCCGAACCCCCGGTCAGCCGGGCAGCGAGCGCCACACCGTCCCCACGACCTGCGCAGTCGCGAAGTAGCCCCGGTGGCGGGAGTCGAAGCTGGCCGCCGGATTGTCCCCGAGCAGGACCAGTTGTCCGCGGGGTACGTTCCGCTCCGGAACACCGGCCAGCGCGGCCACCCGGTCGCGGGGCACGGGGTCCCCGGGCACCGCGGCCACCCGCTTGATCAGCAGCGCCGGACCGGGCACCGCGCGGGCCGGGAGGTCTCGCACCACGACCACCTGGCCCGGTGCGGGCGGGCGGCCTCGGCGTACGAGGACACGGTCGCCGTCCCGGTAGGCCGGCTCCATGCTCGCGCCGCGTACGGTGACCGCGATCAGCCGCCGTCGCAGTGCGCGGGCGGTCAGCGCGAGGCCGGACGCCAGCACCGGTACGCCCCCCGCCAGGGCCCAGGACGCCGCCCTCACGGTGCCGCCGCACCGGGCTCGGCGCCCAGCGACTCGCCGTCGGTCCGGTAACCGGTCGCCTGGAGGGTGAACAGGCGGGCGTACTCGCCGTCCAGCGCCATCAGCGCGTCATGGCTGCCCTGTTCGGCGACGCGGCCGTCCTTGAGGACGACGATCCGGTCCGCGTCGCGTACCGCGCCGAGCCGGTGGGAGATCAGCAGACCGGTGCGGTCGCCCCGGTGGCCGCACAGGGCGGCGTGGATCTCGTGCTCGGCCGCGGCGTCGAGCCCGGCCGAGGGTTCGTCCAGGATCATCAGGTCCCGCCCCTCGCGCAGGAACGCGCGGGCCAGCGCCAGCCGTTGCCACTGTCCGCCGGAGAGCATCACCCCGCTTCGCACCCCGTCGCCCTCGGGCCGGGTGAAGAAGATCCGCGACAGGAGGGTGCGGTAGCCGTGCGGCAGGCCCGCCAGCTTCTGGTGGATGCCGGCCCGTTCGGCGGCGGCGCTGAGCCGCCGCTCGTCGTGGAGCGCGTCCAGATCCCCGAGGGCGATGTTCTCCGCCGCCGTCATGTCGTAGTGCATATAGTCCTGGAACACCACGCTCAGGCGTCGGCGGTAGGCGCTGACGTCCACCTCGCGCAGGTCCACCCCGTCCCACAGGATCGCCCCGCGGGTCGGGTCGTAGAACCGGCACAGCAGCTTCACCAGCGTGGATTTCCCGGCTCCGTTGAGCCCGACGAGCGCCAGCGCCCGGCCGTGGGGGATGCGCAGGCTGACCCCGCGCAGGATCCACGGCTGGTCCTCGGAGTACCGGAACCACACATCGCGCAGTTCGATGGCGCCGCTCAGGGCAGGGAGCGGCCGGGGCACCGCCGCGAGCGGCAGATCGGGACCGGCGGTGGTCACCGCCAGATAGTGGTCGAGCAGCAGCAGCGCCTGGTGTGTGCGGGCGACCTCCAGCGCGAGCGTGGCGAGCGCGCCCTGTACGCCGGCCACCGCGGCCACGAACATGGTGACGTCACCGGCCGACAGATGGCCGGACCGCGCCGCGCCCACCGCCCATACGAGCCCGCAGCCGGAGATCAGCGCGGCGAGCAGCCCGAGCCCCGCCTGGGCGCGGACCTCCCGCCGGTCCACCGCCCGCTTGGCGGCGTCGGACGTGCGCCGCTCGGCCAGCATCCGCCCGCGCAGAAAGCCCCCGATGCCGAACAGCCGGACCTCCTTGGCGGCTTCCATGCTGGAGAGCAGATCGTTGTAGAACAGCTCCCGGCGCTCGGCGGGGCCGATGTCCCACACCATCCGCGCCCGCCGTCGCGACAGCGCGATCTCGGCGAGCAGCACCGGCACTCCGGCCACCAGCACCAGCCCGGTCAGGACGGGGCTGAGCGCCAGCAGCGAGCCGACGAACCCGATGAGGGTCACGGCGGCCCGGACGATGCCGAGTGCTCCGGAGACGGTTTCGTCGGGGGTGCCGCCGGCGGTCTGCTGGGCCAGCCGCAGCCGGTCCAGGAAGCGGGGGTTCTCGAACCGTTCCAGTCCGACGAACCCGTCCACGGCCGTGAACAGCCGGTCCTGCATGAGCAGTCCGACCCGGCGGTCGAGCTCCGCGCGCAGATACTGGCCGATCTGCGGCGCCACCCCGGACACCACGCCGACCGCGGCGAGGCAGAGCCCCAACCCGGTCAGGGTCGCGGTGGAGGCGCCGGCGACCAGGTGGTCCAGCACCAGTTTGGTCAGCAGGGCGGCGGCGACCGGCAGCCCGCCGGTCGCCAGGGTCAGCAGCACGAAGGTGACCAGGGTGCCGGGCGCGGCCTTCGCCGCGAGCGACCACGCCGTGGTGACCCGGGCCCCCGTGCCCCGGGTCACCCGGCGTCCGCGCGGGGTGCCGTCCGTGCCCGTCATCGCGCCGCGGTGGCCGGTCGGTCCAGCACCATGCGGTTCGCGGTGACCAGGACCCTGCCGTCGCCGTCCGGGGACACCCGCAGCAACGTGGGGAACGATCGCGCGCGGAAGGCGGCGCTCAGCGGTTCGTCGGGCCCCTCCTCGACGACCACGCGGGCGACCGGGGACAGCTCGGCCACGAACGCGGCGGCCTCCGCCGGTTCGCCGACCACGACGGCCACCGCCTGCGCCCGCCCTCCGGGCAGGGTCCGCGCGTGGTCCACGAACGCCGGCATCTTCTCCCGGCACGGCCGGCAACCGGGGGCGAAGAACGCCACCAGCGTGTCCGCGGCGAGCATGCCGCGGGTCAGCCTTTCGCCGTCCACGGTGGCCGTGGCGAACTCCCCCACCTCCTCCCCCACGGCCATGTCGAGGGTGTCGAACCGGCCGCCGCCCGGACCGCTCACCCCGGACAGCTGCTCGGAGTGTTCCCGCAGCCGTTTGATCACCCCGAGGGTGAGTACCAGGTCCAGCGTGCACAGCGTTCCGACGAGCAGTACTGCCGCAATCAGGAAGGACATTCCCCAACTCCTCTTGTTCCGTGCGGCCCTTGCGATGCCGGGCCGGTGTCTACCCTTCAGTCGCGGGCGCGTTCCGGCCGGGCCGCGAGCGACGGGCGGAACAGCGCCGCGAGGTCTTCGAGCCTGGTCACCAGCGCCCCGACGACGGCTCCGCCCGCCACGGCCACCGCCCCGTACGCCGGTGCGACGGCGCCGACACCGCCACTGCTCAGCGCTCCCCCCGCCGCGATGAGCGTCAGCACGCCGTTGCGCAGCACATGAAGCCGCCCCATCGGGGAGCCGGAGGCCCCGAAGCAGCGGCACACCGCACGTACGCCTCGGACGACCGTGAGCGCGGCGCCCGCGGTGAACGCCAGCAGCAGTCCCGCGGCGAGGACGAACCCCACAAGACCCGCGGGCGGCGTCAACGGGCTTGCCAGCAGCAGCAGAAGCACCGCCGGCTCACTCCCGGCCACGAGCACGGCGCAGGGGCGCACCCAGCCGGCCGGCAGCAGGTCCATGGTGGTCAGCGACTGTGCGAACCGGGAGAACGCGGCCCGGCTGCGGATCTTGCCGAGCGCCGCCGCCGCGAAGACCACGGCAAGGCAGGACGCGCAGGTGAGAGCGAGTATGTCCACGGTACGGATGCCCCTCAGTGCGCCGGAGCCGGCCGGGCGGCGCGGCAGTGCGCGACCCGGCCGGACAACGGTGATACCTGTAAGAAACCGCGCCGTCAGAAGCAGCCGCAGCGGATGAACGTATTCGTGCACTGGTCCTTGACCCAGGTGTGGTTCCACCGGGCGCAGCCGGAGCCCGGCCCGCCGGTGACGCACACATAGCAGCCGGCCGCGGCGGCCTCGGCCTTGGGCACGAACCGTTCCAGGAGCCTGCTCCCCATCGCTTCCATCTTCCGGTACACGTCCACACTCCCTACTCGTTCCGGGTGCCGTTCTGGCATCTGCCACGATGCTCGGGCGGTCCTGGACAAACCTTGTCCGTTTCTTGAACGAGCAGGTCAGGAGGGCTTTTGGAGTTTGCCGCGGAGCCGGTGGAGATCCGTGTCGTTATGTCCCACGGCGTGCAGGAGGTCCGCCGCCCGCTGCCAGGCCGCGCGGGCCGCCGCGGTGTCACCGCCGGCTTCGTGGGTGTCGCCGAGATGCTCCAGCGTCTCGGCCTGGTTGTACTGGTGGCCGAGTTCCTCGTTCAGACGCAGGCTCCGCCGGAAGCAGTCGGCGGCCTGCCGGTGGTCGCCGAGGTGCTGGAGCGCGTATCCGAGGCTGTCCCAGGTGTTCGCCTCGCCGCGGCGGTCGCCGAGATGCTGCTGGAGGGCGAGGGCCTCCCGGCAGAAGTCGGCGGCCTCCTCGTACTTGCCGAGCTGCGCATGGTCCCAGCCGGCGGCGTTGAGGGCCCTGGCCCGGCCGGTCTCGTGGTCAGCGGCCTCGAAGCGGTCCAGTGCGAGCAGATCGTGTTCGAGGCCCTTCTGCTGATCTCCCCGGCGCTCCCACAGCCAGCCGAGGTTGAGGTGGGTGTGGGCCTGGCCGACCGTGTCCCCCAGCTGCCGGTACAGGGCGAGGGCCTGTTGCAGGTGGGTGTGCGCCTCGTCGAAGCGGCCGGTTTCGCAGCAGGAGTTGCCCAGTTCGCGGTGGGCGCGTGCCTGGTACGAGCGGTCGGCGAGGGCGGTCGCCGCTTCGAGCCCGGCGTACTGGGTCGCGGTGAGCTCGTCCCAAAGGCCCCGTCGCGCCAGGAACGTGGGGAGGACTGCCGCCAACTGCCAGGTTTTGGCGTGTAGTTCGGCGTGGTGGCCGGCCTGTGCCACGAGGGAGGTCAGCACGGCGCGTTCGGCGGCGAACCACGCCAGGGCGGCCTGGTGGTCGGCCGGCCGGCCGGGGGCCGCGCCGGGCAGGGCCGGGGTCAGGGCGATCGGGTCGCCGTGGGGGGACAGCAGTCGGTCGGCGGCGTGGGCGGTGTGCAGATAGTGGTCGACCAGGCGCTCGAAGGCGGAGCGGCTCGTCGGGTCGGCCGCGGCCAGTTCCGCGGCGTAGGCGCTCAGCAGGTCGTGCATCGTGTAGCGGTCGGGTCGGTGGGCGGTCACCAGATGCGAGCGGACCAGTTCGGTCAGGGCCCGGCCGACCTGACGGGGCTCGGTCCCGGCCAGTGCGGCGGCCGCCGCCAGGCCGATGTCGGGGCCGGCGTGCAGGCCGAGCAGGGGGAAGAGCCGGCGTGCGGGTTCACCGAGCGCGCCGTAGGACGAGGCGAAGACGGCCCGCAGATCGGCGGAGTCGTCCCCCGCGTCGAGGGTGTCGAGGGCGCCGCCCGCCCCGTGCAGATCGCGGATGAGCGCCCGCAGCGGGAACGTCGGGTGGACGGCGGCGCGGGCGGCGATGATGCTGATGGCCAGCGGCAGCCCGCCGCACAATTGGAGCAGGCCGGCGGCCGCGGCGGGTTCCTTGTGCACCCGCTCCCGGCCGAGCCGGCGGGTCAGCAGTGCCGCGGCGTCGGCGGTGGACAGCGGGCCGAGCGTGAGGAGGCGGGCGCCGTGCGTGCTGACCAGGCCGGCCAGGTGGTGGCGGCTGGTGACGATGACGACGCAGCTGGGGCTGCCGGGGAGCAGGGGCAGGACCTGTTCGGCGTCGCGTGCGTTGTCCAGGATCACCAGGATGCGGCGTCCCTGGATGAGGCTGCGGTAGAGCCCCGCGCGGGCGTTCAGCCCGGTGGGGACGGAGCCCTCTGGCGCGCCCAGGCTGTCGAGCAGGTCGCGCAGGGCCGAGGCCACGGTCGTCGGCGTCCCCGAGGGTTCGAAGCCGCGCAGGTTCAGATAGAGCTGCCCGTCGGGGAAACGGTCCAGCCGCTGGTACGCCCAGTGCAGGGCGAGGCAGGTCTTGCCGATGCCGCCGGATCCGCCGATGCCCGCGATCGGCACCGTACCGCCGTGGGCGGACGGCGGTTGCAGGAGCCGGTCGAGCTCCGCCATGGCACGCCCCCTGCCGGTGAACACCGGTGGGGGCGGCGGTAATTGGCGCGGTACGGGGAGAAGGGCGGCCTCGGGCGCCGCCACCGGCGAGGGGCCGGGGCCCTCATCGGAGCGGGAGCCGGGGGGCGTGTCGCCGTGGGGCCCGCCCGGACTGTCGGCACCCCGCAGCGGCGCGCCTACGAGGATGTCCTGATGCAGCTGCCGCAGCGCGGGGCTCGGGGCGAGGCCCAACTCGGCGTCCAGGAGCCGTGTGATGCCCCGGTAGACCTCCAGCGCCTGCGGGGTGCGGCCCTGCCGGTGCAGGGCGCGCATCAGTTGCGCGGCGATCCGCTCGTCGAGGGGGTGTGACCGGGCCCGCAGGCGCAGCGGGGCCAGCAGCTCGGATTCCCGGCCCTGCCGCAGCAGCAGGTCGTTGAGGTCCAGCTCGGCGGCCAGGCGCTCGCCGTCGAGGGTGTCGCGCAGCGCGTTGAACCACGGGGTGTCCGGCTCGGCCGGCGGGTCGCTGGGCCACAGCCGCAGCGCCTCGGCGAGCAGCCCTGCGGCGTGGGTGTCGTCCCCGGCGGAACGGGCACGTGCGACCAGGTCGCGGAAGCGGTGCAGGTCGACCGTTCGCGGGTCCACCTCGCACACGTACCCGTGCGGATGGCGGCTGATCGACGCGCCGAGCGGTTCGAGGACGCGACGCAGCCGCGACACATAGCTGTAGAGCGTCGTCGCGGCGCGCTGCGGCGGGCGCTCGCCCCACAGCCGGTCGGTCAACCGCTCCACGGAGACCGGGCGGTTCGCGTCGACGAGGAGGGCCGCGAGCACCTGGCGCTGGCGCAGATGCCCCAGATCCACCTCCCGGCCGTCCACCTGCGCGCTGATGGTGTGGAGCAAGCAGAATTCGACGGCCACCCCGTACCCCTTCCCCCTGCGCGCCAGTGTTCGGGGATCGGGCAGGGGAATCAAGGGACATCCCGGACGTTCTTCCGTCCGCCCGGTGCCTGCCGGCCGCTCGGCGGGCCGGTGGCGGGTTTCCGGACTACGCTGGTCATGGGGCGGCTTCCGGGTGACAGCGCACGCCGAAAGGGGCGCCCCGATGGACGACTACCCGCTGATCGAGAACCACGGCCTGATCGGGGATCTGCAGACCGCGGCCCTGGTGACCACCGACGGCACGGTCGACTGGTTCTGCTGCCCGCGCTTCGACTCCCCCAGTGTGTTCGGCGCCCTGCTGGACCGGGAGAAGGGCGGACACTGCACGGTCCGGCCGGCCCATACGACCTATGCGACCAAGCAGTTGTACCTCCCCGACACGGCGGTCCTGGTGACCCGGTTCATGACCGAGGCGGGCGCCGGCGAGGTCGTCGACTTCATGCCGGTGACCGGGTGCACGGCCTCGCCCCGCCACCGCCTGGTCCGTATGGTCCGGTGCGTTCGGGGCAGCATGACCTTCGAGATCGATATCGCGCCGCGGTTCGACTACGGACGCCGGCCGCACGAGTTGCACCTCACCGAGCAGGGCGTGGTGTTCGCCTCGAAGGGGCTGGAGCTGACCGTCCACCCGGTCCGCGAACCGCAGGACGAGCGGCTGTTCAACTCCCTGACCGGCCAGAACGATCTGCACTTCGCCCTCACCCTGCAGGCCGGCCAGCAGCGCGGCATGGTCCTGGAGTCGTCGGCGGCCGGACCGCCCCGGGAGATCCGGCTCGACGAGTTCCAGCAGCTCTTCGACGACACCGTCCAGTACTGGCGGTCCTGGCTGGGGCAGTCGCGGTACACGGGACGCTGGCGCGAGGCGGTGGAGCGCGCGGCCGTGACGCTGAAGCTGATGACCTACGCGCCCAGCGGCGCCCTCGTGGCCGCCCCGACGGCGGGGCTCCCGGAGCAGCTGGGCGGCGAACGCAACTGGGACTACCGCTTCACCTGGATCCGCGACGCCTCGTTCTCCGTCTACGCCCTGCTGGGGCTGGGGTTCACCGACGAGGCGAAGGCGTTCATCGGCTGGCTGAGCGACCGGGTCGGGGAACGGGTCGGCAGCCAGGGCGACTCCGGACCGCTGAACATCATGTACAAGGTCGACGGCTCCTCGGACCTGGACGAGGAGGTCCTGGAGCACTGGGAGGGCTATGAGCGCTCCGCCCCGGTGCGCATCGGCAACGGCGCGGCCACCCAGCTCCAACTGGACATCTACGGGGAGGCGTTGGACAGCATCTCCTTCGCCCACCGGCACGGGCTCCAGCTCGGCCACCGGGGCTGGACGTCGCTGCTGACGGTGCTCGACTGGCTGGTCGACCACTGGGACCAGGCGGGAGAGGGCCTGTGGGAGACCCGCGGCGGCCGCAAGCACTTCACGTACGGCCGGGTGATGTCGTGGGTCGCCTTCGACCGCGCGTTGCGGCTCGCGGCGGACAACGGCCGACCGGCCACCGCCGACCGGTGGAGCAGCGCGCGGGACGAGATCTACGCACAGGTCATGGCGAAGGGCTGGAACGCGCAACGCCAGGCGTTCGTCCAGCACTTCGGCAGCGATGTGCTGGACTCCTCGCTGCTGCGGGCGCCGACGGTCGGGTTCATCACGCCCGACGATCCGATGTGGGTCTCCACGCTCGACGCGATGGAACAGGAGCTGGTCACCGACAGCCTGGTCTACCGGTACAACCCCGAGGCTTCGCCCGACGGGCTGCGCGGATCGGAGGGCACCTTCTCGCTGTGCACGTTCATGTACGTCGACGCGCTGGCGCGGGCGGGGCGGACGGACCGGGCCCGGCTGGTGCTGGAGAAGATGCTGGGGTACGCCAACCACCTGGGCCTGTACTCGGAGGAGATCGCTCTGACGGGTCGTCAACTGGGCAATTTCCCCCAGGCGTTCACCCATCTCGCACTGATCGACGCGGCCATCACCCTGGACGCGGCCCTGAACCGGAAACGGTAGCCGGGACGCGGGGCTGCCCTAGTTGGCACGCGGGACGGTAGCCGGTCAGCCCGGGTCGTGCCGGGCCCCGGTGGGGTCCGAGCGGTCGTGCGGCAGGGGCCCGAAGAGCACCAGCGTGTCGCCCTCCGCCGGTGCCGCGTGCCGCGTCTCGGTGACCGGTTCGAGCCGGCCGTCGGCCCGTACGACGAAGAGGATCCGGTGCCCCGGTGGCAGCGGTCGGCCGGCGGGCTGCACGGGAAAGCGGGCTCCTTGCTCATGGCGGGCCGCGAGGGTGTTCCGGGGCAGTGCGGAGCCGAAGAGGACGCCGCCGCCGGTGGTCGGGGCCACCGCGCCCGGTGTGCCGGGCGGCGGGCCGACGCGGTAGACGGGCCCCTCGACCCCGTCCTGCACGACGATCGAGGCGAGCGCGTTGAAGTCGTCGTCGTCGGTGAGCAGCAGCACCGCCGTGACGCCCGCCAGGCGGGCTTCGGGGTCGGTCGCCACGGCCATCAGCTCCCCGGCGGCCAGCTCGATCCCCGCGTCGCGGATCCGGTCCCGCTGCCGCTCCGGTCCGGCCCACATCAGCACGTCGAGCCCGGCGGTGCGCAGCGACCGCGCGAGGTCCACCGCCCAGGGGTCGCCGCCCACCAGCAGGGGGCGGGTGCGCGCGGATCTGACGACGCCCAGTGCGGCGGCCGCCGGCCGGGCCGTCAGGGCGTAGACCAGGACGGTGCCGACGATCGTCAGGAAGGTGACCGGAAGGATCCGGTCGGCGCCTCTGAGGCCGTCGCGGACGAGGTCGGCGGAGAAGGTGGCGGCCGTGGCGGCGGCGACGATGCCGCGGGGCGCCATCCAGCCGACGAACGCCCGCTCCCCGGTGGTCAGCTCGGTCCGTGCGGTCGAGAGGAGGGCGATCAGCGGCCGCGCCACCAGGACGAGCACGGCGACGAGTACGAGGGTGGGCAGCAGCACCGGAACGACGGACTTCGGCGTCACCGTGGCCGAGATGGAGACGAACAGCAGGCCGATGATGAGCTGCACCAGCGTCTCGAAGAACGGCCGCCGTGCGGGCATGTCGAAGCCCGGCAGGTTCGCCACGGTCATCCCGGTGACGATCGCGGCGATCAGGCCGGTGTCGTCGAGCACCATGTCGCAGCCCGCGGCCACCACGACCACGGTGGCCAGTTGGGCGAGGGTGCCCAGCGTCTCGCCGAGGCGCAGCGCCCGGAGGGTGAGCCACAGCAGCGCGGTCCCGACCAGACCGCCGACGAGCCCGACGGCGATGCTGGCGAAGAAGTCGGCGAACCGGAATCCGTGCCCGGCCCGAAGTCCGCCGGAGACGATGGAGTGGAAGACGACGGCGCCGAGGATGCCGCCGACCGGGTCGATCAGGGAGCCCTCCCAGATCAGCACCCGGCGCACCTTGTCCGTGGGGCGCACATGGTCCAGCAGCGGTCCGACGACCGTCGGCCCCGACACGACGAGGATCACGCCGAGCATGCAGGCCACCGCGAGCGGCACCCCGAACAGGGCGGGTCCCAGCGCCATGACGGCTCCCCAGGTGACCGTCACGCCCAGCAGGATGAGCCGGACGACGACACTCCTGGTCGCACCCTTGAGGTGGCGCAGGTCCAGGCCCAGCCCGGCGTCGTAGAGGATCAGCGCCACCGACAGCGACACCAGGGAGGAGAAGTCCGGCCCCACCAGTTCGTCGGGGTGGACGACGTCCGTCAGCGCCCCGGCGGCGAAGCCCGCCGGAAGGAGCACCACCAGGGCCGGGACCCGCAACCGGCTCGCCAGGATCTGGGAGCCGACGGCGAGGGCGACGGTCAGGCCGATGCCCAGCAGGATCTCGTCCGTGGTCATGGCGTCCGCACCCCGCGGGGCGCCCGGTGGGCCACGGGGTCCTCGCCCTCAGCCCTCGTCCCGGGCACCGCTGCTCCGCAGATCGGCGTCGCCGAGGGCCTCCAGCTCGCCATGGGTGTCGAGCCAGTACAGCAGGGCGACCGCCGGGAGGACCAGGACGACCGCGACGAGGCTGACGAGCATCAGCCAGCGCAGTGAGGTGGGGGCGCCGGCGCCCTCGGCGACGGTCAGCGAGGTCGGGATGAGGTACGGGCGCTGGGCCATGCCCCATGCCAGGACGGCCGAGGCGACCACGCCGACGGCGGTGACCCGGGACCAGGCGGCGGAGGTGCGCAGCAGCAGCCAGGCGGTCGCGGCCGTGGCGAGTGCCGCGATGACGACGAGGACGAGGCCCGCGCCGTGGGTCAGGCCGTGCCATACGTGCGGGGCGTCGCCGTGGGTGATGAACAGGGTGAGCACGGCGAGTACGGCGACGGCGGCGAGGGCGATCAGGGCCCGCCGCCGGAAGTAGCCGTCGAGGTCGGGGGCGTCGAAGCGGCGGGCGTCCGCGGCCAGGAACACCGCTCCCAGGAAGGCGGTGGTGGTGACCGCGAGGAGGCCGAAGAGGATCGAGGTGGGGTTGGCCCAGGCCGCCGCCGACGGCTCGGTGCCCGGTGCCGCCCGGCCGGAGGCGATCCCCCCGGCGGCGGCGCCGAGGAAGAACGGCGTGAGCAGCGAGGAGAGGGCGAACACCGCCCCGTAGAGGCGTCGGCCGGCCAGCCGGCGGGTGGGCTTGCGCAGGGCGAAGCCGGCGCCGCGCAGCACGGTGCCGACGGCGGCGAGCGCCAGCGGCAGCCACATCGCGGAGAAGACGCTCTGGAACAGCACCGGGAAACCGGTCCACATGAGGACGAGGACGAAGATCAGCCAGACGTTGTTGACCTCCCACACCGGGGCCATGGCGTGGTCGATCAGCCACCGGGGCCGCTTGCCGCGCTCCGCGCCGCCCGCGGTCAGGTCCCAGAACCCGGCCCCGTAATCCGTGCCTCCGGCGCAGGCGTACGCGGCGACCGCCAGCAGCAGGACGACGGCGACGAGACCGGCGGTCATGGCCGGACCCGCCCGGTCGGTGGGCCCTGTTCGGTCGGCGGGCCCTGGCCGGGGGCGGCCGGAGCGCCACCGGCCGCGACCCGGGAGCGCGGTCCGTAGGGGGTGTCCGTCTCCGGTTGCTCCACCGCTCCCGCCTCCTCGTGCCGTGCGTCGTCGAGCCGCCAGCGGGTGCGCATCTTCAGCAGCACGACGAGGAACGAGCCGAAGACGCACACGTACACCACGGCGACGACGCCGAAGGTGGTCCACAGCGCCGCGGAACGGGTCGCGGTGACCGCTTCGGCGACCCGCATGTTCTGGTAGACGATCCAGGGCTGGCGGCCCACTTCGGTGGTGATCCAGCCGCACTCCACGGCGACGACGGAGGCGGCGCCCGCGCCGGCGGCGCTCCGGAAGAACCACTTCGACTCGGGCAGCCGGCGGCGGCGCAGCCAGACGAGGCCGTACCAGAGGGCGAGCAGGACCAGCACCGAGCCGATCCCGACCATGATGTCGAAGGCCCAGTGGGCGATGGTGGCCTGAGTGGCCGTCGGGCGATCTTCTGCTGGTACCGACGTCAGCCCGGTCACTTTCGTGTCCGCCCGGAACCCGGCGAGGAGGGAGTCCAGCTGCGGGATCCTGATACCTCCGGAGATGCTGCCGTCCGGATGGAGGCGGCCGAACAGGTACTCCGGTACGTGGGTGTCGGTCCGCCAGACGATCTCCATGGCGGCGAACTTCACCGGCTGCTCGTGGAAGACCGCGCGGGCGATGGCGTCCCCCAGTGCGAACTGGACGGGGGTGAGCACCGCGGCGACGGTGAAGGGAACGGTGAAGCCGAGCCGGTGGTAGCGGTCCCGGCGGCCGCGCAGCCAGCCGGTGGCGTAGACCCCGGCCACGACGTAGCCCGCGGTCACCAGCATCGCCACCACGAAGTGCCAGTACTGGGGCCCGAACATCGGAGTGAAGACGGCCTTCCAGATGTGCACGCCGATGGGATCGCCGGCGGAGTCGAGGGCGAAGCCCCGCGGGGTGTTCATCCAGGAGTTGGCGGCCAGGATGCCGAAGGCCCCGAGCAGGGCGGCGGCCGGCAGCGGGAGCGCCAGCAGAAAGTGCACACGGGGCGGCAGTCTGCGCCAGCCGTACAGGTAGATGGCGATGAGGACCGCTTCGAGGAAGAAGGCCCATGCCTCCACGCCGAAGCCGATGCCGAAGACATCGCCCCATCTGCCCATCATGCCGGGCCACAGCAGGCCGAACTCGAAGGACAGGACGGTGCCGGTGACGACGCCGATCGCGAACTGCACCGCCATGACCGCCGACCAGCGCCGCGCCAGCAGCAGCGCGGTCGGGGAGCCGCGGCGCAGTCCGTAGGCGTGCATGATCAGGGTGATCAGCGGCAGCGCCACCCCGAGGGGGACCAGGATGATGTGGGAGGCGAGGGTGAAGGCCATCAGCGATCTGGCCGGCAGTATCTGGGGCGGCGCGTCGGCCAGCAGGTGAAGCGTGGTGTGCATGGGTTCTCCCCCGGGAGCCGGCGCAGAGGGGCGGAGGTCGGCCGCCGGTGGCGACCGAGCGGAGGTCAGCCGCCGGTGGCGAATCCGGGGAAGAGGGTCATCCCCCCGTCCACGTAGAGCGTGCTGCCCACGACGTAGTCCATGAGGTCGGAGGCGAGGCCGACGGCCGCGTTCGCGATGTCCTCGGGCTCGCCGATCCGGTCGTAGGGAATCAGGCGCAGGAGGTCCCGCTGCGCCTGTGGTGTCTCCCAGGCGCTGCGGTTGATGGGGGTCTTGATGGCTCCCGGGGCGATCGCGTTCACGCGGATCTTCTTCGGGGCGAGTTCCTGGGCCAGGGTCTCCATCATCATCTGTACGCCGCCCTTGGAGGAGGCGTAGTTGACGTGGCCCGCCCAGGGGATGACCTGGTGCACCGAACTCATGCAGATGATCTTGCCGGCGGCGCGTGAGACCTCGGGCACGACCCCGCGGCGCAGGAACTCCTTGGTCGCCTCGCGGGCGCAGAGGAACTGCCCGGTGAGGTTGACGTCCAGCACCTTCTGCCACTGGGCGAGGGACATCTCGGTGAAGGAGGAGTCACGCTGCAGTCCGGCGTTGGCGACGAGGATGTCGATCGTCCCGAACTCCTGGACCATCCGGTCCATCATCGCGACGACCTGGTCCTCCTGGGACACATCCGCCTCGTACGCCGCCGCCCGCACTCCGAACGAGGTGATCTCCTCGACCACCTGCTCGGCCGCCTCCCGGCCGGCCACGTAGTTCACCACCACATCCGCGCCCGCCCGGCCGAGCCCCACCGCCGTCGCCTTGCCGATACCGGAGTTGGCGCCCGTGACCAGCGCCTTCTGGCCCTTGAGCAGCTGCACCGGGACCACGTCCTCGGCGGCGCCCTCAGCAGGACTCACGATCCACAGCCTCCTCAGCCACGTGACCCGGCGGCCGGACCGCACCCGGAAAGGTCGAGCGTCACGCAATCACCACGGCGGCGAGGCGACGGCCGGGGCGTGCGGGGATTACGCCGCCCGGCCGAGAGTCTTTCGCCCGGTCGGCGGCGGGATTCCACCGCCCCGGTCCTCAGTACCTCTCGTCCCTCTCCAGCTCCGGGTCGGTGTCCGTGGCGGCCAGCAGTGCGATCCGCCGGCCCGTCGGATCGAGGACGGCGAAGCCGAGCTGGTTGCAGCCGAAGGGCTCCCACTGGCTGTCGGTGAACCAGTCGTTGTGGTTGCCGTCCGCCGCGGCGAAGCGCAGCCAGCGGTGCTCGGCGGCGGTCCGGACGGCGTCGGTGTGCGGGACGTCCCGCGGCAGGTCCAGCAGGGCGTAGCAGCCGCGCCAGGCCGCCAGCCGCGCATAGGCGCCCTCCTGCCGCCCGCCCTGTATCCCGCCCGCGAACGCGGTGAGGAACAGGTCGGCCAGTACGTCATCGCCTGTGGTGTGCACGGCGGTCAGGGTGTCCGTCGTCAGAGCGGCCAGGCAGTCGGCCGGGAGGCCGGTGAGCAGAGCCGCGTTCCAGTCGGCGGCGGGCAGCGGCTCGGGCAGCTCGTAGAAGCGCGCCTCCCACATCTCCAGCGCGGCCAGCGGCTCCCCGGCCGCCGCGGCGCGCCGCGGGTCGACGACCTCGCGGGCGCCGCGTGCCGCCCGCGCCCCCTCTTCGGTCGGCGGGATCTCCGGGTACCGGGCGCGCAGGTGCCTCGGGGTCAGGGTGCCCAGCCCGATGTTGCGGCGGCGCGAGTAGCTCCGGGCGCGGTCCTCGAACGACAGGGTCTGGGGCGGCAGCCATGCCAGGGGGTGGTCCAGCTCGCGCAGCCGCGCGGCATAGGCGAGATGCGTCTCGTCCCACGGCCCCCACGAGCGCAGCGCGCTCTCCTGCAGCAGACAGGCGCGGAACTCCGCGGCGCTGTCCAGCCGTTGCGGAAGCCGTTCGAAGAGCGGGAGGAGGAGCGTGGAGCCCGGCTTCTGCGCCGTCTGCAGGTGCCAGGCCATCCGGCGCAGCAGCGAACGGTGGTACTCGGGCCCGTCGAGCCGCAACAGGGTGTCGACCAGCCGGGCTGCACAGGTGATCGCCGCGGAGGACGGCTCGGAGCACAGCGCCACGGCGATCCGGCACAGGGCGGCGGGCGCGTCGTCCGCCCCCGTGCGCGCGACGAGGGCGGCGAGCTCGTACAGGCCCTCGGGGTCCTCGGCGGCACGGCCCCGCAGCGCCGCGTCGTCCGGAAGCTGGGGCAGTGGGGTAAGCGGGGAAAAGTGCGGCAAGAGGGCCTCGTGGGGCGGCTGTGGCATGGAGGCAACGCTACGTGGACCGGTCCGCCGCCCTGCGTGCGCGGCGCAGGGCGACGGTCCGAGTCCCGTGTTACGCACGCTCGTAGCGGCTCCGGTGCTCGGGCGGGAGACCGGGGTCGGCCAGTGCGGCGGGCAGGGCGACGGCGCGGACGGGCCCGGTCAGGTCGATGAACGTGGGGATGAAGCCCAGGCGCCGGACCCGCCAGGAGCCGTCGGCCCGGACGAACCGGAACCACGACAGCAGGCCCTCCTCGGTGGTGCCTCGTGGAATGCGGTGCCGGGCAAGGAGATTGCCGTGGCCGTAGACCACCCAGGTGCCGTTGATCCGTTCGAACGGCTGGACCGCGTGGGCGTGGTGGCCCAGGATCACGTCGAGCGCCGAACCGGCGGTCAGCTCCACGGCGCGGGCTGGGTTCGTGCCGGTGCTCCCGTCCCCAGTGCATGCTGAGGATCACCACTTCGGCGCCCGCGCGGCGAGCCCGGTGGGCCTCGTCGAGGACGCGTTCACCGATCGCGTTGGCCAGCCACGGCTTGTCCGCCGGCCGGCGTCGGCCGCCGAAGCCGTAGCTGCAGGACAGGTGCGCGACCGGGACGCCGCTGACCTCGATGATGGTGGGCCGGTCCGCCTCCGCCCGGCTCCGTGCCGAGCCGGTGTGCCGCAGGCCGGCCGCGTCCAGGGCGTCCAGGGTCCGCCGCACACCGGCCTCGCCCTGGTCGAGCGTGTGGTTGGACGCTGTCGAGCAGCTGTGGAACCCCACGTCCGCCAGGGCCTTGGCGATCTGCGGCGGGGCGGCGAAGTTCGGGAAACCCGTGAACGGCCCCTCGGCCGGCGCGAGGGGGGTCTCCAGATGGCAGATCGCCAGATCGGCCGGTGAACGCCGGCCGGGGCTACTGCTCAGGTCGGTTCCACTGCCTGCGGGCCTGCTTGACCTCGCGGTCGACGGCCCAGGCATCGGCGACCGGCCCGAGGTGGCCGAGCTTGTCGGGATTGACCACGGTGCGGATGGTCTGGATCTGCCCGTCGAGCACGTCGAGGGCCAGGGTGTGGAGCACCTTGCCGTCCCGGTCGCGGAAGACGGCACCGGGCTGGCCGTTGACCTCGCGCGGTTCGCACGTCGCGTCGATCCGGAACAGCCAGGGGAAGACCGTGCCCAGCAACCGGGCCACGTTCTGCGCGCCCATGACGCCCTTGGCCAGTTGCGGGGCCTTGCCGCCGCCGTCCCCGACCAGCTGCACGTCGGCGGCCAGCAGAGTCCGCAGCTCGCCCACATCGCCGTCCTTCAACGCGTCGAAGAACCGCGTCGCCAGTTCCTGCCGCTCCTGCCGGTCTGCCGCGAACCGCGGCCGCCCGGCCGCCATATGCCCGCGCGCCCGCACCAGCAGCTGCCGGCACGCCGCCTCGGACCGCCCCACCGCCGCGGCGACCTCGTCGAACCCGAAGGCGAACACCTCCCGCAGCACGAAGACCGCCCGCTCCAGCGGGCTGAGCCGCTCCAGTAGCAGCAGCGCCGCCATCGACACCGAGTCGGCCAGCTCCACCGACCGCGCCGGATCCTCGTACGGATCGCTGAGCAGCGGCTCGGGGAACCACGGGCCCACGTACTCCTCCCTCCGTACCCGCGCGGAGCGCAGCACATCGATCGAGATCCGCGTCACCGTGGTCGACAGAAACGCCTTGGTCGACGCGGGCCGGGCCGACGAGCCGTCGAACCGCAGCCACGTCTCCTGCACCGCGTCCTCGGCCTCGCCCACACTGCCCAGAATGCGATAGGCGATCGAGAACAGCAGCGGCCGCAGCTCCTCGAACTCCTCGACCTTGCTCACGCCAGTCCTTCCTTGGATCCCCACGCCCGGCCGTACGTGCCGGTGCGCTGCTTCCCGTCATCGTCCGGCCCGTCGGCGGGCCGGAGTTGGTGCCCCCAGTACGGGGCCCGGGGCCCGCAGCCGGACCCCGGACCACCGACCGGTGCTCGTCAGTGGAACTGCCCGGCCTCGTAGTTGCCGGCCGGCTGCTGCAAGATGACGTTCAGCCGGTTGGCCATGTTCATGAAGGAAATCATCATCACCAGGGCGGCGAGCTGCCCCTCGTCGTAGTGCGCGGCGGCGGACGCCCACACCGCGTCGTCCACCCCGCCGGCCCCGTCCGCGATCCGGGTCCCCGCCTCCGCCAGCTCCAGGGCGGCCCGCTCGGCCTCGGTGAAGACCGTGGCCTCCCGCCACGCCGCGACCAGGTGCAGCCGCACCGAGGTCTCGCCGGCAGCGGCGGCGTCCTTGGTGTGCATGTCGATGCAGAAGGCGCAGCCGTTGATCTGGCTTACGCGCAGCGCCACGAGCTCCTGGGTCGCGGCCGGCAGCGGTGAGTCCTTGACCGTCTGGCCCGCCGCCATGATGTGCTTGAGGGCCTTGCCGGCGAACGGGGAGGCGAAGAAGTTCAGGCGTGCGTCCATGGTGCGCTCCTTGGTGATCGTGAGTGGCTACACCCCTGAGACGAGGTAGCCCGACCCCCTGTGACATGGGCGCATGTGACCTGCGTCTCCCGACGTCCGCCGTACCCCGTCGTTCCCTCCACAACAGGACGCGATCCGCGCGAAGCAGCGTCGCGCCCAGCGCACCGACGCCTATGACGATCTGCCACACGACAGGGGGAACTGACGCCTCGTCAGCGCTTGCGGGCCCGGGTGAGGAGCTTCGCCACGAGCCCGCGTGCGTAGTCGGCGTCCAGCCCGCCGGGGCGGAAGAGGATGCGGTACATCATGGGGGCGACGACATGGTCGATGACCGTCTCGGCGTCGGGTGCGCGCTCCCCGCGGTCGGCCGCGCGGGCGAGGACGGTCTCGATCTGCTCGGCGGCGTAGGCCGAGCACTGGCCGGCGTTGCTGCCGTCCGGGTCGCCGAGCAGCGCATCGCGGATGTAGGCGCGCCCCGAGGGACCGGCCATCTCGTCGAGGAACTGCTCGGCCCAGGCCGTCAGGTCGGCCGCCAGGTCACCGTGGTCCCCCGGCCGGGTGTCGGGGCGCAGGCGCTCGACGGCCACGTCCGACAGCAGTTCCTGAAGGTCGCCCCAGCGGCGGTAGATCGTCGACGGGGTGACTCCGGCGCGCTGGGCCACCAGCGGCACCGTCAGGGCGTCCCGGCCGACCTCGGATTCCAATTCGCGTACGGCGGCGTGCACCGCTTCCTGGACCCGGGCGCTGCGCCCTCCTGGGCGCACCATCTGTCTGCGAGCCATGCCTCCAGCTTAAAGCAAAATCCTTGCTTCTAGAGGGGCGCACCTTCGATGCCCTCGACGCCTTCGACTCCCTCGATGCCCTCAACGCGTCGGCGCGCGCCCAGGGGCGGGTTCGGACTGCTCGTAGGCGTGGCCCACCCGCAGAAGCAGGGCCTCGGAGAGGGGCCGCCCGAGCAGCTGCATACCGATCGGCAGCCCGGCCCGGTCGTGGCCCACCGGTACGGACAACGCGGGCACCCCGGTGATGTTGGCCGGCGACGACAGGCGCACATAGGCGTCGGAGACGCTCTCCTCCGTACCGTCGGACCAGGTGACCGACGACTCCCCGGCCGGTACGGCGGTCACCGGGACCGTCGGGGCGGCGATCACATCGACCTCCTCCCACATGCCCGCCCACGCCTGCCGCATCAGCGTCCGGGCCCGCTGGGCGCGCAGATAGTCCCCGGCGGACAGCAGTTCCCCCGCTTCGAGCAGCACGCGGACGTCCGGCCCGTACAGGTCCGGGACGGTGCGCAGGGTCCGCTCGTGAAAGGCGGTGGCCTCGGGGACCATCAGGCCCCAATGCGTCGCCTGGATGTAGCGCGTCATCGGGATCTCGACCTCGACGAGCCGTGCGCCGAGGGCCTGGAGCCGGTCGACGGCGCGCCGCACGGCGGACTCCACCTCCGGGTGGACACGGTCGAAGTAGTAGTTGCCCGGCACGCCGACGCGCAGCCCCGTAAGGTCCCCCGCTCCGCCCGGCCGGTAGTCCCCGGTGGCCGCGGACAGGGAGGCCGGGTCGCGGGGGTCGTGCCCGGCCACGGCGGACAGCACCAGCGCCGCGTCCTCGACGCTGCGGGTGAGGGTGCCGACGTGGTCCAGCGACCACGACAGCGAGGTCACATTGTGCCGGGGCACGAGGCCGTACGTCGGCTTGAGGCCGACGACCCCGTTCAGCGCGGCGGGCACCCGGACCGAACCGCCGGTGTCCGTCCCCAGGGCGAAGACCGCGGTCCCGGCCGCGACGGCGACGGCCGAACCGCCACTGGATCCGCCGGCGACCCGGCCGGGGTCGCAGGCGTTGCGCGTCTGCGGCGTGGTCAACCCGTAGGCGAACTCATGGGTTTCGGTCTTGCCGACCAGGACCGCGCCGGCCGCCGCCAGCCGCGCGGCGACCGTGCTGTCGGCCTTCGCGCGATGGTCGGCCCGGACCCGGGAGCTGGCCGTCGTCGCCATGCCGGCGACGTCGATCAGGTCCTTCAGCGCCATGGGGATCCCGTGCAGCGGGCCCCGGAAGCGGCCGGCCGCGGCCTCGCGTTCGGCCGCACGCGCCGCGTCGCGCGCCCGCTCCGCCGTCACCGTGACGAAGGCCCCCAGGTGCGGCTCCACCCGTGCGATGCGGTCGAGCACCGAGTCCACCAACTCGACGGGCGACAACCGCCGCTCGCGCAGCGCGTCCGCGGCGGCGGTGAGGGACAGTTCAGACGGCTGCATCGTGCTGCTCCTCTCCGGCGCGGTAGCCGAATGCGGGCGGGGTGTCACCGAAGTCGAGTTCCCGCAGGACCGAGACGACGGCGTGGATGTGCTGGGCGGTGGCAGCCACCTCGGCGTGGCGGTCGTCTTCCAAGGGGAGTCCGGCGCGGGCCGCCCATCGGGCCGCTTCGGACGGGGTGAGTTCCGGGGTCGGTTCATCGGCGGGCGTATCGGCGGGCGTATCGGCGGACATGGGTCTCCCTCATCGGTTGGAGAGGTGGAGCGGCGGAGTGGTCGGGTGGCGGCGAGGCGTGGTACCGCGCCGTGCGGTGCCGTGCGGTACGGCGACACAAAAGCTAAGTGTTTGCTTTAAGTGACTGTAGGGCCTAGAGTCACTTAACGCAAACCCATTGCTTTTAGCCGAGCCCGACTCGGGCTGACGAAGGACCGGCTCGGACGAGCCGAAGGAAAGGAATCGACGGACCGTGCACACCTCACCGTTGAACGAACTCCGCCCGCCCGCCGCCACCCCGTCCTGGACGGTGGGCGACGTCACCGTTCACCGCATCGACGAGGTCCCCCTGCCGCTCTCGACCGGAACCTGGCTGCTGCCCGGCGCCTCCGCCGACGTGGTCGCCCCACACGACTGGCTGCGCCCGGACTTCGCCGGGAACGACGGCGTACTGCACCTCGACAGCCACAGCTTCGCGTTCGAAGCGGGCGGGCTGCGCGTCCTCGTCGACACCGGCATCGGCAACGGCAAGACGCGCGCGAACCCGGCCTGGCACGACCTGAAGACCGACTACCTCGATCGCCTCACCCGCGCCGGATTCCCCCCGGACCGCGTCGACCTGGTCATCCTCACCCACCTGCACGCCGACCACGTCGGCTGGAACACCCGGGCCCAGGACGACGGCAGTTGGGTCCCCACCTTCCCCCGCGCCCGGTACGTCACCGCCCGCGCCGAGCGGGAGTTCTGGAGCGGGTACGACATGGACGAGGCGCGGCGGCAGATGTTCCGCGACTCCGTGGTTCCGGTCGAGGAGGCCGGACTGCTCGACCTCGTCGACGTCCCGGCCCAGGGCGCCGAAGTCGCCCCCGGCGTACGCCTGCTGCCCACCCCCGGCCACACCCCCGGCCACGTCGCCGTCCAGGTGAGCAGCCGTGGCGCGACGGCGCTGATCACGGGCGACTGCATCCACCACCCCGTCCAGTTCGCCCATCCCGCGATCGGCAGCTGTGTCGACATCGACCCGGAGCAGTCCGAGGCCACCCGCCGCTCCCTGCTGGGCTCGCTCGCCGGCACCGACGCCCTCGTCCTCGGCACCCACTTCGCGCCGCCCACGGCCGGCCGGGTGGCCGCCCACGGGGACGCCTACCGGCTGCTGCCGGTCCCCCCGTCCGGCCGGCCCGGCGTCGGCGGCTGAGGATCCGCCGCCGGACGCTCCCGCCCCAGTGCGAGCCTGCGCAGCCGCCGCCAGTCCATCGGCGGCTTCGCGCGCGGCACACCAGGGCGGCGCCGCGGCACCCTTACGCGCAGGGCTCGGGGCCGGATCGTGCAGCGGACGGGGGTCGGCAGGGTCAGCGCCTCGCCGTCGACGCCGGCCTGGACCTCCGGCTCGTCGGCGTCGACCATGACCTCCTGGGCGGTCAGCACGGTGAGGCCGGGGCCGTGCCTGCCCCGCAGGATTCCGGCGGCCTGTGCCGCGTTGTCGACCTTGACGCCCAGGACCCCGAGGACGCCGGCATCCAGCTCCTCGCGCCGTCCCAGTCCGGCCGGATCCCCCATGCGGTAGGGGTTGTTGCTGACCAGGACCGCCTGCGGGCCGTCGATGGCCGTGCCCCCGACGCGCACGGCCAGCCGCGGACCGCGCTGGTGCGTCAGCAGGTCCGGAAGCAGCTCCAGGATGGTCCGCACCTTGTCGTCGCGGTAGGCGGGGCTCTGGACCACGGACGCGTACGTGCCGAAGGACGCGTTGTTGACGAAGGCCCGCCCGTCGATGTAGCCGAGGTCGACGCGGATGTCGACCCCGTCGGTGAGGGCGTCCAGACAGCTCGCCGGATCGTCCCGGTCCAGGCCGAGATCGAGTGCGAAGTGATTGCGGGTGCCGGCCGAGATCACCATGAACGGGAGGCCGTGCTCCGCGGCCACACCGGCCACCATGGCCTGGGTGCCGTCCCCGCCCGCGACACCCAGGAGGTCGGCGCCGTCGTCCACCGCGCGGCGGGCGAGCGCGACCACGTCCTCATGGTGAGCGGTATCCAGCAGGTGCACCTGGGCACCGAGTTCCTCGGCCCGCTCCTTCAGGCGGAATCTGCCCACCTTTCCGCCACCCGAGCGGGGGTTCATGATCAGGAAGGGGCGCCGCGGCGGTGCGACGCGGACGCCTGGCGGGCCGCCCGGCCGGGTGTCCCTGCTGAGCGCGGCTCCGCCGGCGGAGACCGCCAGTGCGCACAGGGCGAGACAGACCAGTACCACCCACAGCAGACCCGCCGATGCGTACAGCACGAGCACGACGGCCGGAGCGACGACGGACAGGGCGCCCGCCAGCACCCTGACCAGTCCGCGACGGGTCAGCATCCACCAGACGCCGGCCGCACCGACGGCGAGTCCGGCCAGCCCGACGCCCAGGAGAGCGAAGCTCCGGAGCCCGGCGAACAGCAGCGGGACCAGGGCCGCCGCGGCTCCGGCCGCCAGGGCCAGGAGTGCGGACCAGCGCTGCGCCCGGTCGCGTGCGCCGGTGTCCGTACTGCCCATGGAGACTCCTGGCGGTCGCGGGGCCCGGTGGTTTGGGCATCTCCCGGGCCATGTCGTCCCGGGACATGGCCCCGGGGGCAATGCCCTGCGGTCCCCGGGAGCAACGCCTTGCGTGCCACCGCTCCGGATTGCCACTCCTGCTTGCCGGCTGCCAGTCCACCGCCCGCGGCCGGCCCCGGCATCACCCCGGGAGGGTGAACGGTGACGGTGATGGTGCGCCGGGCCCCTGGGCGGTACGCAGCGCCCGGTGCCGCCTCGGCCCCTCGTATGGCGATCATGGTTCCGTGGCCGCACAGTGGGAGACGGGTCCTCACGGGGCGGGAAGCGGATCGACGTGAGATGGCTGCCTCGTCCGGCACAGTGCGGCGGCGGGCGGACGGCGGTGTCAGTGTCAGGGAGCCCGCACCCAGACGGTGATGTCCATGCCCCGCAGCACAGCCTCAGCAGCGGCAGCCGACGACGGGGAGTCCACCACCCCCGCTCTACGGACGCTCGCCACGGTGTCCGACGGCGGCGGCACCCCCGCGCAGCTGGCGCCGACCGGTGACCCCCTACTGGCCGCGAAGTTCTCCGTACCGTCCGTGCCGCGCAAGGCCATCCGCCGGCAGCGGCTGCTGGACCGGCTCACCGAAGGCACCGCCGGGCCGCTGACCCTGATCACGGGTCCGGCGGGCGCCGGGAAGACGACGCTGGCCGCCTCATGGGCGCGCGGCGGGAGTGCCCCGGGCCCGGTGGCGTGGCTGACGGCCGAGCCGGACGACAGGGCGCCCGGGGTGTTCTGGGCCTATGTGCTGGAGGCGTTGCACCATCACCAGATCGCGCTGCCCGAGGAGGTGGGACAGCCCGGCACCGCCGACCACGTCGACCACTCCCTGCTCACGCGGCTCGCGTCCGCACTGGCACAGCTGCGCCGGCCGGTCGTGCTCGTCATCGACGGCCTGGAGCACGTGCCGGTACGGGCGGTCACCTCCGACCTGGACTTCGTGCTGAACCACGCGGGCCCGCAGCTGCGGCTGGTGCTGGTCAGCCGCGTCGACCCGCTGCTTCCGCTGCACCGCTACCGCGCCGACGGCCGGATCGGGGAGATCCGCGGTCCCGACCTGGCGTTCACCCGGCAGGAGGCGGCGCGGCTGCTGCGCGGGCACGGCCTGGGCGACTACGAGGAGAGCGTCGACGCCCTGCTGACGCGCACGGAGGGCTGGGCGGCCGGACTGCGGCTGTGTGCGCTGGAGATGCAGCGGGCCGACGACCCGGCCGAGTTCGCCCGGTCGTTCGCCGCCTCCCAGAGCGCCCTCGCCGACTACCTGCTCAGCGAGGTCTTCGCCGCCCAGCCCGCCGCCACCCAGGAGCTGCTGATGCGCGGCAGCATTCTCGACCGGGTGCACCCGGACCTGGCGAACGTGCTGACCGAACGCGAGGACGCCGAGTGGATCCTGGCCGAGCTGACCCGCGCCCACCTGTTCGTCGAGCCGATCGACAGCACGCCGTGGTGCCGCTACCAGCCGCTCTTCGCCGAGGTGCTGCGCATGCACCTGCGCCATCACCGGCCCGGCCTCGAACCCCGACTGCGCCGCCGGGCCGCGACCTGGCTCGCGGACACCGGGCGGCTCGCCGAGGGGATGGAACAGGCCGCCGCGGCCGCGGACTGGGAGTGGGCCTGCACCCGCATGGTGAGCCGACTGGAGATCGGACGCCTGCTCACCGGCCCGGAGGCGCCCCGGCTGGAGCGGGCCTTCTCCGGTATGCCCGACGATCTGCCGGGCGTGGCTCCCGCGCTGGTCGGGGCCGCCTGTGCCCTGGCCCGGTACGACACCGCGAACTGCCGGGCGCGACTGGACCGGGCCGAGGACGAGCTGCGCGGGTCGGGAGCCGGACCGGCTCCGGAAGCCCGGCTCGCGCTCGCCCTGCTCCGGCTGCTGGCCGGCCCCTCCCCGGCGCGGGACGGCGACCAGGTCCGCCGCGCGGCGGAGTCGGCCGCTCAGCAGACCCGCGAACTCGCCGACCGGCTGCCGCGGCCGCTCACCGAGGCCCACCAGGAGATCGAGGCGCTGCGGCGCTACGGGCTGGCGTGCGGACTCCAACTGGGCGGCCGCCCCGACGAGGCGATGAGGGCTTTCGACCACGCGGTGGAGGGCTGTACCGCGGAGGTGACCGGGACCGTCCGAGAGGGCAGCCTCGGCCGGCTGGCCCTGATGGAGGCCGAACGCGGGGAGCTGAGCCGGGCCGAGAAGCACGCCCTGCTCGCGCTGGAACTCGCCGGAGACCGATCCGCCCCGCCGACCCGGCGGTCCGGGATCAGCCATCTCGCGCTGGCCGCCGTCGCCCTCGAACGAGGCGAACTCCGGGCCGCCCGCCGTCACGTCGACCTCGCGGCCGCGTCCCCGGACGCCGGGCACGACCCGGTCACCGACTGCGAGATTGCCGTCGCCCGCTCCCGGCTGGACCTCGCGCACGGCCGGTGGCAGGCCGCACTCGCGGCCCTCAAGGGCGACGCCGACGCCCTCGCGCCGGGGCCGGCCCAGCGCCTCGCCGTCGCCCGCTCGGCGGCCCAACTGGCCCGGGGCGACCCCGCGTCGGCGCTCACCGCCCTGGCCGGGGCCGAAGGCGGCGGTACGGCGCACACCCTCGCCCTCGCCCGGGCCCGGCTCGCCGCCGGGGACCTCGATGAGGCCGTCGGCCTGCTCGCGCCCCTGGACGACCGGCCGGAGGCGGGAACCGCGGAGCAGATCCGCATCCGCCTGCTGCGGTCCCACGCCGCGGCCCTGGCCCAGGACACCGAGACCGCATGCCGCCGGCTGCACGACGCGCTGGCCGCCGCCCGCCCCGAGCGGATCCGCCGGCCCTTCACCGAGGCGGGCCCATGGGTGTGGCATCTGCTGGAGCAGCGGCCCGATCTGGCCACGGGGCACGCGTGGCTGCTCGACCGTCCGGCGCGCGTCAGCAGCAGGCCCCGCGCGGACGGCGGCGGACGGCCGGCGCCGGTCCTGGTGGAGGCGCTGACCGACCGTGAGCGCGAGGTGCTCCGGCACGGCGCGGAGCTGCTGTCGACCGAGGAGATCGCCGAGGCGATGTATCTGTCGGTCAACACGGTCAAGACGCATCTGCGGAGCATCTACCGCAAGCTCGGCGTCTCCCGCCGCGGCGACGCCGTACGGCGCGCGCGTGAGCTCCATCTGCTGTGACCCGCCGGCGGCGGCCGGATGTCACCTTGTCCGGGTGATGCGGCCGCGCCCAGCGGCCGTCGAGCATCGAAGGGACCGACCCCACCGACGCCGGGGAGGCGCGCGCTCATGCGATACGAGTTCCGCGTGACCGGCTGCATCTCGACGGTGATGGCCGAGGCGTTCCCCGAGCTGGACAGGGCGCTCGCGCCACAGCAGACGGTCCTCGTCGGCCAGGTCACCGACGAGGCCCACCTCTACGGACTCCTGACCCGCTTCCAGGATCTGGGCCTGCGGGTCCTGGAGATGCGCCAACTTCCGGAACCATGACAGCCCCAGAACCGAGCATCCCCCCGACACCGCAGGAGCGGGCCGCCCTCGGCAAGGCGGCGCGCGCCCGTATGCCGCGTTCCGGCCACGCCGGGTTCGACCCCGCATCCCACCGACCCGACCCGGTGGAGCAGTTGGAGCGCCAGTCCGCCCAGCGCGTGGCGGAACTCGTACCGCTGCGCTACGGCCGCATGCTGGAGTCCCCGTTCCGCTTCTACCGCGGCGCCGCCACCGTCATGGCGAGCGACCTGGGGGCGTCCCCGCACACGGGGATCACGGTGCAGCTGTGCGGGGACGCGCACCCGTTGAACTTCGGGCTGTTCGCCTCCCCCGAGCGGCATCTGCTCTTCGACATCAACGACTTCGACGAGACGCTGCCGGGCCCGTGGGAGTGGGACGTCAAGCGGCTCGCCGCGGGATTCGAGATCGCCGGCCGCAACAACGGCTTCACGGCGAAGGAGCGCGGCGCGGTCGTACGCGGCGCGGTGCGGGCCTACCGCGAGGCGATGCGCCGCTTCGCGCGGATGCGCAACCTCGACGTCTGGTACACCCAGGCCGATGCGGACCGGATCCGCGAACTGCTGTCCGACCGGATGGACCGGGAGGCGCGGGAGAAGGTCGACCGCGCGCTGGCCAAGGCGCGTACCCGCGACAGCCTCCAGGCGTTCGCCAAGCTCACCGGGATCGTCGGCGGGGCCCGGCGGATCGCCTCCGACCCGCCGCTGCTGGTCACCCTGGACGGTCTGCTCCCCCGGGCCGAGCGCGCCGCGCTCGAACACCGGCTGCGCACGCTCGTCGACGGCTACCGCCGCAGTCTGCAACCCGACCGCCGGCATCTGCTCGACCAGTTCCGGCTGGCCGACATCGCGCGCAAGGTCGTCGGCGTCGGCAGCGTGGGCACCCGCTGCTGGATCCTGCTGATGCTCGGCAGGGACGACGAGGACCCCCTGCTGCTGCAGGCCAAGGAGGCCGGCGAGTCCGTGCTGGCGCCGTACGCCGGAGCGAGCGCGTACGACAACCAGGGCGAGCGGGTGGTGTGCGGCCAGCGGCTGATGCAGGCCGCCAGCGATATCTTCCTCGGCTGGGAGCGGGCCGTGGGCATCGACGGCCGCCGGCGGGACTTCTACGTCCGACAGCTGCGCGACTGGAAGGGCGCACCCCAGCCGGAGACCCTGGCCCCGGAGGGGATGAAGCTCCTGGGGGACCTGTGCGGTGCCGCGCTGGCCCGCGCCCATGCGCGTTCCGGCGACCGGATCGCCATCGCCTCCTATCTGGGCCAGTCCGACGCCTTCGACCGGGCTCTGGCGGAGTTCGCCGCGGCCTACGCCGACCAGAACGAGCGCGACCACCAGGCGCTGGCCGATGCCGTCCGCGCGGGGCGCGTCACGGCCCGGCCCGGCTGACCGCAGGGCCGCCCGTTACGGGTGATGTGGTCCGGCCCGCGGCGGGTGACGGTGGATCGAGGATCTGCGCGAAGGAGCACGCGATGGACTCGTCATCCGCGGCCGCCCCCACCCCCGAAGGCCCCGAGGGGCCCCTGAGCGCCGCCGAGCGGGTGGAGTACACGCGTCTGCGCCGCGCCGCCGACATGCGGCACCGCCGCCTGCGCTCTGTCGTCACCTGCCTGCTGCTGGCGCTGTCCTTCGTCCTCGCCCCGCTCGGCGTCGTCGCCGCCTGGGTGGACTCCCAGATGTCCGACACCGATCGGTACGTCCAGACCGTCGCGCCCCTCGCCAAGGACCCGGCGGTCCAGAGCGCGGTCACCAACCGGGTGACGAACAAGATCGTCGGCTATATCAACACCGAGGAGGTCACCGCCGCGCTCACCCGTGCCCTGCAGAAGACCGGCGCCCCACCGATCGTGGTCGACAAGGCGGATGTGCTGGCCGGCGCGCTGAAGTCCGGCGCCACCAGCGCGGTGCGCGCGGTGGTGAACAAGGTGGTGACCAGCGACCAGTTCGCGGACGTCTGGGACGCCGCCAACCGCAGGGCCCACCTGGCCATGGTCAACGTCCTCACCGGCAAGGGCGGCAGTGCCGTGGAGGCCAAGGGGAACACCATCAGCCTCGACATCGGCACCGTGATCAGCCAGGTGCAGAAGAAGCTGGTCGACGAGGGGTTCAAGAACGCCGACAAGATCCCCGACATCGACAAGTCCATCGTGCTGGTGAAGACCGACGAACTGAGCAAGGCCCAGAACGCCATGCGGCTGCTCAACATCGTCGGTGTCTGGCTGCCCGTGCTGGTCGTCGTGCTGGCAGCACTGGCCGTGTGGTCGGGGCCCTCGCACCGGGTGGCCCTGATGAGCGCGTCCGTCGGCATCGGCGCGATGATGGTCGTCCTGCTCATCGGGCTCGCCTTCGCCCGGGGCAAGTATCTGGACTCCGTGCAGCCCAAGGTCCAGTCGCCGCAGGCGGCCGCCGCCGTCTACGACGAACTGGTGCGGTTCTTGCAGCAGAGCACCCGCACCGTGCTGGTCATCGCGGTGATCGTCCTGATCGCCGGCTATCTCTACGGGCCCGGACGCGGCGCCCGTTGGATACGCTCCGTCGCCGTCCGCGGCACCGGCTCCGCCGGACGCGGCCTCGCCCGAGCGGGGCTGCGCACCGGTGGCGCGGGCCGCTGGCTCGACGGGCACCGCGGCTGGACGACCGGAATCGTCATCGGTGCGGGCGTGCTGACGCTGTTCCTGTGGAACTTCCCGACCCCGGGCGTGGTGGCCCTGGTCCTCGGGATCATGGTGCTGGTCATGCTGATCCTCGGCATCCTCGCCGCCGCGCGAACGGCACCCGCGCCACCGGGACCCGGCCCCGGGCTCACCGGGCACGATGGCTGACCGCCCCGCCCGCCGCGCCGGCTCCGGGGAACCCGCAGCGGCGGGAGGTCACGAGCCCGAGCCCGCAGGCGCCACGCGGCAGGGTCCGGTCGCGGCCCGGAAGACCGACTACGCCGGCGCCGTCTACGGTTCGCTGCTCGCCGCCTCGGTGGTGGCCGGGGCGGGCACTCTCGGCTCCTTGCCGCGGGTGAAGCTGGTGCTGCTGCTCCTGGGCACCGGTGTGGTGTTCTGGGCGGCGCACGTCTACGCCCGCCTCGTCGGGGACCAGCTGGTGCACCAGCCCCTGAGCGGGCGGGAGATCCGCCGGGTCTGCGCGGACGAGTGGCCGATCGTCCAGGCGGCCGTCCCGCCGGCCGCCGCCGTGGCGGTCAGCCCGCTGCTGGGGCTCGGCCCGTACGGCGCGGCGTGGCTGGCACTTGCCGTGGCCGCGGCCGAGCAGGTGGGGTGGGCGAGTGTCGCGGTCGTCCGGGCGGGCGCCCCGCGTCGGCTGGTGCTGCTCGCCGGTGCGGTCAATCTCCTCCTCGGCCTGGTGATCGTGGCGCTGAAGGCCGGACTGCACTGAACGCGGCGCCCGACTGCAAGCGGCGCCGGGCTGACGGCCGCACCGCGCCGACCGCCGCTCACCGGCTCCGGCCGCCCGGCCAGTCGGAGGACATGCCACCCGACAACCGGACAATTGCCACCTCCCGCTGCCTATGCTGGCCGTCGTGGCGGCCGATCACCCCGTGCGGCACGCCGGAACCTGTGGAGGTGCACGCGGTGGGACGCTGGCGGCCGCTGGTCATCCTCGGCACGGCTCAGTTCCTGATGGTGCTGGACACCTCGGTGATGAACGTGTCGATCAGTCAGCTGGTCGAGGACTTCGACACCGAGGTCACCGCGATCCAGGCCGTGATCACCCTCTACACCCTGGTCATGGCCGCGTTCATGATCACGGGTGGCAAACTCGGCGATATGTACGGCCGCCGGCGCATGTTCGCCGTCGGACTGGCGGTGTACGGCGCGGGGTCCGCGCTCACCTCCGTGGCCCCCACCCTGTGGGTGCTCGCGCTCGGCTGGTCGGTGATCGAGGGACTCGGCGCGACACTGGTCCTCCCCGCCCTGGCCGCGCTCGTGGCCGGTGCCTACACCGGCCGGGACCGGGCCGTGGCCTACGGGGTCGTCGGCGGGCTGGCAGGGGCGGGCATCGCGGTGGGCCCGCTGCTCGGCGGCTGGGTGACGACGTATCTGACCTGGCGGCTGGTCTTCGCCGGCGAAGTCGTGCTGGTGGTGGCCATGCTCTGCCTCATCGGGTGGGTCGAGGACCACCCCCTGCCCGAGCCGCGCCCCCGGCTCGACACCGTAGGCGCCGTACTCTCCGCCGCCGGCCTGGCCATCGTGGTCCTGGGCGTCCTGCAGAGCAGCTCCTGGGGCTGGCTGAAACCCCGGAACTCCCCCCTCACCGTCTTCGGCTTCTCCCTCACCCTCTTCGTCATCGCGGCGGGCGCCGTCGTGCTGTGGCTGTTCCGCGTATGGGAGCGACGGCAGGAGAGCCGTGGACGGGACCCGCTGGTGCGGTTCTCGCTGTTCGCGCGACCGCCGCTGCGCTCCGGCCTGAGCATGCTGCTCAGCCAGAACCTCATCCTGCTCGGCCTGTTCTTCGTCATCCCCCTCTACCTGCAGGTGGTACAGGGCTTCAGCGCCTTCGAGACCGGTCTGCGGCTGGTGCCGGTGTCGATCACCATGCTGGTGTCCGCGATGAGCGGCCCCCTGCTGGGCCGGTTCGCCGGTCCGCGTGCGGTCGTACGCACCGCCCTGCTGGTGCTGCTCATCGCCGTCGTGTGGCTGCTGTCCACGATCGAACCCCGTATCAACGACCTCAACTTCGCCCTGTCGATGGCCCTGCTGGGACTGGGCATGGGGCTGCTCGCCTCGCAACTGGGCAATGTCGTGCAGTCCAGCGTCGGGGAGTCCGAGCGCAGCGAGGTGGGCGGCCTCCAGTACACCGCCCAGAACCTGGGGTCCTCCCTCGGCACCGCCCTCATCGGCTCCCTCCTGATCGGCGCCCTGGTCAGCGTCTTCACCACACAGATCGCCGACAACCCGAAGGTCTCCGACGCGGTGCGCGAACAGACCGGTATCGCGATCGAAGCCGGGGTCAGCTTCGTCGGCACCGACGAGATCCGGGCCGCGACCCAGCGCGCCTCACTGCCGCCGGACGAGGCCGACGCGGTCGTGGACGCCTACGCCCGAGCCCAGCTCAACAGCCTCAAGATCGCCATCCTGACCGCCGCGGCCATCACGCTCGCCGGCTTCCCGTTCACCCGCCATCTGCCCACGGAACGGCTCACCGGGACGTCGTCGCCCTGAGGCCCCCGTCGTGGTTCACCCGCGGAGGGTGATGCCCCGGCCCCCGGGCGGACGCAGTGTGGAGGGGCGACTCCGAGTGACAGGAGAAAAGCCATGGGCAACGTGTACCTGGCCTACGACTATCCGGTGCTGGGCGCCTTCTGGACCGTCATGTGGATCTTCCTGTGGGTGCTGTGGCTGATGGTCCTCTTCCGCGTCATCGTCGACATCTTCCGCGACCACGCCATGAACGGGTGGGCCAAGGCCGGCTGGCTGATCTTCGTCATCATCCTCCCCTTCCTGGGCGTCCTGATCTACGTCATGGTGCGCGGCCAGGAGATGGGGCAGCGCGAGATCCAGCACGCCCGGCAGCAGCAGGACGCGATCGACGCGTACATCCGCGAAACAGCGACCCGCGGCGGCACGAGCCACGCCGACGAACTGGTCAAGCTGTCGGCCCTCAAGGAGAAGGGCGACATCTCGGAGGAGGAGTTCCAGCGGGCGAAGGACAAGATCCTCCACTGACGGCCGGAAAGGTCAACGACCATGTCAACAACAACGAATCACGGCCCCGCGAAATCCGAGGCCCTGGCCGGCGGACTGACGCTGTTCGCCGCCGTGATGCTCACCGTCACCGGCGTCCTCGCCATCTTCCGCGGCATCATGGCCATCGCCAAGGACGCCATCTTCATCGCCACGCGGAACTACATCTTCAAGTTCGACGTGACCGGTTGGGGCTGGATCCACCTCATCCTCGGGATCGTGGCCGCCCTTACCGGTATCGCCCTGTTCAAGGCCCCGATGTGGGCCAGGGTCACCGGGATCGTCATCGCGGCACTGCTGTTGATCAGCAGCTTCCTCTCGCTGCCGTACTACCCGCTCTGGTCGATCATCCTGATCGCGCTGTACGCCTTCATCATCTGGGCGCTGTGCGTGGTGGAGACGAAGAACGTCTAACTGCCCGCCCTGCCCTCGGAGATCGCCGCCCGAGGGCGCGCCACCGCCGCGCCCCACACCGCGCACAACCCTCGTCACCGCCCTCCATTCCAAGGAGGGCGGTGATGTGTGCTGTCCCCAGGATCTGCGCTGAGCACATGTGATCCAGATCATCCGTATACGACGGATGAATCGGTTCTTTGCTCCTGATGTCCATGACACGATCTTGCCGATCGTTACCTGTCGGTAGCGGCGACCCCTGGGGCACCGCGTCTCGCGGACTCCCCCGGGTCCACCCCCACTTCACTTTTCCAGGACCCAACCTTGCGCAGATCCAGCAGAATTGCTCCTCTACTGGCCCTCACCACCGCGTCCCTGCTCGTCGCAGGGTGCTCGTCACCGGGATCCGATCCGTCCGCCGATGCGTCCGACGGCGGCAAGGAGCCCGCGGCCGCCGCCGGTTCGGCTGCCGCCCCGAAGCTGACCGTCAAGGGCACCGACGACGGCGACGACGGTGCCCAGAGCGCCGTGGCCCGGCCCGGCGGCAGCCACCCGGGACGACTCGCCCAGAAGTCCGCGCTCAAGGTGGCCTCCTTCGACCGCAACAGCGGACGGGCCGTCATCACCGCCCCGGCGGTGCGGCCTTCGCCGAGCAGGCCGGACGTCCCGTCGAAGTCGCCGGAGTCCGGCAGCCCGTCCGGATCGCCGACCGCCACGCCGTCCGCACCGACCTCCACGGCTCCGTCCACCGGCCCGTCCGACAACCCGTCCGCCACCCCCTCGAAGAGCGCGCCCGCGCCCAAGGCGGATGTGGCCGTCGGCGATGTCATCGCCAGCGCACCCGCACCCGGCGCGCCCCAGGGCGTCCTCGCCAAGGTCACCAAGGTCGTCGGCAAGACCGACCGGGGCACCGAGGTCAACACCGCCCCGGCCACGCTCGACGCGCTGCTCGGCGGTTCCACGGCGCACGGCACGGTGCCCGTCGACCCGTCCGCCATGAAGGTCGAGCCCATCGCCCCCAAGGTCAAGGTCTCCTGGGCCAAGACCGGCGGTCTGCACTTCGGCCCCAAGGGCGCCACGCTGCCCCTCGGCCGGCTGCGCCTGGACGTGGGCGCCTCGCTGCCCACGCCCTCCGGCGGCCCCGTCTCCGCCGAGGCGTCGGCCACCGGCTACGTCCAGCTCGCCCCCAAGGTCGACTTCTCCTACCAGGGCGGCAAGGGCGGCGGCGTCGGCGGCGCCTCGCTGACGCTGTCCGGCGACTGGTCCTCCCAGTGGGAGCTCAAGGGCCGGGCGGCCGCCTCCACGGAGGCCGAGCCGCTGCGGCTGCCCTTCGCCAAGCTGCACGCCGACCCCGTCATCCAGGTCGGTCCGGTGCCGGTCGTGGTCAACCTCGACCTCACCTGCTACCTCCAGGTCGACGCCGACGGCAAGGCCAGTGTCGACGTCAAGCAGGACCTCAAGGGCGACTTCACCGTCGGCGGCAGCTACCAGCTCGCCAAGGGCTGGGCCTCGATAGCCAAGGCCAAGATGCACGGCACTCCGGTACGGGCCACCGCGGCCGCCGCCGGTAAGGTCAAGGCATCCCTCGGCGCCGAGGCCAGCGTCGGCCTCTACGGCGCCGTCGGCGTCACCGCGGACGTCGCCCCCTATCTGCGCGCCGAGGTCGCCGGCACCGCCTCCGCCGACTCGAACGGCTCCGCCTCGGCCACCGGCAGCTGGGCGGCCTACGGCGGTATCGACGTCTCGGGCGCACTCCGTGCCCACCTCGACATCTTCGGCACGCCGATCTTCGACCGCCGCATCCCGCTGGGCACGCTGAACCGCGAGTGGAAACTGGCCGGCGGCAAGGGAACGGTGAGCCGCACCCCTGCGGGAAGGCAGCGCTGAGGACACCCGCCCGCACCACTCCCCCAACGGGCTGACGCCGTGCGCGACCGGCTCGCGGCGTGCTGGGCGCTTCGGTCGGCGAAGGTGTGCCGACCGAAGCGCCCCGGCGCGTCAGGGCGCTGTTGGCCGGCCGGCTCACGCCGCCGACTCGCCCCCGGCCACGCCCGATGACGACGTCATACGACGTCGTTCAGCGGAGGTACTCCTCGACCAGGTCCGCGCTGCGGGTCGCTCCGCCGCTCTCCCGCACGACCTTCTGCATCCGGTCCAGGCTGGCGCGTACCGCACTGTCGGAGGTGACCCGGGCGACGGTGGCACGCAGCGACTCGGCGGTGACCGTGGCGGGGTCCAACTGCTCGCCGAGCCCCAGCTCCTGTGCCCGCCCGGCGTTGGCGGCCTGCTCGGGCATCTGCGGGACGGTGATCAGCCCGACGCCGTAATACAGGGACTCCATCGTGGAGTTCATACCGGCGTGGGAGACGAAGGCCGCGGCACGCCGCAGCACGGCCGGCTGCGGGAATCGCGGCCGGACGTCGAAGTTCGGCGGTATGTCCCCCAGCACCGCGGTATCCAAATCGCCGACGGACATCGCCACTTGATACGGCCCGTCGGCGAACGCCTCGATGCAGGTGCGGTAGAACTCGGGCCGGTCGTTGAAGACCGTACCCAGGGATATGAACAGTACGGGTGCCTCAGGATCCGCCGGCGTCCACGGTTCGGCCTCTTCGCGGCTGCCCAGCGAGGGGCCCACGAACTGGAAGCGGTCGTCGAAGGTGTCCCCGGCGGGCTGGAACTCGCGGGGTACGAAGACGAGGTTCAGCTTCTCGACCACGTCCAGGCTCGACGGATCGAGCGCGATTCCGTGGTCGGCGGAGAATTCCGCACAGCCTTCGACGACCGCGGCCGCGACGGGATTGTCCTCGCCGAGACCTTCCAGGAACCCGCTCATCAACGAAAAGGATTCGTTCGAGGCGAGGTTCGGAATGCAGCGCACTGCGGGCAGGCCCAGCTGCTCGGCGAGAATCCGGGGCGCCCAGCTCATCGCGTCGTAGCAGATCGCGTCCGGCGACTCGGTGGCGCAGTACTCCTGCAGGATCGGGAAGGTCGCGCTCGTCGCCTTGAAGAGATGGCGAAGGAACAGGCCGAACGTTTCGGGACCGAACTCGTGGGGGATCGGGATGTGTTCCGGTGTCGGCAGCTCCACCCAGCGGGCACCGGCCCGGGTGACGACCTCGGCGTGTTCGGCCGTGGTGGCGTAGTCCACGCGGTGCCCGCGCCGTACCAGTTCCTCAACCAACGGCAATGTGGGGTTGACGTGCCCGTGCCCCAAAAGGGCTACGAATAACAGGTGTTTCGGCATACGCCGATGCTACCCAGTCCGGATTCACCGGCCTTGGGCTCCCCCTGCATGTGACGAGATCCGCCCCACACGAGGAAGCGAGGGGCGGACTTCAAGCCGTGGAACGCCTCCGGTCGATCGGCGACGGACGTCGGTAACGAAGCGCGCGCCGAGCCCGCCGTCCGACAGTCGGGTGACAGGGCCGCGCGGAAAGCCCACCGAACCCGGGCGCCGGCGGACCGGCACCGGCACACGCCCACCGGACGTCCGGCCGAAGCTCCCTGCGGTCACCGGGTTTCCGGGGACATCCGCCGAACGGGTCGGCCGGCACCGGTTTGCGGCGGCCACGGGATTCGGCGCGCCGTCGGCATATTACCGACTATTTCGTATTAGCCTTTCGTCACCTCACGAAGTCGATCAATCGTAGATCGTATACGCTCAATCCACCGGAGATGAAATGTGCAAGCTTCGCAAGGCTGCCGTGGGGATCGCCGCCCTCGGTAGCGTCGCCATCCTTGGCGCCGGTACCGCCCATGCCGACGGCGGCCCGGGCGGCGGCTCCTCGTTTCAGATCATGCAGGGCAGTTCGTGCAGGTCATACGATCTGGGTGTGGATGTCCTCGGCGAGGTCGGCATCGTCGGCGGTCTGCAGTCCACCGCCCTGGGTTCGTCCATCGGCTGCAACAACGCCTTCCTGAAGAAGTAACCGGGCGGCGAACAACTCGCCCGGCCGATTCATATGTTTTTTCACCGGGTGAAATGCGCCCGGCCGGAAATCCTGCTCACTCGGCCGCCGGTCCGCGCCCGCACACCGGCGAAATGGGGCCGGACCACGGTCTCGCGGGGCGGACTGCGGCGTCCTCAGTGGTGAATTTCCTCGAATTCCCCCGGACCTGCCGTCAGTTCAAGGTCGCGCCGGACGGGACGACGACGCCGTAGAGGTCGCCGATCGTCGCGAGCGCGCTGTGGTGGAGCTGCTCGGCGGACAGATCGGCGACCGCCGTCTTCAAGGGGCGCGTCGCGCAGGCGTCGGCGACGACGGTGGGCCGGTTGCCGCGCAGGAACGCGCTCGCCGCCGTGAAGGTCACGCACATGTGTGTCATGAACCCGGCGATGATGACGTCCTTCTTCCCGGCGGCGTCGAGACGGTCACCGAGATCGGTGCCGACGAACGCGTCGGGCACGGTCTTGACGACGACGGACTCACCCTCGATGGGCGCCACACGGGGGTGGATCCGGCCGATTTCCGCCTGGACGTCGTACGGGGTTCCCTCACCGCCGTCGTTGATGACATGGATGACCTCGGCACCCGCGCGCCTGGCCCGGGCCAGCAGCGCGGCGGCCGAGTCGAGGGCGGACTCCCAGCCGGTCAGCTCCATCACGCCGCGGGTGTAGGTGTTCTGATAGTCGATCAGAAGCAGGGTCGCGTCGGACAGGGACGCCGGCGTCTGATCGAAGCCATTGAGTTCCCGCAGAGTCGTCGTAGGCATTGCCGCACCTTCTTGGGCTAGGTGTCGAAAGAATCGGGCCACCACGCGGTGGCGCATTCCACGCTACGATCCGCCCCACATGGCGGCAATGTCATGCAACTTGCAGATACCGACACTCGGTGCGCCGCCACCTCACCGTGGCCGCGCGGAGGGAGACCCTTGAGCGGCCTGGAACGGTGCATCGTCGTCCTGCTCTTCGACGGCGTCGACCTGCTGGACGTCACCGGGCCGCCGGAGGTGTTCGCCCTGCTGCGGCGGGAGGTGGACGACGCGTCGGGCTACCGCGTCGTGCTGGCCGCCGAAACCATGGACCCCGTGACCACCGCCGCCGGGGTGCGCGTCCTCCCCGACACCACGTTCCAGGAGGCGTCCGGGAGGAGCATCGACACCCTTCTGGTTCCCGGCTCGGTCGAGGTCGACGACCAACGCCGGGTGCACGCCATCACCGATCCCACCGTGGTCCACTGGGTGAAGACGCTCGCCGGCAGATCACGGCGCATCGCCTCCGTCTGCGTGGGAGCGCATCTCCTCGCGGCCGCGGGGCTGCTGGACGGCAGACGCGCCACGACCCACTGGTCGACCGCGCGGCAGCTCGCCGCCGAGCATCCGTCGATCGAGGTCGACGCCGACCCGATCTTCATCCGCGACCACGAGGTGTGGACCGGCGCGGGCATCACCGCCTGCCTCGACCTGTCCCTCGCCCTGGTCGCCGAGGACTTCGGCGAGGCCGTCGCGCTGCGCGTCGCCCGGCAGCTGGTGATGTACCTGAAACGACCGAGCGGGCAGAGCCAGTTCAGCGTCCCGATCGAACCGGTCTCGACGACCCGGCGCATGGACGATCTCCGGCTGTACATCACGCGGAACCTCGCCGAGCAGCTCACCGTCGCCGATCTCGCCGCATACGCCCACGTCAGCGATCGGCAGCTCACCCGCATCTTCAAGACGGAACTCGGTGTGACCCCGGGCGCCTACCTCGAATCGGCCCGCGTCGAAGTGGCCCGGAACCAACTGGAATCCACCGATGACACCCTCGAACGTGTCGCCTCCGCCTGCGGGTTCAACACGACCGCCACCCTGATCCGTGCGTTCCGCCGCAAGCTCCGTACGACACCGACCGAGTACCGCAACCGCTTCCGGCATTCCGGCGGCTCCGCGGACGAGCATTAGGGCCTGTCCGACCCCGACCCATCGGACAGGCCCTAGCCGCCCGCCACGGGAGTGCCCGGCGCCCACCCGCGTCATGCGCCCCCGGAGGCCGCCGCCCGTCGGCCCTGGCGGCCGGCGGCCACGACGTCGCGCATCGAGAGCAGGAAGCGCCGTACGGCGGCCAGTTCCGGCTCGTCGAAGGAGGCCATCGCCGCGACCATCTCGCGGATCAGTGGCCCGAAGAACGACCAGCCCATGGAGACTGCCTTGTCCTCCACGGCCAGCAGCACGCGGCGGCGATCGCGGGTGTCCCGCTCCCGGCGGACGAGTCCCAGCCGCTCCAGTCGGTCGATCAGCGCGGTGGTCGATGCCGAGTTCACCCCCAGCTGGGCGCCGAGCCATCCGGGGGTGGCGGTGCGACCGGCCCGGCCGGCGTCCAGCAGGTGGATCAGCGCGCGTACGTCCGTGGGGTGCAGTCCGTTGTCGTCGGCGAACTCGGCGCCGAAGAGGTCGAGTTCCACCGTCACGGCGCGCAGCAGATGGACCAGTTGGAGCGCGGGGTCCTGGTCGTCCATGCGTTCCTCCGAGCTATTATCTCGATGATCGAGAGTTTCGGTTGTCGAACAATATCGGGTCATTCTGCCTGGGTGGGAGTGGTCGTGGGCGATGAGGCGGAGTTCTTCGCGGCGTACGACGCCGCGCTGCGGCGCTGGCCGGTGGCGGTGCGCAGTATCGACGTGCCGTCCGCCTACGGCACCACGCGTGTCCAGGTCTGCGGCCCCCAGGACGGCACCCCGCTCCTCCTCCTGCCCGGCGGCGGCAGCACGTCGCTGGTGTGGTTCGCCACCGTCGAGGAGCTCGCCCGCACCCATCGGGTGTACGCCGTCGACCTGATGGGCGACATCGGCCGCAGCGTGCACGACGGGGCGCCGTTGCGCGGTGCCGGGGACCTGATGGCCTGGCTGGACGGGGTCTGCGAGGCACTGGGGCTGAACGGGGCACAGCTGTGCGGCCACTCCTACGGGGCCTGGATCGCCTTGAACTACGCGCTCCACGCGCCCCACCGGGTCGACCGGCTCGCCCTGCTCGAACCCACCGGCTGCTTCGCCCCGCTGAGCCCGCGCTACCTGCTGCGTGCGGCGCCGCTGCTGCTCGGGCGCACCGCCGAGCGGGAGCGCGCCTTTCGCCGCTGGGAGACCGGCGGCGCCTCCGAGGACCCCGACTGGGAGGCGTTCCTGGACAGCACCGCGAGCGCCCGGCGCTCGAAGGTCGTGGTGATGCGCCGACCCGGGGCTGCGGAGCTGCGGGCCTGTACCGTCCCCACCCTCGTGCTGCTGGCCGGGCGCAGCCGGGCGCACGATGTCCGGCGGGTGGCCGTCGCGGCTCGTCGGCTGCTGCCGCAGGTGGCCGTCGTGACCGTACCGGACGCCGCACACCATTCCGTCCCGACCGAGCGACCGGCCGAACTCAACCGGGCGCTGCGGGAGTTCCTGGGCTGAGCACGATGCTCCCCGGACCTACGCGGGTTCCTGGGCGCGGCCGTTGTCCCGCGTGACCGCGAGCAGCGCCAAATCGTCGGTGATACGGCCGCCGGTGTGCTCGCTCACCTCGGCGAGCAGGGTGCCGAGCAGCGCCTCCGGGCCGGGAAACTCCCGTCCGGTCAGGCCGGCGCCCGGGTCGTAGAAGTCCCCGGCGCGATTGCGCGCCTCGGTCAGGCCGTCGGTGTACAGCAGGAGGGTGGACCCCGGGGGGAAGGGCACCGTGTCGGCACGGTCCTGGTCGGTGCCCAGTTCCGCCAGCCCCCAGGGGAGAGCCGGCTCGGAGGGCTCCGCGCTGTGCACACGGCCGGCGTGCAGCAGCAGGGGGGCGGGGTGGCCGCGGTTGACCAGTCGCAGTTCATCGCCGCCGTGCGGGATCTCGACGAGCACGCCGGTGACGAACCCCTCGGTCCGCTCGGGACCCGCCCGCCGGTCCCGCTCCCGCACCAGTGCCCGCTCCAGCCTGGCGGCGATGCCGGTGAGCGTGGCCTCCTCCTCGGCGGCCTCCCGGAACACCCCCATGGCCACGGTCACCACCTTGACGGCGTCCATGCCCTTGCCCCGTACGTCGCCGACCAGGCAGCGCACGCCGTACGGGGTGTCCTGCGCACCGTAGATGTCGCCGCCGATCTGAGCGTCCTTCACGGCCGCCTGGTAGCGCACCGCGATCCGCAGCGGTCCGACCGTCGCCGGCAGCTGCGGCAGCACCGCGCGCTGCACGGCGAGGGCGACCCTGCGCGCCGACTGCAGTCGCACATTGCTGTAGTACATGAGGCGGTTGACGACGATGGCGAGGGCCGAGACGGTCGCGACCGCCGCCAGCTCGCTGCGCCCCCCGGAGTTCCCCATGAAACCGAAGTGGCTGAGCAGCGCGAAGTCGGCGACGCAGGCGCCGATGGCCGCCAGGATCGTCGCGCGCAGCGACAGCAGCGCCGCGGCGGTCATCGGCGCGGCGGTGTAGAAGGCCTCTCCGCTGAAGTGCGGCGAGGTGTGGTAGTCGAGGAAGGCGCCTCCGACGAGCAGGATGACGGGCAGCAGCTGGAGGTGGCGCAGGAACCAGCGTCTGACGGTGGTGCGACCCGCGCTCGCTGCCCTCACGTACCCGCTCCCGCTCTGTCCGCGCTACGACGTGTCAAGCATCGTCGTGCGGGATTGCCGCTGCCAGTCGTGGCGCGGCCGTACGGTCCGCGCAGGTCACCGGGCGGACCGGAAAAGCGCAGGTGGGAGGCTTGGGGGCGGGGCCAGTGGAGTGAGCGGGCGAGGGGGGCGACGGTGGCTTCGGCGGACCGCGGACGCGGGCGGGGATTCCGGCGCCGGGTGCCGTCGTACCCCGTCTGGACGTCCACAGCGCGCGAAGTCCGCCCCTGGGTGCAAATATGAAGATAACTCCGGTGGCCCCGGGTCGCGTCCAGGAAGGCGCGACCCGGGGCCGATTTATGCGGGTGGATCGACTTCCGATGGTGCGTCAACCGCTCCACGACCGAGAGAGAACGCCCCGTGGCGTCCGATGTGCCCGTATCGCCCGCATCGCGAGCAGGCTTGACTCGCGCACGTCAGCACTTTAGGTTCGCCTAACCTTACTTCTGAACGAAAGTTTTCAGCCATGCCCAGATCCCTGGTGAAGAACGAGAGCTGACCGGTGCCCGCGACCTCCGACAGAGCCTTGGCCACCGCGGTCCCCCAGCCCGCCGGGGTCCCGGGGCGGCCCGCACCCGCCGAGCGCGGCGGCACCGCGCGCCACCACCCGCCCACGCCGGGCTGGGCGCTGATCCTGCTGGGCGTCCTCTGCTCGGCAGTCCTCGCGGCGCTGTGCTGGGTGGCCGGCCACCTCCACGCCGATCCGCCGCTGCAGACCGCGGCCCGCTTCGTGCATCTCGTCGCGCTCGTCGTCGGGCTCGGGTCCGTGCTCGCCGTCGACTGGTTCGCCATCCTGTGGGTGCTCGGACGGCGGCGCCTCGCCGATGTCCTGCACACCGCCGGCACCCTGCAGCTCCCCATCTGGACCGGGCTGACCGGGCTCGTCGTCACCGGGCTGTTCCTCCGCCCGGACCTGGCTTCGCCGCTGACCGAGGTCAAGCTCGGGCTGGTCCTGGCCATCACCCTCAACGGCCTGTACGCCCATTGGCTCGGTCAGCGCCTTGAGCAGTACCGGGATGCCGAGGCGCCTCGCCGGCTGCTCATCCGGGCCGGAGCCGTTGCCGCCGTGAGCCAGCTCGGCTGGTGGGGCGCCAGCCTGATCGGCTTCCTCAACAGCCAGTCGTGATCGGGCAGTTCATGTCGGCCTCGCCGGCTGCATGCTCGGCGCGGCTGCGCGCGGGCCGTATCGTCGGCTACTGCTCCGCGGCCCCGTCCTCATGGGGGAACCGGGCGAGCGGGGTCGCATTCTGGAAGAACGTCTTGGCCCGGATCATCGCTCGTTCGTCGTCGCGCACCTGACCGGGCCGGGAGCCGTTGCCGAACAGCACCCCGCCGAACCGCATCCGCAGATACGCCGCCGTGTGGTTGAGGGTGGTCTCCAGTCCGTCGGCGACGACCTCGTCGCGGTCCGCCATGGCGGTCACCCCCCACAGCGTCCGACCCGCCATCCGCGCCTGGAAGTCCAGGCCCGGGACCGACAGCCAGCCCGACCAGTAGTCGAGGTAGCGCTTGGTCTGCGCGGAGAGGGTGTACCAGTACAGGGGCGAGGGCGAGGACGATGTCGGTGGCCTCCAGTGTGGCCTGCCGCAGTATCTCCTCGTTCTCCCCGGCCGGCCAGCCGCCGGTCTCGTGCCGGCCGTCCTGGAAGTCGGGCAGCGGCAGCCGGGTCAGGTCCACCCAGCGCTGCGGGACCTCGGCGGGCAGCTGCTCGGCGGCGGCCCGGGCGAGGGTCTCGGTGTTGCCGTCGGGGCGAGAGCTGCCGAGGACGAAGAGGAACGAACGGTCCGTGCCCTGGGGCGCGTCGATGGTCATGTCTGCTCCGGTCTCGGACCCTCGGGCGCGGCCGCCGCAGCGGTGTGACGCCGGCCGCCGCCCTCGGGGATCGGTGAGTTCCTCGCTTCCAACCCGCCGTCGCCAGGGGATATTCCAACGGTGAACGAGCCGTGGGCGAACGAGCCGGCGGTCAGCGATCCGTCAGGTGCGGCGGCCCGGTTTCCGCGGAACCGTCGCCGGGCTCTTCGAGCAGACGGGTACGGAAGTGGTCGAGCACCTGGTCCAGCGCCGCACGGGTCGGCTGGCCGGGTTCGTCGATGAGATGCTCGGTGAGTACGGCGTGCGGCGGCATCGCGGCCCGGGGGTTGGCGGTGGAGTCGTCGAGTTCGACGGCGGTGAAGGCGTCACCGAGTTCGCGGCGCAGAAAGGCGAACCGGTCCCCCGGCACCAGCCGGTCCCCGCGGAAGCGCAGACCCATGACCCGCAGACCGTCGCGTGCGCAGCGGCCCCGTACGGCGGCGAGGTCCTCGGCGGAGATGTCGATACCGCCGGCCCGGCTCTTGGTGACGGCCAGCGGCAGGGACGGCTGGGACAGTACGGGGGCGAGCAGCCGCTCATCGGCGGCCATGGCCAGGGCGAAGCCGCCGGTCAGACACATGCCGAGGGCTCCGACCCCGGGGCCGCCGCAGCGCCGGTGCTCCGCTGCGGCCAGCGCCCGCAGCCAGGTCACCACGGGGGAGGTCCTGCCGGTGGCCAGTACGGTGAATTCCCGGCTCACACACACCTGCCACATGGACGAGGCCGTGTAGAGGCCGGACCTCAACCGGCCGTCGTGCTTGGGGTGGGCCGAGCGGCCGGGTGTACCGAAGAGCACCGGGAGCACCGCGGTGCAGCCGATCGCGGCCACGCGTTCCGCGAACTCCAGGACCTTGGGCGTGATGCCCGGGATCTCCGCGATGACGATCACCGCGGGCCCCGTACCGCGCCGCAGGATCCGGCGGGTGCTGCCGTCGTGGGTGAAGGTGCCACGTGCGAAGCCGCTCAGGTCATGATCTGCCATGGAATACCACCGTCCTGGTCGCGTGCTGCTCACCGGCGGGGCGCCTCGCCCATGGCCGATGTGGTGCAGCGCGAGACTACCCAGCGGTAGCCCTGTGCGGCTGCGGCGGCCTCGCCGCCCGCGTCGGCGCACTTCGTGACGGCGGGTCGGCCCAGGCGTATGCGGCGGGGGCGGCCGGTGACCGCCCCCGCGCGCAGGCCCGTCCGGTCAGCCCTTGCCGAGCAGCTTGTTCATCCGGGCGATCTCGGCGCTCTGGGAGGAGACGATGTCGCCGGCCATGTCCTTGGCGGGCCGGTAGCCGCCGTCGGCCTGCTCGGACTTGGCCATCTCGACCGCGCCTTCATGGTGCTTGACCATCATCTTGAGGAACGCGGTGTCGAACGCCCTGCCGGAGGACTTCTCCAGTGCGTCCATCTCCTCGGGCGCCATCATCCCGGCCATGGAGCCCATGGAGTGCCCGGCGTGCTCCATGCCTCCGTGCTCCTCGGGCACCTGCTCGCCCCAGGAGGTCAGCCATCCGGACAGCTTCTCGATCTCCGGGTCCTGGGCCTTCTTGATCTCCCCGGCGAGCTTCTTGACCTCCGCGGACCGGGTACGGCCCGCGACGAGTTCCGCCATCTGCACCGCCTGGCGGTGGTGCGGGATCATCCCCGTCGCGAAGGAGACGTCGGCGGCGTTGTGCCCGCCCTTCTCGGCGGACGCCGACGCGGTGGGCGCGGCCTTGTCGTGGCCTTGGTGGCCGGCCGAGCTGTCGCCGGTTCCGCCGCAGGCGGCGAGTACGACGGCGGCGGTGGCCGCGGCCGCCACGGCTGTGGCGCGGCGGACCAGGGAACGGCGTGCGGTCATGGTGAAGCAACTCCTGTGCGTGGATGCGTGATACGGGCTCGACGGGCGAGGGCACCGGCCGAGTGGCCGGGTCGCCGGGGCCGCCCTATATGCGCAGGAGTTGCAGTTCGCTCAGTGAGGGTGGGGCACGTCCGCCCAGCGACGCCGCCGGCACCGCTACCGGCGCGGCCGCGCCGACACAGGTGGCCGTGCCGGCCGGGGCCAGGGCAGGGAGCACGGGGGCCGCGCTCGTGCCGCCGGCCGCGCAGGTCCCGTCCGCGTGCTGAGCGTGCCCGCCGGCGCCGCCGTGATGTGCGTGCGGACAGTCGCCGCAGCCCGCCGCCTCCGTGTGTGCCGGGAGCGCGGCCGGTGCCGTGTGAGGGGCCGCCGGCGCGGTGTGCGCCGACGCCGGGGGGACGGCAGGCGCCAGGCCGTGCATGGCCAACACCCCCGCGAGCACGGCCAGCACCAGCAGCACACGGGCCCGCGCCCCAGGGGGCCGGGCCGTACGCCGCGCGTGCTGTCTCATGCCCTGCATCGTAGACGGCGGGCGTCCGGCGCCGTTCCCCGGCCACCGCCGCGGAGCGGGCCGCTCGGGGCGGGTGCGCCAGCCGTGGGTCACATCGTGCGCGGCGACCGATGTCCCAACCGGCCGCCGCCTTCATGGTGTTGCGGAGCGGATGCTCAGCCCATGCCGCCGGCACCGAAGCCGGGGCCGGAGCTTCCGTTGGCGTTGCTCCAGTCGCGCCCGTTGCCGCCGCTCATGTCGCTGCCGCCGCTCATGTCCCGGCCGCTGCCGTTGCTCATATCGCGTCCGCCGCCGTTGCTCATGTTGCCTCCGCCGCTCCAGTCGCGCCCCGCGGCACCCGCTTCGTTCCCGCCGGGGTTCGCGTCGCGTGCCTCGGGGCGCGAGTCGGCGGTCTGGGTGATGGTGCCGACGACTTCATCGCTACCTGCGTCGGCGGCAGCGGTCCCGGCGGCGGTCAGGACCGTAACGGCAGCCAGGGCGGCTGCGGCCAGAGTGGCACGCACTCGCATTGCGCTCTCCTATCAGTAGGTGTGGAATCACCCTTTTCCGACTACTTTGATATCCATACCGTCAGTGACGACATACACTCGGATGGGCCACTGAGCGTGCCCGGAGTGCGTAATTGAGGTAGAGGGAATGTCGATACGGGCTCAGCCGGCGGCACCGAACCACCGTGGCAGCCGACCGAGCAGATCCCGCTGGTCGTCACCGACCCATGCCACATGGCCGTCCGGCCGCAGCAGCACCGCCGGCACGTCCAGTTCCTCGCTGACGTCGACGACGTGGTCGACCCGATCGGCCCAACCCTCCACCGAGAGCCGGCCGGTCTGGTCGAGCAGCAGCCCGCGGCCGCCGTGCATCAGCTCGTACAGGCGCCCCCGCTTCAGCCGCACGTCCCGCATCCGCGCACCGAGCAGTTCATGGCCCTCGCCGAAGTCGTAGCGGACCCCGACCGCGGTGATCATCTCGGTCACGTACCGGTTCACCTCCTCGAAGTCCATCAGCTTCGAGAACAGCTCGCGCAGCGCGGTCGCACCCGGATCGGTCCCCAGCAGCGTGATCTGGGCGCGGGTGTTGTCCAGTACGCGGGCGCCCACCGGGTGCCGTTCGGCGTGGTAGCTGTCCAGCAGCCCCTCCGGAGCCCAGCCGCCGACCGCGGCGGCCAGCTTCCAGCCGAGGTTGAAGGCGTCCTGCACACCGAGGTTGAGCCCCTGTCCGCCGGTCGGCGGGTGGATATGGGCCGCGTCGCCGGCCAGCAGCACCCGGCCGACCCGGTAGCGCTCGGCCTGCCGGGTGGCGTCGCCGAACCGGGACAGCCAGCGCGGTGAGTGCACGCCGAAGTCGGTACCCGCGACCGCCCGCAGCCGCCGCTTGAACTCCTCCAGGGTCGGCGCGGTCGCACGGTCCTCGGCCACGTCCTCGGCGGGCACGACGACCCGGTACGTCCCGTCCCCGTTGGGGATGGTGCCGAACCGCAGCTGGGTCTTGCGGACTTCCGCGACGACGGCCTCGACCGTCTCCGGGTCCTCCGCCAGCTCCATATCGCCCAGCAGCGTCTCGACGGTGGCGGGTACGCCGGGGAAGCCGACGCCGAGCAGCTTGCGCACCGCGCTGCGGCCGCCGTCGCACCCGACGAGGTAGCGCGAGCGCAGCCGCGTGCCCCCCTCGGTGGCCGCTCCCCCCTTGTCGAAGGTGCCCCCACTTGCCAGCTCGACGGTCACCCCGTCGTCGTCCTGGCTCAGCCCGACCACTTCGCAGCCGCGTCGGATCTCGGCGCCGAGTTCGAGGGCGCGCTCGTTGAGCAGCCGCTCGGTGACCGGCTGAAGGGTCGACAGGCCGTAGGGGTGTGCCGTGTCCAAGCGGTCCGGCCACGGCTTCATCAAACCGCCGAAGAGGCCGCCGACCTGGAACTTCTCACTGACCGCGAGGAAGCGGTCCAGCAGGCCGCGCTGGTCCATCAGCTCGACGCTGCGTGTGTGCAGCCCGCGCCCGCGGGACTCCTTGGTCGGCTCGGTCAGCTTCTCCAGCACGACCACGTGCACGCCGTGCAGCCGCAGTTCGCCCGCCAGCGTCAGCCCGGTAGGGCCACCGCCGACAATGATCACGTCGATCATCACAATCCCCGTTTCCGCAGGTCCTGGCTTCGAGCGGAGATTCTGCGGCATGACCCGGGCCTTGCCGCAAGGCCCCCCGTGCGCTATACGTTGAGAGTGGCAAGGAGCGGGCGACACCCTCCTTGCCTTTGTTTTTGTCGTCCGCTGTGGACGGATGGCCGACGGCCTCCCGCGCCGGACCGCGCCGTCCGCGCGAGGACGGAGCCCACTCGCCACCCTCGCCGTCGAGCCCCCGTGCCCTCATCGTTATGTGGGACCAATGGGGCAAGTGATGTGGTCCGCGACATAAGCGTTTTGAGGTGTCTTGACGAACTCCCGGGGACGCAGGAAGCTGAGCCGCCCCCCACGGCAACCCCTTCCTCTTTCACCGTTGGAATGCCCATGCGCCCGCTTGTTTTCGCAGGCTCGCTCACGGCCGCCGTGGCCGCGCCCCTGCTGCTCGCCCCTTCCGCTTACGCCACCGCCCCCGGCGACAACGGCACCGTGAAGATCCACGATGCCCGGACCGGGACGGAGCTCCGTAAGAACGAGCCCCACGTGTGCACCTTCTACCTCGACGCCTTCGGCTTCGACGCCGGTCAGCGGGTCGACTGGCATATCGAGTCCTGGGCCCCGACCGCCGACGTCAAGGGCCGGACCGTGAAGTCCGGTGCCCTGACCCTCGACGGCGAGGGACACGGCCGTACGCAGGACCTGTCCCTGCCCGACGGCCACTACAAGCTCTTCTGGAACTTCGACGGCGAGCACGGCAAGGCCAAGCACAAGGTCTTCTGGACCGACTGCGAGGACGACGACACCCAGCCGGGCGGCGGCAAGCCCTCGACGCCCGCCACCGCGTCCCCCACCGAGGAGGCCCCCGCCACCCCCGCCTCGTCCGCCCCTGCGGACACCGCCCCGACCTCCGCGGCCTCGCCGTCGCCGTCCGAGAAGAGCACCGGCGACCTCGCCGAGACCGGCAACGGCGCCCCCGTCGGCCTGCTGGCCACGACGGCCGCCGGGCTCGTCGCGGCCGGCGGCTACCTGGTGCTGCGCCGCCGCAAGGCACAGCGGCACTGACCCGGCGGCGCCCCCGTGCTCGCTCTGGGCACGGGGGCTGCCCCCCTCCCTCCCCGACTCCGTTTCACCCGGCTCTCTCCTGCGCCAGCATCGCGTCCACCGCCGCCCGGTCGATCTTGCCGTTCGGGTTGAGCGGCAGCGCCGCAAGCGCCGTCAGGGTCTCGGGCACCATGTACCCGGGCAGCCGCTCGCGCAGCGCTGCGCCCACCCGCTCCGCGTCGGGCACCTCATGGCCCGTGCCGCTGTAGGCGGCGACGAGTTGGGGGCCGTGTGCCGTCGGCCGGGCCAGCACCACCGCGTCGGCCACTCCCGGCTGCTGCCGAAGCGCCGCCTCCACCTCGCCCAACTCCAGGCGGTAGCCGTGCAGTTGCACCTGCTGGTCGAGTCGGCCCAGATGGACCAGCTCCCCCGTGGCATGCCGGGTGACGCGGTCTCCCGTGCGGTACCAGTGCGCCTCGGTGAGGGCGGCCCCGGGGGCGCGGGGCGCGGCGTCCGGCGCCAGGAAGCGGCCCTCGTCGTCCTTCGCGTCGAGGTAGCCGTGGAAGCGCTGGGGGCCGCGCACGCACAACTCGCCCTTGTGGAGCAGGATGTCCGCGCCGGGGTGGGGGGTGCCGATCGGCACCGTCCCGTTGGTCGTGCGCGGCCAGTCGTCCTCGGACTCCGGCAGCCGGTAGGTGGCGCAGGTGACGGTCAGTTCGGTCGGGCCGTAGCCGTTGTCCAGGCTGCTGCCGGGCGCGGCGCGGCGCCAGGCGCGCGCCTGCTGGTAGGTCAGCGGTTCGCCGCAGAACATGCTGTGCCGCAGGGTCGGCATGCTGTCCGGCTTCAGGGCGCGCAACCGGCCGGCGAGGGTGATGACGGACGGCACCGAGTTCCAGTGGGTGATACCGCGCTGCCGGATGAAGCGGACCGGCGCCAGCACCTCCTCACGGGTCGGCACCACCAGCGCCGCCCCCGACCCCCAGGCGACGAACATGTCGAAGACCGAGGGGTCGAAGGTCAGGTCGAAGGTCTGCGAGAGCCGCGCGCCGGGCCCGGCCTCCGCACGCGGTACGACATGCTCCAGATAGGCGGTCGCATTGCGGTGCCGGACCGGCACCCCCTTGGGCCTGCCGGTGGACCCGGAGGTGAACAGGATGTACGCGACAGCGTCCGGGTCCGCCGCCACCGGGGGCAGTTCGGCGCCGTCCTGTGCCGGTGCCCCGCTCCGCGCGGCCGTCGTGTCCGCGCTCCACTGCTCGGGTCGCCACACCGGCGCCGCGATCCCGGTCGGGTCGCCGCTGCCGTCGGTGATCACGGCGTCGAGTGCCGCGGCCCCGGCGACGGCGGCGTTGCGGTGCGCCGGGAAGGCGGTGCCCAGGGGCACGACCGTGGCACCCAGGCGCTGCACCGCCAGATAGCCGGCGTACGCGACGACGCTGCGGGAGGCCAGCAGCCCGACCCGGCAGGGCACCTGGCCGTTCAGATGCCGCAGCAGACCGGCCGCGAGCCGGTCGGCCGCCGCGGACAGCTCGGCGTAGCCGAGCGCTTCGCCGGCCACCTCCAGGGCGGTGGCGCCGGGACGCGCGGCGGCCGACACCGCGAACCAGTCGTACAGGGTGCGGCGGGTGCTCCTGCGGCTGGTGCTCATGCCGCGTCCGTCCGCAGGTGGCCGTGGCAGGCGGCCCGGATCTCCGCCGGGGCCTGCGGATCGAGTTCCAGGTCGTGCAGCCAGGCCGCGTCCGGCGAGTAGCGCGCCCTGAACGGGCGTCCCACCAGGGCGGGGTCGCGGGCCTGGAGCATCCGCAGCTGGAACCAGCGGCCCTGGCGCGTCTCCTCGACCCCGTCCACGGCGACCTTGCCCGGCGTCGCGGACATCACCGGGCCGCGGACCGTACGGGCCAGGCCCGGCAGCGTGCGGTAGGCGTCCTGGAAGATCCGCGCGGCCCGGGCCAGCGGCACCTTGAAGTACTCCTGGGGGCCGGTGTCGCGCTCCACGAACATGTAGTACGGCACGACTCCCGCGGCCAGTTCGGCGCGCCAGAGCCCGTTCCACACCTCGGCGTCGTCGTTGACGTGCGCGATCAGCGGGGCCTGGCCGTAGACGACGGCTCCGGTGGCGCGGATGCGGCGCAGGGCCCGCTGGGCCGGGTCCGTCGCCAGCTCCCGGGGATGGCTGAAGTGCGCCATCACCGCGAGCTGCCGCCCGGAGGCCACCACCTTCTCGAACAGCCGCAGTACCTCGTCGGCGTCCTGGTCGGTGACGAAGCGCTGCGGCCAGTAGGCGACCGATTTGGTGCCGATCCGGATCGTCCGGACCGTCTCCACGTCCAGCAGCGGCTCCAGGTGCGTCCGCAGGCGCTCCGTCGTCATCACCATCGGGTCGCCGCCGGTGACCAGGACGTCGTGCACATCGGGGTGCGCGGCGAGGTAGCGGATCAGGCCGGAGGGGTCGGGGGCGGCGAAGCGCAGATCGGCGTCGCCGATGAACTGCGCCCAGCGGAAGCAGTAGGTGCAGTAGGCGTGGCAGGTCTGGCCCTGCGAGGGGAAGTACAGGACGGTTTCCCGGTACTTGTGCTGCAGACCGGGCAGCGAAACCCCTTCCTGTACGGGAACATTGAGCTGCTGCTGGCCCGACGGGTGGGGGTTGAGCCGGTCCCGGATGGCGGTGACGGCCTCCTTCAGCAGCGGTCGGTCGGCCGGGTCCGCGGAGAGCTTGGCGAGCTGCCGCTCGTCCTCGGCCGTCAGCATGCCGCGCTGCGGGAAGGTCAGTTGGAACAGCGGATCCGCGGTGCCGCGGTCCCAGTCGATCAGGTGCTCCAGGACGTAGCCGTTGACCCGGAAGGGCAGCACCAGGGAGATCCGCCGCACGGTTTCGCGTACGTCGGGGGCCAGTCCGTAGCGGTCGGCGATCTCGTCGATATGCCGCGGTCCGAAGGCCCGGAAGCGTTCACCGCGCTGCGGCGGGCCGTCCGCCGGGCCGGGAGGTCGGCCGCCTCCGGTGCGGGCCGTCCGGCTGGTGGGCGTCATCGCGTCCCCCTGGCGTCGTCCTTCTTGCGGAACAGCTCGTCGCCCAGGACGAGGAAGTCCAGGTCCATGGCCCGGAAGGCGGCCAGGGCGTCACCGCGGGTGTTGACGATGGGCTCGCCCTTGCCGTTGAAGGAGGTGTTGAGCAGTACCGGCGGCACCCCGGCGCGCTCCAGCGCGTCGAGGACGGCGCCCACCGCGGGAGCCTCGTCGGAGTGCAGCACCTGGGGCCTGGTGGTGCCGTCGACGTGCACCACCCCCGGAGCGACCCGCCGGCCCAGTTCGGTGGCCTTGGCCGCGCCCAGCATGTAGCGGCTGAGGTGCTCCTGCGGCTCCCACAGGCGGGCGCCGTAGCCGGGACGGGTCACCCCTGCGAACGGGCGCCACTGCTCGCGGTCCTTGATGACGTTCACCCGGGTGTTGACCTCGGCGGTGTCGGGCACGGCGATGATGGACCGGCGGCACAGCGCGCGCGGTCCCACTTCGGCCCGCCCCTGGGCCACGGCGCCGACCTGCCCCGCCAGCAGCAGCGCGGTGACCTGGTCGATGTCCAGGTCCGAGCGCACCAGGTCGGCCGTGTCGGGCGCGGCGGCGGACCGCGGGCCGGCAGGTCCGTCGATGTCGGTGCCGAGGTACGGGCTGAGGGGCCGTCCGGTGCGGTGCTTGGGCGGGTTGACGTACCAGGCGGCGCCGAGGGCCACCCCGGCGTCGTGCGGCACCGGCGGTACGTACAGCGGTCCGGGCAGGGTGCCGTTGGTGCTGCAGTTGAGTGCCACGCCGCCGGCCAGGCAGAGTTCGTCGACTCCGGAGAGCTTGCGCGTCGTGGCGGCCAGCGCGGTGACGGTCTCCTCCACGATGCGCTGGGCGGTGTAGGCGACCAGGACGGCCTTGGGGTCCTCGGCCAGGCGCCCCTCCGGCAGGGTGGGGCCGGCCGCTCCGGCGATCTTCGTGTAGCGCTCCCGCCAGGCCGCGACGGTGGTGTCGTACTGCTCCTTGATCTCGTCGGCGGTGGCGCGGCCGGTGCTCTCCTGCAGCGGGCCGATCGCGAGGCGGAAGTCGTCGGCGGCGAGGTCGACGAGGGACGTAACGGCGGTGCCGCGGGCCCGGCCGTAGGCGGCCAGCCCCATGGTCTTGCCGGCGTTGAGGAACGAGAAGCCGAGCCAGGTGGACGCCGCGTCATAGGCGTAGCCGAGCGAGGAGGTGCGGGGCCAGCTGCGCTCCAGGCGGGGTTCGGCGCCGTCCTCGAAGGTCCAGACGGTCGTCGACTCGTTCTCGCCGTGTCCGTCGACGACCAGGACTCCGGCCTTGCTGAACGGGGAGGCGTAGAAGGAGGAGGCGGCGTGTGCGGCGTGGTGCGGCACCCGCACCACGGACGGCGGGCGCTCGCCGAAGTCGAGCCCCACCGCGAAGGCGAGGAACTCGGCGTCGTCGGTGAAGCGTTGGGGGTAGAGCTGCTGGGTGTTCCAGCCCACGGCGACCACGTCGAGGTCGGCGGCGGTGATGCCGGCCTGCTGAAGGCAGAAGCGGGCGGCGTTGAGGGGCTTGCGGTACAGGGAGTGGCGCACCCGGTTGCAGCGCTCCTCCTCGGAGAAGGCGATGACCTCTCCCTCGCCGTTGACGAGGCAGGCGGCCGTGTCGTGCCACCCGGTGGGGGGCGCGTTGACACCGAGAATCCACATGGACGGCTCTCCGTAGGGGTCGTGAGGATGGGGTGGGGTCGGACTCGTCGGACGCGGCGCGCTCGTCGGACGCCGTGGCGCCGGCGTGCGGGGCACACCGGTCAGGCGAAGGACACCTCGCGGTCCAGCAGCGCCAGCCGCCCGTCGGCCAGGTGCAGCCGGTCGTTCTTGTAGTTGAGGGCGGCCGAGCGCAGATCGCGCAGGTTCTGTTCCAGCCGGGTCGGGGAGTCCTTGAGGTAGCCGTGCTGCAGGCCCACCGCGTCGATCAGGTCGTCGACGGCGGCCCGGCACTGCTCCGAGGCGGAGATCTTCAGGCCGTTGAGCAGCAGCTGGCAGGCGGGCGCGGTGATGTCCGCGGTGGTCTCCACCATCGCCAGGGTGTGGCGCAGCTGCGCGTGGACGGCGTCGAGCCGCTGGCGCGCGGTGGACAGCCGGGTGAGCAGCAGCTCGGAGCCGACATCGAAGCGTTTGCGGCCCGCCGGACCGCGGATCAGGCCCAGGACCCGGGAGAGCGCTCCGGCGGCGGTGCCCAGCCATGCGGCCGACCAGCCGAGGTGGGCGTAGGGGCCCAGGATGTGGTTGGCGATGTCGCGGAAGGGGACGCCGGCGCCGATGACCTGGTGGCCGGGGACGGTGCCGGTCAGCTTCAGCGGCGGGCTGTGGGTGGCGCGCATGCCCATCGGCTGCCAGTCGCCGGCCGGTTCCACGACGAGCTGGTCGCGCGCCGCGTACACCAGGGCGACGTCGTTGTCGGCACTGGCGTCGGCGTGCTTCATGGTGATCAGGAACCCGTCGGCGTGGGCGCCGCCGGTCACCACGGGCGCGAAGCGGTCGATCAGCAGCTCGCCGCCGCTCTCGTGCAGGGCGGACTGCGCGCTGTAGAGATGGCCGCCCTTGCCGCTCTCGGTGCTGACGGAGGCCAGATAGCTTCGCCCGGCGCCCAGCTGCGGCAGCAGCGCCTCGCGCAGCGGCGGCGCGGCGAACTCGACGGCCGCGGCCACCTGTTGGCAGTGCATGGTGAAGATCAGCGCCACCGACATATCGCAGCGGCCCAGGGCTATTCCGGCGTCGACGACCTCGCGCAGGGTGCCGCCGAGGCCGCCGTAGCGGGTGGGGACGACCAGGCCGAGCAGTCCGGTGTCGCGCAGTTCGTCCAGCGCCTGGACGGGGAAGGCGGCTTCCCGGTCGGCGGCGGCCAGATGCCGTTCGGCGACGGCGGTGACCCGGGCGATCCGTGCGCTCAGCTCCGGTCGGGCACCGGTGGGGGCGGCGGGGCGGTCGATCGTGCTCACGGCGGTGTCCTCTCTTGGGGATCAACGGGCGCCGGTGGCACTGCGGACGATGCGGCACAGCCCGTCCATGCTCCGCAGGTTCTCGGGAACGAGGTCGTCGGCGTCGAGTTCGATGTCGAGCTGCGCTTCGAGGCGGTCGATGATGTCGACCATCCGGAACGAGGTGAAGCCGGGCAGTGCGGCCAGGTCGACGTCGTCGGCACGGAGCAGCGCCTGGTCGGCGTCGAGGACCGCGCCGACGACGTGGGCGATGCGGTCGCGCAGGCCCTCCGGGTCCGCTGCCGCGGCGGCGGCCGGGGCCGGGAAGATCCGCCGGTCGGCTTCGAGGAGTTCGGCGAGGCGGGTGACGGTCCCGGCGGGTTCGGGGCGGCCCCGGACGACACGGCGGTAGGTCACATACGCCTGGGTGACCAGCTTGTCCCAGTCGGCCAGATGCCGTGCCGTCGGCTCGTCGAGGGGACCGCCGTCGGCGGCGAACAGGGCGTGCAGCCGTCGCGACCGGGCCAGCAGCCAGGTGTCCCCGGTCAGCCGGTGCAGCGCCCGTTCGCGGTCCGCGGCCCGGTCGAGCGCGGCGAGGTAGTCGGCCATGGGGGCGTGGTCGATGCGCGGTTCGGGGCGGGCGGCCGGTTCGGGCCCGGCGGTGATCTCGTAGAGGTCGATCCGCCGCAGCGCGGCCAGCTCGGCTCGGGTCACGGTCCAGCTGCCGGGCTTGGCCGCTCCCCACTGGGTGTCGTTGTCATAGGCGTCGACGACCGTCCAGGGGCCGTCGGCGCTGCCGGGCGCGATCAGCAGGAAGCTGTGCTCCATGTGCTGCCGCCCGAAGTACGGCAGCCAGGGCATCTCATGGGCGTCGGCGAGGGCGTAGCGGATCTCGCCCGGCGCGAGGGCCGGCCCGTCCGGTCGGGCGCCGGTGGTGGCGGTCCGTTCGCCGACGGACAGGCCCAACACCCGCCGTGCCTCGGCGAGTTCCTCCTCGACCGGCGGGTCGACGGTGGGCAGTCCGTCCGGGCCGGGCCACCACCGGGAGCTCAGTTTCGACCCGAGCCGCAGATGTGTGCCCGCGCCGTGGAAGTGATCGGCGAGCACGGCCAGATTGGACTGCACACAGTCCAGGACTTCGGCCCGCACCCCGGCCAGCGCCGGAATCGGATGCTCTCTCGCGTCCTGCACACTTCCCCCGTTGTCGAGCCGTGGCGGCGCTCGTCAACACGCCATCCACCCACGCAAATTCCACAATGCGAAATGTCGCATCCGCTCTGCGGGATTAAGCTAGCCCGACCGGTCGGCTTCAGCAACGCCCAGTGACCCAGATCACTGCACCCGCCAACGCGACGGCGGATGCGCCGCATTGCGGAATCGACGCTCCCCGAAAGCCGGTTGACGCCCCGGAAGAGCGCGCCCTAGAGTCCCCGCCGTTGCCGCCATGCGGATATCGCATTCCACGGTCGGCACCACCCGAGGCGGGACACGCATCCGACAGGCACCTGGGGGCCACGATGCAACAGACCGAGGCGTTAGGCCCGATGACCGCGTCCACGGACCGGTTCGTGCGGAGCGTCCAGGCGCTCACCGCCGCGGAGGCGGGCGGCCCGACACTGGTGCCGCCGTGGACCCGCGGCCATGTCATCACCCATGTGGCCCGCGCCGCCGACAGCCTCTGCCGACTGCTCACCTGGGCCCGTACCGGCGTGGAGACCCCGCAGTACACCGATATGGAGACCCGGGCCGCCGAGATCGAGGCCGGCGCCCGGCGCCCGGTCGACGAGCTGGTGGCCGACGTCCTGGCGAGCGCCGAGCGCTTCGACGACGCCCTGCGCACCCTGCCGGACGCCGCATGGAGCTATCAGGTCCGCATGCGCACCGGCGAACTGCGCACGCCGGGCGCCTTGGTGCTGGCCCGACTGCGCGAACTCGAAGTGCACCATGTCGACTTGGCGACGGGATACACCTTCGCCCAGGTGCCACCGCAGGTCGCCCGCTGGATCATCGACGACCTGATCGCGGCACAGCGCCGGCGCGAAGGCGTTCCGCCGCTGCGCATCGAGGCGACGGACACCGGCCTGGCCCACGAACTGGGCACCGGCGGACCGACGGTCTGGGGCGCCCAGGCCGACCTCCTCGGCTGGCTCACCGGACGCGCCGACGGAACCGGCCTGGCGACCTCCCGGCCGGGCCCGGTCCCCGACGCGCCGTACTGGATCTGACCGAGGCGGATCAGGGCGGGGGATCCGCCACGGGGTACGGCACGAAGGTGCTGCTGTGCTCGTTGATGGCGAGGGGCTGGCCCAGGGGAGGCACGGCGCGCTGGGGGCAGTCGAGGCGCTCGCAGATGCGGCATCCCATGCCGATGGGGGTGGCGGCGGCCGTGTTGTCGAGGTCGAGGCCGTCGGAGTAGACGAGCCGGGAGGCGTGCCGGATCTCGCAGCCGAGACCGATGGCGAAGGTCTTGCCGGGCTCGCCCCAGCCGCCGCGGTGGCGGGTGACGGCGCGGGCGGTCCACAGATAGCGCTGCCCGTCCGGCATGGCCGCGATCTGGACGTGGATCCGGCCGGGCGCGGCGAACGCCTCGTAGACGTTCCACAGCGGGCAGGTGCCGCCGGCGCGCGAGAAGTGGAAGCCGGTGGCGGACTGGCGCTTGGACATGTTTCCGGCGCGGTCGACGCGTACGAAGGAGAACGGCACACCGCGCAGCCGGGGGCGCTGGAGCGTGCTGAGGCGGTGGCAGACGGTCTCATAGCCGAGGCCGAACAGGTCCGTGAGGCGCTCGATGTCATAGCGGACCTCCTCCGCGGCGGCGTGGAAGGAGGGGTAGGGCAGGATCAGCGCGGCGGCGAAGTAGTTCGCCACACCGATCCGGGCGAGCGACCAGGTGTCGGAGCCCTCCGCGAAGTCCTCCGCCGCTAGCGCGGACAGCTCGGCGCCGCATTCGAGCAGGGCGAGCTGGGTGGCCATCCGGAACGCCTGCTGGCCGGGGCGCAGCCGGCTGGACAGATGCAGCACGCGGGTGGCGGGGTCGTAGTGGTGGAGTTGGTCGGAGTCGGCCGTGATGCGCACGCCGTGGTGGTCGGTGAGCCGTGCCGACAGGGCGCGGAGGACCTCGCCGGGGCGGATGCCGATGGCGCGGGCGAGGCCCTCCGCGGCCAGGTCGGCGTCGTGCAGGTAGTTCTGCCGCCGGTAGAAGAACTCCCGGATCTCCTCGTGCGGCGAGCGCGGCAGGGCCAGTTCGGCGCTGTCCCGGTCCTCGGCCGCCACGGCCAGCTGCTGGGTCAGCGCGGCGTTGCGCCGGCCGAGCTCCAGCAGGACCCCCGCCACGGCCGGCATACGGGTGGCCAGTTGGGCGAGGTCGGACGGCGCGACCCGGGCCGCGGCCACCTCGTGCGCGAGGGTTTCGCGCAGGTCGGCGACGAGCCGGCTGGTGTCCCGCGCCGAGAAGAAGTCGGCGTCGAGGCCGAACGCCTCGGTCAGCCGCAGCAGCACCGGGACGGTCAGCGGCCGGGAGTCGTGCTCCATCTGATTGAGGTAGCTGGGCGAGATCTCCAGCCGGCGGGCGAGCTCCGCCTGGCTGAGTGCCCGCTCCTCGCGCAGCCGCCGCAGCCGCGCACCCGCATAGATCTTGCTCACCGGAACTCCCCACCGCCACGCTGCCCCAGGACGTGCTCCCGCCCCCATCGGCCGAGCGGCTCCAGTGCGGTCCCGAGGGCGGCGCCGCGCCCGGTCAGCGCGTACTCGACACGCGGGGGCACCTCGTCGTACGCCTCGCGGGAGATGATGCCGTGCGCCTCCAGCTCCCGCAGCTGGGAGGTGAGGACCTTCTCCGTCACGCCCGGGAGCATCCGGCGCAGCTCACCGAAGCGGCAGGGACCGGCTTCGAGCGCCCAGAGGATCAGGACCTTCCACTTCCCGCCGATCACGTCCATGGCCGCATCGATCCCGCAGTGATACCCCTCGGGCGCGCCCGGCCTGCCCACCGTCGCCATCGCTGACAGCCCCCTCCTCGACCTGGTCACCTACCTCGGGGAAAGCACCCACCTCAAAGTGCGTACTTGTCGCCCGCCGAGCTGTTGACCAGCCTAATCGTCATGACTGACAACACCTCTGACGATGTCTCCCGCGCTCCTTCCCTGACCCTTCTCGGCCTCGGTGACATGGGCACCGCCCTGGCCCGTGCCTGGCTCGCCGCCGGATACTCCGTGACCGTCTGGAACCGCACGCCCGACCGGGCCCGGGCCCTGGTGGCCGCGGGCGCCAGGCCCGCCGGGAGCGCCGCCGCGGCGGTGGCCGCGAACTCCCTGGTCGTGACCTGCCTGCTGGACGACGCCTCGGTGGGTGCGGTGCTGGAGGGCGTCGAACTGACCGGCAAGGACCTGGTGGACGTCACCACCGGGACGCCCGCCGAGGCCCGGGAGCGCGGGGCGTGGGCCGCGGCCCGAGGGGCCCGGTTCCTCAGCGGCGGGATCATGGCCGTACCGCCGATGGCCGGGGTTCCGGAGGCGGGCGGCTATGTGCTCTACAGCGGATCGCGTGAGCTGTTCGAGACCCATCGGGCGGCGCTGTCGGCCCCGTTCGCCGCGCGATTCGCCGGTACCGACGCCGGACACGCCGCGCTCCAGGACGTGGCGCTGCTCAGCGCGATGTACGGCATGTTCGCCGGCGTCACGCATGCCTTCGCGCTGGTGCGCGGGGAGCGGGAGATCCCGCTGAAGGAGTTCGCACCGCTGCTGTCGGGCTGGCTGACGGCGATGTCCGCGTCGATCGAGCAGACCGCCGAGCAGCTGCAGAGCGGGGACTACGGATCCGGCGTCGTCTCCACCATGGCCATGCAGGCCGCCGGAATCAGGACCTTCGTGGGCACCGCGCACGAGCAGGGGGTCAGCACCGAGCTGCTGACCCCGTACTTCGACCTGATGAAGCGCCTGGTCGACGACGGGCGGGGCGCCGAGAGCGCCACGGGAATGGTCGATCTGCTGGCGCCGGGCGACGGGAGTTAGGACCGGCACCGCCCCGGGTCGCTGCCTGTCTCTCCCGGTGTGTGGCCGGGCCCGCACCGATGCGTGCGGGCCCGGCGCCCACTCGCCTACGGCACCAGGTCCGACTGCTCACGCTGGTGCGGGATGGTGACGCCGTCGGACTGCTGAAGTGCCACGGTCCGGGCCGGGGCGGGGATCCTGATGCCCTCGGCCCGGTAGCGCTGGTGCAGGCGCTTGATGAACTCGTGCTTGATCCGGTACTGGTCGCTGAACTCGCCGACCCCGAGGATCACCGTGAAGCCGATCCTGGAGTCGCCGAACGTGTGGAAGCGGACGGCCGGTTCATGGTCGGGAACGGCACCGGTGATGTCGGTCATCACGCTCCGCACCACCTCGGTGGTGACCCGCTCGACGTGTTCGAGGTCGCTGTCATAGCCGACGCCCACCTGCACCAGGATCGACAACTGCTGTTCCGGGCGGGTGAAGTTGGTCATGTTGGTGCCGGCCAGCTGGGCGTTGGGGATGATCACCAGGTTGTTGGAGAGCTGGCGCACCACGGTGTTGCGCCAGTTGATGTCGACCACATAGCCCTCCTCGCCGCTGCTGAGCCGGATGTAGTCGCCGGGCTGCACCGTCTTGGAGGCGAGCACGTGCACGCCCGCGAAGAGGTTGGCGAGGGTGTCCTGCAGCGCCAGCGCCACCGCGAGCCCGCCCACACCCAGCGCGGTGATCAGCGGGGCCACGGAGATGCCCAGGGTCTGCAGCACGACGAGGAAACCCATCGCCAGCACCAGAATGCGGGTGATGTTGGCGAATATGGTGGCCGATCCCGCCACGCCGGACCGGGACTGGGCCAGGGACCTCACCAGTCCGGTGATCACCCGCGCCGCGGTGAGCGTGACGACCAGGATGAACAGCACGGTCAGGGCCCGGTTGACATTGCGTCCGACCGTCGCCGTGAACGGCAGTGCCGCGGTGCCCGCCGCCAGACCGGCGCATATCGCCGCCCAAGGCACCACGGACCGCAGGGCGTCCACCATGACGTCGTCCCCGCTCCACCGCGTCCTGCGCGCGTGCTTGCCCAGCCATCGCAGGACCGCCCGCAGCAGCAGGCCGGCCACGACGCCGGCGGCCAGCGCGGCCCCGGCGACGATCAAGTCATGCAGCGTGAGCGCCCGGGTCACCGGCCGGCCCCCGATGCCCGGAGAAACCGCTCTGCTGAGCACGGGATGTAATGTCTCGTCACCTTGTACCTGCTCGTCTCTACGACTGTGGATGCGCCGGAACGTCGCAGGACGCCCTCGGCACGATCAGCCATCCTGCCGCACCGGATGGCGGGCCGATCGCCGAGGTTGAGGTTGCGGGTGACCCGGGTGCTGCGGCGTGCGCTCGGTCGACGGGAACCGGGTCGGGGTGCGCCCGGCTCAGTTCACCGTCTGGTCGCCGTCGGGCAGGTCCTCGACCGTCACCTTGCCGCCCGGTACCCCGAGTTCGTCCGCCACCACCCTGGCCAGGCCCTTCGGGTCGGGCTCAGCGGGCAGGGGAACCTGTTCGCCCTCCGGGTAGCTCTCGATCGCCTTGGTGAAGTAGCTCGGGTGCCAGGCGCCGACGGCACCCCTGACCTCCACCGCCCGTACCCCCCGCGTCCCTACGCGCTGCTTGACCGCGGCGAGGATGCGGTCCGACCGGTACTCCCCCGGTACCTGGAACAGGCTGGCGTGCGCGCCGACTTTTCCGCCGCCCTCAAGGCGGACGGTCACCGTCAGACAGCTGGTCACGCTCGGGTAGAAGAGGGTCCCACCGGGCCCGGCCTCGCCGATCTGCCCCTCAGTGATCCTGATGGGCGCGGTCGGTGCGGGTGTGGCGGACACCGGTGTACGGACCGGAGGGGCCACCGGTCCCGCGAGGAATCCGCTCGCCACCGCCGGCGGGGCCTGCGCCATGGCCGAACAGGCGGCCCCCAGGCACAGGGCCAGGAGGGTGGTGACGGGTAGCCATGCCATGCCGTGCGCGCTGCCCGCCCTGTTCGCTCCGATCGCCCTGATCGCCGGTGTCCGCCGCAGCTGCCTCGTCGGCCGTAACTGCCCTCTGGGCGCCGGATTCCCGCTCGCCGCGATGGTGTGTCGTCTTCCCACCCTGCTGCCGTCCTGTTCTCGTCCGGATTGCGTTCCGCACGGACAGCCTCACATACGGGCGAACGTGCTCAGGCCGGGAACAGCGGCTTGAAAACCTTGCCGGGGAAGGGTGGCAGGGGTGCGTGGCGGCACGGGACGGCGGCAGCCCCCAGGAAGCTGCCGCCGTTCTGTCAATCCTCGTCGTCCTCCGCCCGGCGCTCGCCCTCGGCCTGGGACGGCTGGGTGCGCATGGTCGCGGGGTGCCGCTCCTCGGACGGGTCCCTGTCCTCTTCCAGCCGCTCGCCCTCGGCCTGCGACGGAGTCGTGTACTCGTAGTTCTGGCCCATGGCTGCCTCCGCAAGATCAGAATGCATGCCTATAAAAACACCGTAACGCCACAAAACCAGCGTATCGCTTCGGCGGATGCCGCCCAGCAGGGCAATACTGGCCGTATCCGGATGGCCTTCCCCAGAGAGACGCATTTCCCGGACAAGGGGGCGAGGGAGCGCTGACGAGCAGATGACCGGCAACCCCGGCGACGCACCGGTACCCCTGCCGGACCGCACCGGCAACGGGCCCGCCGTCTCCCGCGCGGAGTTCGACGCACTGTTCGATTCGATCCGTACATGGGGCCGTTGGACCCCCGCCGACCGCGGCGCCTGGAACCGGGTGACCGCGGAGCACGTACGGCGGGCCGGCGCGCTGGTCCGGGCCGGGACGGCCGTCCCCCTGGCGCGCCCGTGGGACACCGCGCCCGGCCCGGACAACCCCCTCCCCGCCCTGCACTACATGTCCGACCTCGGCGATGTGGAGGCCCCCGAGCCCTCCGCCCACAAGGACTTCATCGGCGTCGACTACCACGGCAAGACCGTCAGCCATCTGGACGCGCTGTCCCACATCGCCTATCGCGGGCGCCTCTACGACGGCCGGGCGGCGCACGAGGCCGTCGATGCCGGGGGCGCCCGCTTCGGCGCCGTGTCGGCACTGGGCCCCCTCGTGACCAGAGGCGTACTCCTCGATCTGCCCGCCGTCCTGGGCGTCCCATGGCTGGAACCCGGGCAGGCCGTGCACGCCGAGGACCTCGTCGCCGCGGAGCAGGCACTCGGTGTCACGATCGGCGAGGGCGACGCGGTGCTGCTCAGGTCCGGCAGCCCGCGCCGGGAGCCGGGGGCCCGGGCCCCCTCCGCGGCGAGCGCCGGCCTCCATGTGGATGCCGTGCCCCTGCTGGCCGAGCGCGGAATCGCCCTGCTCGGCGGCGACGGCGACAGCGACGTACGGCCCTCGCCGGTCGACGGCGTGCACTCCCCGGTCCATGCGCTCGCCATCGCCGCGATGGGGGTGCCGCTCCTGGACAACCTCGACCTCGAAGCGCTCGCCGCGGCGAGCGCCGGGACGGGCCGTTACGCGTTCCTACTCCTGGTAGCGCCCCTGAACATCCCCGGGGGCACCGGCTCGCCCGTCACGCCGGTCGCGGTGTTGTGACGGCCGCGCCCGTGCTCTCAGGGGCCCCATTACCGCCAATGATCAGTGCCGATATATGTGCAAAGTTCTACAATTGGATCAAACGGTACAGTTACTCCGACACACGGGCGGTCGTAAGGCACGTACGGATGTGGGAAGTGATCCGGATGGGGCTCATGGGAGACGGCATCGGCCCCGCCCACGCACGTGAGCAGTTTCTTCGCAGCGGATCGCCCGGGGGGAGTGTGCGCAGCGCGATCCTCAGTTCGTGGCAGCGATCCGTGTCGCTCGGGCTCTCGCCGGAAGGATGTGAGCTCCCCTACCTCCAGGATCTCGACCTGAACAACCGGCTGGTCCGCGCCGCGGAGCCGGTACTCGACCGGCTGGAGGCCAGGTTCGCGGGCCGGAACATGAACGTCTCGCTGGCCGATGCGCGCGGGGCGGTGCTGCAACGCCGTTTCGGCCAGGTCTCGCTGGTCAGGCGGCTGGCCGCGATCCAGAGCGTCCCGGGCTTCGTCTTCGCCGAGCAGTTCGGCGGGACCAATGGGATCGGTCTGGCGCTCGCGGAGCGCCAGCTGATCAACGTCTACGGCGCCGAGCACTTCGCCGAACGCTCCCAGTCCAGTGCCTGTACGGCGATCCCCGTCCGCGATCTGCTCAGTGGGCGTATCGAGGGCATCCTCTGCTTCGGCTTTCCGCTCGCCGATGCCGATGTGGGGCTGAACGCGGTGATCCGCAGCGCCGCCGGCGCCATCGAACGGCGGCTGCTGGAGGAGAGTTCGACGCGGGAGCGCGCCCTGCTGCAGGCGTACCTCGACGCCAGGCGCCGCTCGCCGGCCCTGGAGACGACGGACAACGGAGAGCTGTCCGAGAGCGGCCTGGACTGGCGGGACCAGATGATCCTGAAGGAGAAGGCCGCCGAACTGGTGGCCTCGGCCCAGCGTGCCGCCGTGGAGGTGGCGCTGCCCGGCGGTCGGCGGGTCACCCTGCTGAGCCGCCCGATGACCAGCCCCTCCGGGGTGGAGGGCGTGGTCATCGAGGCGATCCTCCCCTCCCAGCAGCACCTCGCCGTCCCCGCGGAAGCGGCCGTCGTCCCCTCCCCGATGGCGCAGGCCGCCGTCGGCGCGATGGCGCAGCCGGTCCTCGCCGCCTCCGGCGGGCCGCCCGGGCGCGGGCCCGCGGCCGTGGGCGAGAGCGCGGGTACGACGGTCCGCAGGCCCGCCGCGGCCGCCGCGCCCGGCACCTCCGGGGCTATGGTCGGCCGGGCCACCAGCGGGCTGGTGCTGGTCGGCGAGCCGGGGGTGGGGAAGTACGCCGTGGCCGCCCGGCGCCGCCTGGAGCTGCTGTCCGAGGCCAGCGCCCGTATCGGCACCACCCTGGACGTGGGCCACACCGCCCGGGAGCTCGCCGAGATGGCCGTCCCGCGCCTGGCCGACTTCGTCACCATCGACGTTCCCGAGGCGGTGCTGCGCGGCGAGGAGCCCACCGGACCGTACAGCGAGCTCTTCCGCACGGTCGTCCACGGCTACCGCGAGGACTGCCCCTTCTACCCTGCCGGCCGGCGGGTCCGCCTCCGCCCGACCACGCCCCAGCTCCGCTGTATGGCCGGCGGGCAGCCCCTGCTCGAACCCGACCTGAGGACCGCCGCGGGCTGGATAGCCCAGGATCCCTGGCACGCCCAGCGGCTCCTCGACCACAACGTCCACTCGCTGATCGCGGTCCCCCTCGTCGCCCGCGGTATCGCGCTGGGCGTGGCGAGCTTCTACCGCTCGCGGGACCCCGCCCCCTTCGGGGACGACGACCGTTCGCTGGCCCAGGAACTCGCCACCCGGGCGGCCATCTGCATCGACAACGCCCGCCGGTACACCCGCGAGCACACCATGGTCCTGGCTCTGCAGCGCAGTCTGCTGCCGCGCAGCTTCCCCGAGCAGAGCGCCGTGGAGATCGCCCACCGCTATCTTCCCGCCGAGTCGGGCGTCGGCGGCGACTGGTTCGACGTCGTACCGCTCTCCAGCACCCGGGTGGCTCTGGTCGTCGGGGACGTCGTCGGCCACGGGCTGCACGCCGCCGCGACGATGGGCCGGCTGCGCACCGCCGCGCGCAACTTCGCCGAACTGGACCTCGCCCCCGATGAAGTCCTCACCCACCTCGACAATCTCGTGGGCCGCCTCGACCGGGACGAGGGCAGCGAGGAGCCGTCCTCCGACAGCAGCGGCATGATCGGCGCGACCTGCCTGTACGCCATCTACGACCCCACCTCGCAGCAGTGTGTAATGGCCCGGGCCGGCCACCCGCCCCCCGGAGTGGTCGCTCCCGACGGCACCGTCGCCTTCGCCGACCTCCCCGCCGGCCCCCCTCTGGGCCTGGGCGGCCTGCCCTTCGAAACCGCCGAGTTCCACCTCCCCGAAGGCAGTCAGCTCGTCCTCTACACGGACGGGCTGGTCGGGGGCCGCCGACGCGATGTGGACACCGTCCTCGGCCAGCTGCGCGAAGCCCTGGCGTCCCCCAACCGCCCACCTGAGGAGACCTGCGAGGCGGTGCTGCGGGCCGTGATGCCCGACCACCCCGCCGACGACGTGGCGCTGCTCGTCGCCCGCACCCATGCCCTGGACCCCCACCGGATCGCCACCTGGGGCCTGACCTCCGATCCGGCGCTGGTCTCCGGCATCCGCGCCGCGGTCGCCCGGCAACTGACCGAATGGGGGCTGGAGGAAATCGCCTTCCCCACCGAACTCCTGCTCAGCGAGCTGGTCACCAACGCCATCCGCTACGGGACCGACCCCATCCAGGTGCGTCTGCTCTACGACCGCACGCTGATCTGCGAGGTCTCCGACACCAGCAGCACCGCCCCGCATCTGCGCCACGCGGCCACCACCGACGAGGGCGGCCGCGGGCTGTTCCTGGTCGCCCAGCTCGCCCAGTCCTGGGGCACCCGCTACATCGCGGACGGCAAGGTCATCTGGGCCGAGTTCGCGCTGGAGGTGCCCGGCGGGGTGCACGGCACCGTCGAGAGCTTCTTCGACGACATCCCCGCTCTCTGACGGCCCGTCCGGCAAAGAACCCAAAAGTGGCCTTAGCATGCGAAAATGCACCCGCCCGCCGCCTTCGACAGCGCCCCTCCCCCGCGTCGTGGCACCGCACCCGTGGTCCGCGTACGCGGTCTGAGCAAGCGGTTCGGCGGCACGCTCGCCCTGGACGCGGTCGACCTCGACGTGCACTCCGGCAGCATCCTCGCCCTGCTCGGCCCCAACGGCGCCGGAAAGTCCACCCTCATCAAGGTGCTGGCGGGCGTCCACCACGCGGACGAGGGCGAGGTGACGGTCGCCGGGCACCCGCTGGGCAGCGAAGCGGCCACCCGCACCATGTCGTTCATCCACCAGGACCTGGGGCTGGTCGAGTGGATGACGGTCGCCGAGAACATCGCCCTGGGCACCGGCTACGCACGCCGTGCCGGGCTGCTGTCCTGGCGGCTGACCCGCAGACGGTGCACCCAGGCCCTGGGGATCGTCGCCGCGCACCTCGACCCCCGCACGCCCGTCGCCGGCCTGCCCAGGGCCGAACGCTCCCTGGTGGCCATCGCCCGCGCACTGGCGACCCAGGCCGAACTCATCGTCCTCGACGAGCCGACCGCCAGCCTCCCCGCCGCGGACTGCGCCCGGCTCTTCGACGTACTGCACACCCTGCGCGACCAGGGCCACGCCCTCGTCTACGTCACCCACCGGCTGGACGAGGTGTACAAGGTCGCCGACGCCTTCGCCGTGCTCCGCGACGGCCGCCTCATCAGCCACGGCCCGCTCGCCGGCCACCGACCCGCCCGGCTGGTGCGCGACATCGTGGGCCGCGAGCCGGACGGCTACCGCATCGCCCCGGTCACCGGCCCCGTCGTACTGAGCCTCGACCGGGTACGGACCGCGCACACGGCACCGGTCAGCCTCGCACTGCGCACCGGCGAGATCCTCGGCATGGTCGGCCTCACCGGCGCCGGGCACATGGAGCTGGGCCGCGCCCTCGCCGGGGCCCGGCGGATCCTCGACGGACGGGCCGTGCTCGACGGGCGGCCGTACGCACCGCGTTCGCCGGCGGCGGCGGTCGGGTCCGGCGTGGGCCTGGTCACCAGCAACCGTCAGGAGGAGGGCTGCGCCGCCGAACTGACGGTACGGGAGAACTTCCTGGCGAACCCTCGGGCCGACGGCCTGCCGGCGCTGCGCTGGATCGGCCCCCGGCGCGAGCGGGCCAAGGCCACCGCCCTGGTCGACCGGTTCTCGGTGCGTCCCCGGGACACCGAGGCGCCGATCTCCACACTGTCCGGGGGCAATCAGCAGAAGGTCATGATCGGCCGGTGGCTGAGGCTGCGCCGAAGGCTGCTGATCCTGGAGGAGCCGACCGCCGGGGTCGACATCGGCGCCAAGGCGGAGATCTACCGCCTGCTCCAGGACGCGCTGGCCGAGGGCCTCGCCGTGCTGCTCATCTCCACCGATTTCGAGGAGGTCGCCCACGTGTGCCACCGGGCCCTGGTGTTCGTCCGCGGAGCGGTGACGGCGGAGCTGAGCGGCACCGCCCTGACGGTCACCGGACTCGCCCGCGCCTCCTCGGCCATGTCCCCGCTGACCGGGACGGCGTGACGATGGCCGCCTCCCCCCGCCTCCCGCTGGGCCGCCGGTTCGGGCACCTCCTGGGCGCCTACGGCCTCCTGGCCCTCACCGCCCTGCTGTTCCTGGCCTTCTCCCTCGCCCTGCCGGACACCTTCCCCACCCTGGACAACATCTCCGCGGTGCTGTCGAACCAGTCGATCCCCGCCATCCTGGCGCTGGGCGCGATGGTCCCCATCGTCACCGCCAAGTTCGACCTGTCCCTCGGCTACGGCCTCGGCCTCACCCACGTCATGACGATGCAGCTGATCGTCAACGAGGCGTGGTCCTGGCCGGCCGCCTGCCTCGTGGTGGTGCTCGGCGGGGCGGTGGTCGGCGTCTTCAACGGGGTCGTCGTGGAATTCGCGAGGATCAACTCCTTCATCGCCACCCTGGGCACCGGCAGCATCCTGTACGCCTTCACCGGCTGGATCACCAACGGGGCCCGGATCGTCCCCGGCCCGCACGGTCTGCCGGCCGCCTTCACCGATCTGTACGACTCCAGGTTCCTCGGCCTGCCGGTGCCCGCCTTCTACGTCCTGGCCCTGACCGCCGTGCTGTGGGTGCTGCTGGAACGGCTGCCGCTCGGCCGGTATCTGTACGTCATCGGCTCCAACCCGCGCGCCGCCGATCTGCTGGGCATCCCCTCCCGCCGCTATGTCGTCTACGCCTTCGCCGGATCCGGGCTGATCGTCGGCGTCGCCGGCGTGCTGCTCGCCGCGCAGCAGCGCATCGGCAACCCCAGCGTCGGCCTGGACTATCTGCTGCCTGCCTTCGTCGGCGCGCTGCTCGGCTCCACCGCGATCACACCCGGCCGCCCGAACGCCCTGGGCACCCTGGTCGCCGTCACCATCCTCGCCATCGGCCTCGCCGGCATCGGCCAGCTCGGCGCCCAGTTCTGGGTCACCCCGCTGTTCAACGGCGCCACCCTGCTCCTGGCCGTCGGTATGGCCGGTTACGCCGCGCGGCGGCAGCTGCGGCAACGACGGACCGAACCCCCTCGCACGCGCCACGACGTACCCGAGGTCACCTCGTGACCGCCGTGCGCGGCGCCGTCGCACTGGCGGTGGTGGCGGCCACCGCCCTCGTCGGCTGCGTCGGCTGCGAACGCGGCGCGTCGCGCGGCGGCCCCGTCGCGCCGCGCCCGACCACGCCGGGCTGTCCCAGCGCCCTGGCCGGGGCCAAGAAGGCCGTTGCGCAGGCCGAGCGGACCGGCCGCGCGGGAAGCGGCCCCGACGGCGGCCCCAGGGCGTTATCAGGCAAGAAGATCATCTATGTCGCGCAGACCATGAACAACCCGGGCGTCGCGGGCGCCGCCGAGGGCGTGGAGGAGGCTTCGAAGGCCATCGGCTGGGACGTCAGGGTGATCGACGGCCAGGGCACGCCCGCCGGGATCCAGGCGGCGTTCAGCCAGGCCATCGCGCTGAAGCCGTCCGGCATCGTCATCGGCGGCTTCGACCCGCATCTGACGTCGCAGCAGGTCGCGAAGGCCACCGCGGAACACATCCCGCTCGTCGGCTGGCACGCGGTCGACTCCCCCGGCCCGAGCAAGGACCCCGAACTCTTCAGCAACGTCACCACCAGGGTCGGCGATGTCGCGAGGATCAGCGCCGACTGGATCATCGCGCACTCCCACGGCAACGCCGGAGTCGTCGTGTTCACCGACGCCTCGATCCCGTTCGCCAGGAACAAGTCCGAGCTGATCAAGAAGGAACTCGCCACCTGCCCCGGCATGCGCATCCTGTCCGAGGAGAACATCCCGATCTCGGACACCAGCAGCCGAACCCCCCAGGAGGTCTCCTCCCTCCTCTCCCGCTTCGGCGACACCTGGACACACTCCGTAGCCATCAACGACGTCTACTTCGCCGACGCCGCCCCGGCCCTCCGCGCAGCCCGCAAAAAGGGCGCCGGCGCGCCCTTCAACATCGGCGCGGGCGACGGCGACCCCTCCGCCTTCCAGCGCATCAACAGCCGCCAATTCCAGGCCGCCACCGTCCCCGAACCCTTCGCCCAACAGGGCTGGCAGATCCTCGACGAATTCAACCGCGCCTTCTCCGGCACACCCGCCAGCGGATACGTCGCCCCCGTACACATCGCCACCGCCGCCAACAGCCGCGGCGCGACGACCTGGGACCCGCCCGGCTACCGCACGGCGTATCTGAAGATCTGGGGCAGGTAGGCATGAACCCTGGACGACGGACCACGCCAGGCCCGCGGCGAGAGATGCGTCAACCGGCAAGAGATGCGTCAACCGCCTTCGACGTGCGGCCTGCGGTGGTCGGCCGCGCGGGGCGAGTGGGAGCCGCAACTGCGCAACAGGGGCCCGTTGCGGTATGCCCTGTCCGCCGCGAGGCTGTCCGGCTTGGTGCGGGGCCTGCCCGGCCCGGTCCGCGGCACTCAGATCACCCCGCCCCATGCCCGGAACAACGCCCCGGGCCCAAGGCAGCCACATGATCGACCGGACAAGTCCTGGCCGGGACGGGGCGAATCACCGTCACGGGGCGGGGAGGGTGGAGGTGGCGATCCGGCCCAGGAGAGTGGCAAGTTGCCGGGGCATGGAGAGGAACGGCGAGTGGCTGCTCGGCAGCCGGTGGACGGAATCGGCGCGCGTGGCGAGCTCGCGTTGCCGGGACGGTTCGAGTGCCTGGTCGCGGTCGCAGACGACGTAGCTGGAGGGCACGGTGCGCCATCCTGCCGTGGTCACCTTCTCCGTGAAGGACCGTACGCTCTGCGGGCGCAGCCGGGCCACGGCATGGGCGGCATCGGCCTCGGGCACGTCGTCGAAGAGTATGCGCCGGGCGTGCTCGTACGGCGGGGCGTGGTCCGTGCCGTCGTCGTCCGGCGCGGGCTTTCCGAGGTACGTGAAGACGCTGTCGCCCACGTCCAGTTGGAAGGCGGCGAGGTACACCGCCTGTACCACGTTCGGGGCATCCGCGATGGCCTCCGTGGTGGGGACGCCGCCGTAGGAGTGGGCGACCACCACCACCGGGCCGTCGATGCGCCGGAGGCTCTCCCGGATGGCATCCGCGTCGTCCAGCATGCCCACCGGCCGGGCGCCTTCGGGCCGGTCGTCCGGGGGGTTGGCGCTGGGCAGGTCGACGGCGTGGGACCGCCAACCGTCGGCATCGAGCGCGGCGCGTACGGAGTCCCAGCACCAGGCTCCGTGCCAGCCTCCGTGGACCAGCAGGAAGGTCGGTCGGCCGATGTCAACGTTCATGTGCGGTACCTCCGTTGTCCGAGCTGCGGATGGCGCGAGACCGTGGCGCGAAGCGGGCCGCCCCGCCCATGAGTCGCGGGCCGAGTGGCCGCACTCAGGACTCCCGACGATACTGCGTGGCCCCTGCAATCGGCGGCCGGATCGCGCGTCCGGGGCAGCCGGCTCGTCAGCGTGATCGACCGGACCGGTCCTGGGCAACCGCCAGTCCCTGTTTGACGTGCTTGCGCAGGTCCGGGCGGGAGACGAAACCTCCTGAGAGGTCATGCGGGGTGTGCTCCGATCACCATGCCGTCGTCGACCGCTTCCGCGTCCTGACGGCTACGTTGTTCCTCCCCTGATGGCCTCGCCCCTCCGCCGCCTGAGCCTGAATCAGGCAGTGGACTTCCGCGCATCCCCCATCGTGTCCAGTCTGCTCATGCGCCTCAGCCGGCTCTCCTTCCGCCTGCTGGCCACCGTCGTGACCGCGCTCCGTTCTTCGCCGAAGGAGCCACCGTTGTCAGACGAGCGCCGGTGTGGGAGCGGGCAGGTAGGGGGTGATGTTTCGCCACGCGCGCTCGACGTATTCCTCCTTCTCGCCGACCGGGGCGACATAGTGCAGTGCGCCTTCGGCGGCGTCGTCGCCCTCAAGGCGGGCGATGATCCAGGCGGCGAGGTAGTGGGAGGCGAGGCAGCCGCCGGCGGTGGCGATGTTGCCCTCGGCGTAGAAGGGCTGGTTGAGCACCTCGACGCCGGCGGCGATGACCCAGGGCTTGGTGGTCAGGTCGGTGCAGGCGGGGACGCCGTTGAGCAGGCCGAGCTTGGCCAACACGAGCGCGCCGGAACACTGCGCGGCGATGAGTTGGCGCGAGGGATCCAGGCCGCGCAGGATGTTCATGATCGCCTGGTCTTCGACGACCTCGCGCGTGGCGATGCCACTGCCGACGATGACAGCGTCAGCGGTGCACGCCTCCTCAAGAGTGGCCATCTGCTCGACGACCACCCCGTTCATCGACGTCACCCTGGGGCTGGGGGTGGCGATGGTGACGCGCCAGTCGTCGGTCTTGATGCGGTTGAGCACACCGAGCGCGATCAGGGAGTCGAGCTCGTTGTAGCCCTCGAAGGTGAGGATGGCGATGTGCACGGCGGCCGCCCTTCCGGATGTGAGTGGGCCTTGACGGTAAGGACCTGCGAACAGGACAGTCAAAGAATTGTCATGGATACAATTCGGCGCATGGCAGCCTCGCGGTACAAAATCCTGGTCGACGCGCTCGCATCCGACATCCGGACAGGCCGGCTCGCCGCAGGTGTGCGGCTGCCGACACACCGCGGGCTCGCCGCACGCGAGGGCATCGCCGTGGTGACCGCGACCCGGGTGTACGCCGAGCTGGAAGCGATGGGCTTGGTGAGCCGGGAGCAGGGCCGCGGCACGTTCGTCCGTGACATCGCGGTTCCCGCCGGTCACGGCATCGATCAGCAAGTCGTCGCCACGGATGCGGTCGACCTCAACTTCAACTATCCGGCGCTGCCCGGCCAAGCCGATCTCCTACGGCAGGCTCTGCGAGAGGTCGCCACCTCCGGCGAACTCGACTCGCTGCTGCGCTACCAACCACATCGAGGGCGTTCCCAGGACAGAGCCTCGATCGCACGGCACCTGAGGCGTCGGGGAATCACTCCTGACGCGGATCAGATCCTCATCGTCAACGGTGCGCAGCACGGCCTGGCCATCACCGTCATGGCCGCGCTCAACGCCGGCGACGTCGTCGCGGTCGACGCACTCACCTACCCGGGTTTCAAGGTGCTCGCGCATGCCTTTCATCTCCACATCGAGCCCATCCCCACAACGGCCGACGGGCCCGATCTCGATGCCTTCGAGAAGCTGTGCGCGACCCGCCCGGTGCGCGCGATCTACACCATGCCCACCTTGCACAACCCTCTGGGCTGGGTCATGCCGGCAACTGACCGCACCCGTCTGATCGAGATCGCTCGGCAGTACGGTCCGCTCATCATCGAAGACGCCGCATACGCCTACCTGGTCGAGGACGCTCCACCACCTCTGGCTGCAAGCGCACCGGACATCACCGTCTACGTATCGGCACTGTCCAAGAGCGTCGCCACCGGCCTCCGGGTCGGCTTCGTCGTCGCCCCGCCGTCCAGGGTGCCGTCGCTCGAACGCGCGATTCGGGCGACCACCTGGAACACCCCAGCCCTCACCACCGCGATCGCCTGCCACTGGCTCGACGACGGCACGGTGGACCACTTGGAGGCGCAGAAACGGGACGACGCCAAGGCCCGCCAAGCAGTCGCCAGACAAGAACTGGCAGGGCTGCCGCTGATCAGCCACCCTTCGTCCTACTTCACATGGCTGACGCTGCCCGACGACGCACGCGCCGATCGTCTGACCGCCACCCTCGCGCGTCAGCACAACATCTCGGTGAGCACAGCGGAGCCCTTCACCACCTCGAAGCACACACCACAGGCGCTCCGCCTCGCTCTCGGCTCGACCGATCTGGACAGCCTCCAGTCGACGCTGCGCACAGTGCGACGAGTCGTCATCGAGGACGCGTACGCCTGAACTCCCCGCAACCAGCCGACTCCGGGGCTGCGGATGCCCGGCCGACAGCGGCCCGCAGCGCCACCGGGATGCCCAGGAGCGCATGGCCCGCGTGCGCCGCGCACCGCCCCGTCGCAATCTGGACGCATGACGTATCGGTGCGCGACGAAAGGTGGCCTATGAAGATCGCAGTCATCGGTGGTACCGGCCTGATCGGGTCCCGGGTCGTGAAAAAGCTGAACGCGGCCGGGCACGAGGCCGTGCCGCACTCGCAGTCCACAGGTGTCGACGTGATCACAGGGCAGGGTCTGGCGGAGGCGGTGGCCGGCGCCGACGTCGTCGTCAACCTGACGAATTCCCCGACCTTCGACGACGCCTCACCGGCCTTCTTCCAGACCTCGATGGACAACCTGCTGGCCGCCGCCCAGAAGGGTGGAGTGGGCCACGTCGTCATCCTCTCGATCGTCGGCGCGGACCAGGTAACCGACCTCGACTACTACCGGGCCAAGGTCCTGCAGGAAGACATCCTCAAGGCCGGACCGATCCCCTACTCGATCGTCCACGCCACCCAGTTCATGGAGTTCATGGACGCGATCCTGTCGTGGACCACCGAGGGCGACACCGTCCGCCTGCCCACCACCCCGCTCCAGCTGATCGCCGCCCAGGACGTCTCCGACGCGGTCGCCGAAGTCGCTGCCGGGACCCCTTTGAACGGCGCCCTCGACATCGCCGGGCCCGACGTCCTCCCCCTCGACGAACTCGGCCGGATCACCCTCGATGCCCGTCCGGACGGCCGCAGGGTCGTCACCGACGACTCCGCCGGCATGTTCGCCGCCGTTCAGGGCGACGCTCTGATCGCCAAGGGCGACGCCCGTATCGCCCCCACCCACTACAGCGACTGGCTCTCCTGAACCAGCCGGCCCGCCACTGGAGGCCGCACCATGTCGAACGACGAGCCGGCAGCGAACAGCGCTGAGAGCCAACCCCGCTCGGAATCCTGGAAGACGGCGCTCACCGTGCTGCAGTCGGTGAAGCCGCCGTCCGTTCCGAAGGGGGCGGAGGCGATGACCGTCCTCATCGAGTTCCCTCCCGGCGACCCCGGCACCCCGCCGCACCGGCACTCGGGACCCGCTTTCGGCTACATGCTGGAGGGCGAGATGCTCTTCGAGCTGGAAGGCGAGCCCGAACGGGTGATCAAGGCCGGGGAGACGTTCTGGGAGCCGGGCGGCGATGTCATCCACTACCAGGACGGGAACAACCGGTCGGACTCCTGGAGCCGCTTCCTCGTCACCATGCTGTGTGCGCCGGGTCAGCCCATGCTCACCCTGGTCGACGACGAAGAGCTGGCCCGGCGTGCACACCTGCGAGCTCCCCGCCCAGGCACCTGATCCCCCGCTCATCCGGATCCGAATGCCGGAAGCGCCCCGGACCATGACCGGTTCGGGGCGTTTCGGCATCTCGCACCGCCGGTCGGGGCGTCCGGTTCCGCAACCGGTCTCGGGGGTGCTGCGTCCCCCCTCCGTGTGCGAGGGCTCGGAGTGCCGGACGAAGCCGAAAGGGCAGTCGATCGTGAGCAATGCGTGGGGTGTGGTGGTGTGCGGTGCCGTTGCCCTGCTGCTGGTCGGCTTCGCGGTGCGGGAGATGGTCGTGGTGCGGCGGCTGAAGCGGGCCGGTGTTCGCGCCCCGGGTGTCGTGGTCGACAACACGCGGGACGACTACGCCGACGGCCACAACTGGGTGCCGGTCATCGCCTTCGTCGACCAGCAGGGACACCGCGTGGAGTTCTCGCCCCAGATGCGCGGGACCGGGATGAACCTGGCGAGGGGGCGTGAGGTTCAGGTGGTGTACGAGGACGGGAAACCCCGGACGGCACGGGTGCTCATGTGGAAGCACATGACAGGGCCGGCGGTGTACCTGCTGCTGTCCGGAGTGGCCTTCGCCGGCGCCGGCGTACTGCTCGCCCTGAAGGACTGACCGATCACATGGGGAGGCGCTCGATGGCGATCATGGCGGCGTCGTCGTCCAGCCGTCCGCCGACGTGGTCGAGGAGATCACGCCGGAGGCGGTGCAGGAGGGGGTCGGGATGACGCTCGGGCCAGGCGTGGATCCGCCTGGCGAGCGGATAGAAAGCGCCCTTGGCATTGCGGGCCTCGATGACGCCGTCGGTGTAGAGCAGCAGCAGGTCTCCGACGCCGAAGGTGAACGTGTCGACGTGGTAGCGCGCGTGCCCCAGGTCGCCGAGGCCCAGCGGTGGCGCGGGCTGGTAGGCGTCGATCTTCGAGACGTGGCCGTCTCGCACCACGATCGGCGGTGGATGCCCACAGTCGATCATGTTCACCTCGCTGCCCTCGTCGGGGATGTCGAGGATCGCGGCGGTGATGAAGGTCTCTCCGGCCTGCTCCTTCTCGCCCGGCTCGGTGAGGTTCCAGCAGACGCTGCCGTCGAGGAAGGCCGCCAGTTCGGGGAGGGTCGCCTGGCGGTGAGCCGCGGCGCGGAACGCGCCGAGCAGCAGGGCGGCGTCACCGACGGAGGTCATGCCCTTGCCGCGCACGTCACCGACGAGCAGCCGGGTCCCGGAATCGGTGCGCACGGCCGCATACAGATCGCCACCGATCTTGGCCTCGGCCTCGGCGGCGAGATAGAGGGAGGCGACGCGCAGCGGTCCGACGTGCTTGGGCAGCGGCCGCAGCACGACCCGTTGGGCGGTCTCCGACACGTACCGGACCTGGTTCAGCTCTCTGGCGCGGCGCTCTCGCAGTACGGAGTAGATCACGACGCTCAGTCCGACGATGAGGAGCGCGGCGATCTGCGCCCAGTGGTTCGCCGAGATCAGCTCGTCGCGGTCGCGCAGCAGCGCGACGAGCACCTGGGCCGTAACGGCGACCGCGGCGACGAATCCGGTCAGCCAGGGGCCGCCGAAGGCGACGGTGATCGCGGGGGCGGCGACCAGCAGCGGACCGAGGTGGATGTTCGGCGGCGCAAGGCTGTCGGCGACGACGACGGCCACTATCCACGCGAGCGGGACGGCCACCATCGCATCACGCGCACGCAGTGACCGGCGGAGATCAACGATGCGCCGCCCGAGGTACATACCTCCTCTTTACACCTGACACGGCCCCGTAGCACAGCGGAGGCCGTTGCGACCCCGCCCCGCCGGGTCGGCGCCTTGGCCGTGGGCCTTGGGCGGCGATGACACAGAGTGAGGGCGGGCCGCTCCCCGGGGCATCAGGCGTCGAAGCGGTGGCGTGCGCTCTCGATGTGACCGAGGTAGCGGTGGGTCCAGTCGCACATCGCGTCGACCGTCGCTCGCAGGGCTCGGCCCGGCTCGGTGAGGGTGTACTCGACCCGCGGCGGCACGGTGGGGTGCACCTCCATGTCGTCGACTGGACGCCCGACAAGATGTCCTTGCTCCTGGAGGGGATCTCCCGGGCGGCCGCGAAGCTGGGGGCCGCGAGCAGGGCGTGGGCGGTGATCGCGGGGCCGTCCGCGCCACGGCTCCGACAACGCGCCGAGGGCTCTCGTTCTTCGGCAATGTCCGCGGCGCGGGCAGGATGGCGCCATGACTTCCCGTTCCGGTGGGCCGGCGGACGGTTCCTGGCCGCATCCGATCACCCATCTGCCGCATGAGCAGGAGCTCTTCGCCCGCGGGCGCGGCGTCCAGGATCACCTCGCGGATGCGATCACGGCATTCGCCGGCTCCATGGCCTTCGTGTATGTGCACATGCTGTGGTTCGCCGGGTGGATCGCGGCGAACGAGGGCCTGTTCGGGCAAGCCGCGATCTTCGATCCGTTTCCCTTCGGACTCCTCACCATGATCGTCAGCCTGGAGGCGATCTTCCTGTCGACGTTCGTCATGGTGAGCCAGAACCGTCAAGCAGCGCGGGACGCGATCCGCTCCGACCTGAACTTCGAGGCCAGCGTTCGTTCGGCGGTCTGGTCGACGAATCTCGGGCGCGCCCTGGGGCTGGATCCGCACGACATCGAACAGCAAGCGCAGGAGCTCATGGCGAAGAGCCGGGCTCGGATGAAGGACGACGTAGGGCGTGGGGCCTGAGCGGCCGACGCCGACCAAGCCGGCTCACGGCCACCACCGGGCCCGTTCCCGCCCCGCACCACCCTCAACATGCCACCGACCACTCAGGCGGTCTGCGGCACCTGGAGCGCTCCAGCCCCCGGTAACCGAGGGCTGGTCGAACCGGATCGTCGTCGAGCGGGGTCCCACGCGGCGGACGGCGCGCGACGTGCGGCATGCTGCGGGGTAAGCGCTGTCCGCTCCGTCGTACAGGATGGTCTCCATGCGTGGTCACTTCGAACTCCCCGAGCCCCGCCCGGTCTTGGCGGGCGACTACCCGCTGTGGGACGAGGCTCTGGCCCTTGTCAACCGGGACCTCGCGGCGACCTTGCCCGCCCAAGAACCTCTGCGACTGGTCGGCCTTCCCTCGTACGACGAGGGCGTGGCCGAGCATGTCTACGTGGCCCTGGCCAACGGCGAGTGGCACGGCAACGTCCTGGATCCGGACTCGGCGGAATCTCCCGACCTCGCGCTGGCGGCCGTCACCGATGCCGCACAGGAGACCGTCGCCGAGTGTCTCTGGCAGACCTGGCCGGTGTGCGACGAGCACGACCTCGGCATGCATCCGCGCGAGACGGGCGAACGGCTCTCCTGGTGGTGTGCGGGCAGGAGCGTCCGGCGCGCACAGGCTCATATACGGGCGGCCGTGGGCGACCTCGCCGGTCTCGTCCGCCCGTAACCGGCCCCACCGCCATCGGCGTGACGGCGGATCGTCTGCTTCGGCCTCGGTCGTCCGGCCGTGACCGACCGGCCCGCTGGGCGATCGAGCACCTGGACCGCCGATAATGATCGGAGAAACGAGGTGCTCCATGACCGTCTTCCGGTGTCGCGGCTGCCACCGCGTGGTGACCCGGCCACTCACCGAGCGATCCTTGCCGGATCCGAACGCGGAGGAAGGGTGGTTCCGGCCCGAGGCATCGCCGACGGACGCGAACGGCCATACCAGCGATCCCATCGTGCGGATGACTCCGGGGGAATTTGCCCTTGATCCCGAGCCGTCCGGTCCTCCCTACGTACTGGATACCGCCTCCGGCCTGCTGGTGGAGTCCGGTCCGAGAGGCACCATCGTGCTCAATTCCGAAGACGGCCTCGGCCTGGAGGGGCATCCGGACACCGCGATGCGCCGCGGGTACTGCTGCGGAATGGACGGTGAATGGGGGCCGAATCTCGTCTGCGCGTGCGGGGCGATCGTGGCCACCATCTACTCGGATTGCTATCAGGTCCAGGAACTGCGGCTCCAGCCGGACGCTGTCGAGCGCCAGGACTGATCGTCGGGTGACCGGGCCCCTTGCGCGGTGCGCACCCGACAAAGGCGGTGCGGAGAATGTCGGGTGATCGGGATCGGTGTCGCCGCACGATGGGGGCATGGACGACACGACCTTGGTATCCCGATTCCTCCGCGACGGCTACGTGAAGCTGGAGGGCGCCGTCGCACCGCGCGTGGCCGCGGACTGCGCGCGGCTGCTGTGGCGAGAGACGGGCTGCGACCCGGACGATCCGGCGACCTGGACGCAGCCGGTGCACTGGGTGGCCGGTATGGCGCAGGGGCCGTTCGCCGCCGCACCCAACTCTCCGTCCCTGCAACGCGCGTACGACCTGCTGGTCGGCGAGGGACGCTGGGAGCCGCGCTACTCGCTGGGCACGTTCCCGCTGCGCTTCCCGCACGAGGAGGAGCCGGACGACGCGGGCTGGCACATCGAGGGGAGCTATCTGCCGGAGGGCGAGAGCTGGTACTTCACCAATCTGCGCTCCCGGGGCCGGGCGCTGCTGATGCTGTTCCTGTTCAGCGAGGTCGGTGCGGAGGACGCCCCGACCCGGATCCGGGTCGGCTCACACCTCGACGTGCCGAAGGTGCTGGAGAAGTACGGGGAGGACGGGGCGAGCAGGCTGACCCTCGCGCCCGATCTGGTGGCGGCGTCCGACCATCGGCCACTCGCCCTCGCCACCGGGTCCCCGGGGGACGTCTTCCTGTGCCATCCGTTCCTGGTGCACTCCGCGCAACCGCACCACGGGGTGCGGCCGCGTTTCATGGCCCAGCCGCCGCTGATGCCGGCCGCGCCGTACGAACTGGAGCGGGCCGACGGCGCGTACTCACCCGTGGAGATCGCGATCCTTCGGGGCCTGGGGCAGCACGCCCCCGGTCCGGACGGGGACGACACCGACCGACAGGCCGGGTAGACATACGCCCGTGAGGTCGGCCACGGTCGACGTGACGGTCTCGGCACCGCCGTCGCGGTAGGCGCGGGCGACTCCGATCAGGGCATCGACGTAGAACTCCGACACCCCGCGACTCGGCATTGCCGTGCGCGCTTCGCCGTCCGAAAGGCCCACGTAGCGCACCGGCACGGGCGTCCTTCCAGCCGACGGCGGCGAATGTGCCGCGAAGCCAGAACGGTCGACGGAGGCGAGGGGGCTCGGGGCTGCGCGGGGCGGCTGCGGAGGCGGGAGGATTCGGGTCAGCCCTGGAGGGCGTCGGGCGCCCGCCGGAGCGTCGCCCGGACCCACTTGCCGCCGGCGGGATCCGGTCCGCACGTCCAGGACTCGGCGAGTGCGGCGATGATCGTCATCCCGCGGCCGCAGTCCTCCTCACGTCCGGCCGCACGCTGGACGGGCAGGATCACCGAGCCGTCGTGCACCTCGATGTGCAGCACATCGGACGCCAGCGCCAGCCTGAGGGTGATCGAGGAATCCGGCCCCCGCTCGCGCCCGTATTCGGCCGGCAGCCGGGCGCCGTGCCGAATGGCGTTCGTGGCCAGCTCGCAGACGATCAGTACGGCGGCTTCGATGAATTCTTCGCCCTCGCCGCGCAGTCGCAGGAATTCCGCGGTGAAGGCGCGCGCCTGCCGGGCGGAGGACAGGACTGCCGGCAACGCGCACGAGGCAGAGGTCGCTTCGACATCACGGGGGATGGCGAATTCAGCCACAACAGTCATTTTCCTTGACCCTTCAAACAGGCAAGCGTGCGATCAACTCGGCCGCATCGGCGGTTTGCTCATGTGAGCAATAACAGCTCATATATGCAATTTCCCTTCCATTAAAGATCCGTGAAATGCGGTGTCAATAGCCTGCGGTGGCATTTTGAAAGATGAGCTGTTTCCGCTCAGACGAGCGATATTGCCGCGCCAGGCGGGACGGTGCGCGCTGGCGCGAGGGCGGCCGGTGAACCGGACGTCATTTCACGGCTCCGAGGGAGAGGCCCTGGACGAGTTTGTCCTGGGCGGCGAATCCGGCGAGGAGTACGGGGAGGGAGATGACGGTGGCGGCGGCGCAGACCTTGGCCAGGAAGAGGCCCTGGCTGGTGACGAAGCCGGTGAGGAAGACCGGTGCGGTGCCGGCGACGGTGCCGGTCAGGACCCGGGCGAAGAGCAGTTCGTTCCAGCTGAAGATGAAGGAGATCAGGGCGGTGGCGGCGATGCCGGGCATGGCGACGGGGGCGACGATGCGCAGGAGGGTGGTGTGCAGTCCGGCGCCGTCGATGGCTGCGGCTTCGAGCATTTCGACGGGTACCTCGGACAGGAAGGAGCGCATCATCCAGACGGCGATCGGCAGGTTCATGGAGGTGTAGAGGATGACCAGCAGCCAGATGTTGTCGAGGAGGCCGGTGTTCTGGGCGACGAGGTAGAT